>JBILBW010000139.1:0-6507 GCA_044353465.1 Rariglobus sp. | reverse complement strand
TTTCCTCTTATTCTCCTAATCGTTTTCCTTCTGTCATGAACAAATCTCTCGTCATTCTCGCCGCGTTGCTCGCCTCCGTCGGCACCGTCTCCGCCCAAAAGCTGGTCATCAAGGGTTCCGACACCCTCGGCGCCAAACTCGTCCCCACGCTCGCCGAAGACTACAAGGCTTCGAACCCCGGGGTCTCCTTTGAAATCGCCGCCGAAGGTTCCACCACCGGCATCGCCGCCATCATTGACGGCACCGCCGCTATCGGCATGTCCTCGCGCCGTGCCAAAGCCACCGAGGTCTCCGGCGCCGCCGCTAAGGGCGTTTCCCTCAAGCCGATCATCGTCTGCTACGACGGCATGGCCGTGATCGTGAACGAGAAAAATCCGATCACCGCGCTCTCTAAGCGCCAGGTCGAGCAGATCTTCACTGGTGACGTCTCCGACTGGTCCGCTGTGGGCGGCACCGCCGGCGCTTTCTCCATCTACACCCGCAACACCTCCTCCGGCACCTACTCGGACTGGAAGGACCTCGCCATGAAGAAGCGCGACTACGCTCCGTCCTCCCAAAAGATGGCCGGTAACGAGCAGATCGCCGCCGAGGTGGGCAAAAACGTCAACGGTATCGGCTATGTCGGCGTCGCCTACCTTCATGCCCCCGGCATAAAAGTCATCTCGATCGATGGTGCCACCCCGACCAAAGAGGCGGTGCTCGCCAAAAAATACCCCTACGCTCGCCCGAACTTCTACTACACCAACGGCGAACCTTCCGGCGAAGCCGCCAAGTTCATCGAGTTCACCCTCAGTGAGGCCGGCCAGAAGATCGTCGAAAAGGTCGGGTTCATCCCGCTCAAGTAAACGCTCCGCCCCCGGGTTTGTCACCTAAGTGTAACTGAGGCCCGCTTGACCCCATGCAAGCGGGCCTCTCGCTTTTAGGTTCGTGCAACTCGGTCGATTTCTGCTGAGTTGCTCACCGCTCCCGCCTCCTCATGTCGCCCGCTCCACTCACGCCGCCTCCCGTCCCCAAGACCTTTGTCATTAAAAAGGCCCGCACCCGCTTTTTTGGGCTGACCTTCGACGAGTCGATCCGCGCGTTTTTCGGCGGCAACGCGCTTATCGCGGTGGTCGTGCTTGCCTTGATCACCTTCTTTTTGATTCGCGAGAGTTCCGAATTTTTTGGCCAAAACCGCGAAAGTATCACCCTCTACCGCAAAGCCGGCCTGGAGTACGTCGATTACATGCGCACCCAGCAGGAGAGCCACACCGCGCTCACTCGCTACCTCTTCGACATCCGCCTGCGGGCCTTTAAGCAACTGACTGAGACCCAAGCTCTGCCCGCCGCCCAGGCCAACGCTCAACTTGCTGATTTCGATGCTTTTGCCGGCCGCTATAGCGACACGATCGAACCGGTACGCGGCTATGTGTCCGAGCTCACCGACGTGGCCGTGGCCATCAAGGAAAAGTTCACCATCAACCGCGACGCCGAGAAAGAGCGCGCCCAGTTCCTTGCCGCCGGCATGACCGCTGAGGCGGCCGCGGTGAAGATCAAGTACGTGGATTTTCAGGGCGAACTCGCCCCGCTGGTCGGCGTCACCCCAGCCTATGTCGAGGCCGCCGACGGGGTGGCTGCCGCGATCACCGAGCTGTTAAAAACCTTGCCATCCCTGCCGCCGGCCACCGCCGCCCTCGCCGTCCGCTTGGAGCGTTTCAAGGAGCTCAACCATGAGTATTTGGCGAGTTTTCCCGCGACCCGGAAAAATCTGGAAACCTGGGACTTCCAAAAGCCCGTGCCATTTTTGGACACCTTCACCGGCTTTGTTTTGGGCCGCGAATGGAAGACGGCCAGTTTCTGGCAGGACTGGTACGGGGTGGTCCCGTTGTTTGTCGGCTCGCTGATGGTGTCGGCCATCGCCCTGGTCCTCGCCGTACCGCTCGGGGTTGGGGCGGCCATTTACATCAATCAATTTGCCAGCGCCCGCGAGCAGCGTGTGGTCAAGCCGGCGATCGAATTCATTTCCGCGTTCCCCTCGGTGGTCTTGGGTTTTTTCGGTATCGCCGTGCTTGGCCAGGCCTTGCGGGCCCTGTCCCAAGTGGAGGCGCTCAGCTGGGTCCCCGGTTTCCCCTTCGCCGAGCGGCTCAACGCCCTCACCGCCGGCTGTCTGCTCGCCCTGATCGCGGTGCCCACCATCTTCACCCTGGCCGAGGACGCTCTCAACAACGTTCCCCGCGCCTTTAAAGAGGCCTCCTTTGCCTTGGGCGCCTCCCGTATGCAGACCATCCTGCGCATCATCGTGCCGGCTTCGCTTTCCGGTATCGTTTCGGCGATCTTGCTCGGGCTGGGCCGGGTGATCGGCGAGACCATGGTGGTATTGCTGTGCGCAGGCAACCGCATCGCCATCCCGGATTTCACCGCCGGGCTGACCGCCTTTGTCCAGCCGGTGCACACCATGACGGGCATCATCGCCCAGGAAATGGGCGAGGTGGTTCGCGGTGAAATCCATTACCGGGCTCTGTTTATGGTTGGCTTGGTGCTCTTTTTGATCGCCCTGTTGATCAACTTCCTGGCGCAGAAAATTGTGCGCAAGTACCGTGTCTCGATCGGCTAAGATTATCGCACCACCCATGAATGCCGCCTCCCTCCCTCCCTCCAACCCGTTCGCCCACAAGCCCAGTCGTACCCAGGCTTTGGAGAAGTTCGTGCTGGGTTCGTTTCGGGCCGCCACCTATTTTGTGCTGCTGTGTGGCTTGGTCGTGTTTGCCGATATTATCATCAAGGGCGTGCCCACGGTGGTGAACGGCTTCAAAACCACCGCCCATTTCCCCTACGTTACCAACACCTTTTTGTTCACCGCTCCTGAGTCGCTCTACGTGTTCGAACACCAGGGGCAGGCCCGGGAGATGGGTGACAAGGAATACCGTGCTTTCCGCCAGGCGGCCGAGGCTCAGGCGGCCGCCGCCGGCCAGCCCGCGCCGCAGTTCAAGGCCACGAGTTACGTTTACTCCGCCGGCGGCATCTGGCCGTGCATCGTCGGCACCGTGCTTTTGGTGGTCGGTTCGATGTCGATCGCGTTGGTGCTGGGCGTGTGCAGCGCGATCTTTTTGAACGAATACGCCAACGACGGACCGGTGGTGCGCTTTATCCGTCTGGCCATCCTCAACCTCGCCGGTGTGCCTTCGATTGTCTTCGGCCTGTTTGGCTTCGGCATGTTTGTGATTTTCTGCGGCTGGAACGTCTCGCTCATGGCCGGTTGGTTCACCCTGGCCTTCATGGTGTTGCCGGTGGTGATCACGGCATCGGAAGAGTCGCTCAAGGCGGTCCCCAGGGGCTTCCGCGAGGGCTCGCTCGCCCTCGGTGCCACCAAGTGGCAGACCATCCGCAAAAACGTGCTCCCTTACGCCCTGCCGGGCATTTTGACCTCCTCGATTTTGGGCATTGCCCGGGTGGCCGGCGAAACCGCCCCGATTATGTTCACCGCCGCCTATGTGGTCCGCGACAAGCTCCCCTGGGACGTGGACACGGTGGGCGACTTTTTCTTCCAAGGGGTGATGGCGCTGCCTTATCACATTTATGTGGTGTCTTCCAAAATCCCCCAAAACGAGTACACCGCCCGGGTGCAATACGGCACCGCCTTCGTCTTTTTGGCCATCGTCGGCCTCATCGCCACCGCCTCCATTCTTTTACGTAACAACCTCCGCGGCCGCTACAAATGGTAACTTCATCGCCTTCCGCTCCCCGTCCCCCAGTCGTGTCCATGGAAACTTCCACTCCTCCCTCCGCTGCCTCGGCGACGCCCGCCTCCCGCTCTTTTGCCGTGCCGGTCCGAGCGACCGACACCGAGCAGGCCGCCCACTTGATCGAAATCGACAACTTCGATTTCTACTACGGGGCCAAGCAGGCTCTTTTTGACATCAACCTGAAGCTCGACGACAAGCGGGTTACCGCCTTTATCGGGCCCTCCGGCTGTGGCAAATCCACCCTGCTGCGCTGCTTGAACCGCATGAACGACCTGATCGACGGCACCAGCGTCAAGCGGGGCAAAGTCACCATCCGCGGCATCGACATCAACAACCGGGACGTTGATCCGATCGAGCTCCGCAAGCGGGTCGGCATGGTTTTCCAAAAATCCAACCCGTTTCCCAAGTCGATTTACGAAAATGTAGTCTACGGCCTGCGCATCCAAGGCGAGTCCAACAAGGCCCGGCTCGATGAGGTGGTGGAAAAATCCCTGCGCGGGGCCGCCCTCTGGGACGAGGTCAAGGACCGCCTCCACGAGAGTGGCTTGGGTTTGTCCGGCGGTCAGCAGCAGCGGCTCTGCATCGCCCGGACCATCGCCGTTTCCCCCGAGATTATCCTCATGGACGAGCCCTGTT
The DNA here is from genome assembly GCA_044353465.1 of Rariglobus sp. Lineage (GTDB taxonomy): Bacteria > Verrucomicrobiota > Verrucomicrobiia > Opitutales > Opitutaceae > Rariglobus. The sequence goes on along the minus strand of JBILBW010000139.1, from coordinate 2,149 downwards.
CGGCCTTGGATCCGATTGCCACCGCCAAGGTCGAGGAACTCATCCACGATCTCAAAAAGGATTACACCATCATCATCGTGACCCACTCGATGCAGCAGGCCGCCCGCTGCTCCGACAAGACGGCGTTTTTTTACATGGGGAAACTGGTTGAATATGCCGACACCCGCACGATCTTCATGAATCCCGCCAACCCCCAAACCGAAGCCTACGTCTCCGGCCGTTTCGGTTGAGTTGCGCCCTCTTCAGTTTTTTAACCACGAAAATACCCAGAACACACGAAACCACTGAATTACGGAAGAGCCGCTCTTTCGTGGGTTTCGTGGTAAACACCCCGCAGCATGAAACGTTTTTTTGACACCGAACTCGAAACCTTCCGCTCGCACCTGATGCTAATGGGTGAGCTCTCCATTCGCCAGGTGCGCGATTCGCTCAAAGCCCTGGTGGAGGCCGACGCCGCCTTGGCCAAGCGGGTGATCGAGGCCGACGATGAGATCGACCGGCTCGAGATGGAAATCGACGACGAGGCGATTCGTTACATGAACCTGCGCTCCCCGGTGGCCACCGAACTGCGCCTGGTCATTGTGGGCATGAAGGCTTCGCATGATTTGGAGCGGGTGGGGGACGAGTGCACCACGATCGCCAAACGCGCGATCCGCCTCTCCGCCGAGCCCCAGCTCAAGCAATACATTGACATTCCCCGCATGGCCGAAATTGCCATTCAGATGCTCCGCGATGCCTTGGATTGTTTTCTTCACGGGGACACCGATAAAGCGTTGGCGGTGGTGCGCCGCGACGCCGAGGTCGATTCGATCAACAAGCAGCTTTATCGCGAGTTGAGCAGCTTTATGATCGAGAACCCGGCGACGACCACGCGGGCGCTGGAACTGATGTTTATCTCCAAATCGTTGGAGCGAGTCGCCGATCACGCCTGTAACATTGCCGAAGAGATGGTGTTTTTGGCCAAGGCCCAGGACATCCGCCATCGCGACGAGTTGAAAAAGAGCTGAGCGCTCGGGCAGGGGGCTTTTAGAATCACTGCGCGTTCTCGCGACTACGGGCGTGCCGGTATCGCAGCGGGAGGTCGAAGTCGTTTCGTTCGGGGCGCCGAACGATTTTAACGAGTGGAGTGTGCGAGAAAAAGTGTAATTCCGTTTATTTTCCTAAATGAGCTGATTGGAATGAATGTTGCTTAAGGGGAAAGGGATGAAACCGAAAATCAAGTTAGTGGATGGTCCGGGGCGGCAGGATGTGAAGGCGCTGCTGGCCGGGGAGGAGCAGGCGGGATTGCCGAAGGCCAGGTTGATGGCGGTGAGATTGGCGTTTACTGGGCGGCATAGCTTGGACGAGATTGCGGAATTGACGGGGATGGGGCGCAGCCGAGTAGTCGAGTGGATCAGGCGTTTCCGCACCGAGGGGGTGCAGGGGCTCAAGAACAAGCCCAGAGGGGGCGCGAAGGCGGGTAGCACCCTAGTCACCCCGAGCGCGGAAGCCGGGTTGATCGAAGGGCTCAAAGAGGGCCGATGGAAGCGGGCTGAAGAAGTACAAAGCTGGGCGAAGAGCCAGGGAGTAAACTTGTCACGACCCGGGGTGTATGGATGGCTGCGGCGGGTGGGGGCGAAACTGAAGCTGCCGCGCAAAAGCCACGCAAAAAAAAGATCCGGCCAAAGCTGAAGCGTTCAAGCGCGAGTTGGACTACTCGCCTAACGTACGCATTATCTCGCTGCCTTCCTATAGTCCTCAACTTAACCCAGTAGAAAAACTAGGCGATCTGATCAAGGACCGCATCGGCAACATTCATTACGTCATCCTGACCGATATCGAAGCAACCATCAGTGAAAAATTCCACCCCATTTGGCACGGCCCAGAGCGCGCTCGAAGCTTGATCGGCGAGGGTTGGCTTCTCGCTAAAACAAACTTTTCCTTCAGACCCTATAGAATCGTTTTGGGCTAGAAATAGTATAACTTAATATACTGCGTAGCATCTGAAGCGGCATGAGTAAGCCGCGGGCGTCGGCTTTGAGCGCTTGGATTTTGGAGTTAAAACCCTCGGTGAGTGGATTGGAAATGCGGTGCTTAAAATAGGTCAGCAATCCGCCGAGATGAGCCTTAAGTGATTCCGCTCCTTTTTTGACTCGGGGCGGACGGCTGC
>JBILBW010000045.1:0-20076 GCA_044353465.1 Rariglobus sp. | reverse complement strand
GACTTTCAAAAGATCTTCCCAGGTAGAGCGTTTTGCCTTGCGGGTAGCCGTCGCCCCGAGGGATTCCTGGCGAAGCAAATAACTGGGATGACAGCTCACCATCAACGGCTTATTACCGAAACTTTGCCACTGGCCACGAACCTCGGGGAGTGTCTTGAAGCTGTCGGCCCCCAGCAGTCCCCGCGCCGCCGCGGCCCCCAGCGCCACAATCAAATCCGGATTAACGACGTCCACTTGGGCGCGCACGAAGGGCAGACCAAACGCTATCTCCTCGGCGGTCAGCTCGCGCGTGCCAACTTGCTCCACGCCAGCCAGAGTCGGGACCTGCGGACGCCAGTTCATCAAGTTGGTAATATAGACGTCCTCCCGCTTAAGCCCCATCGCGAGGATCATTTTGGTGAGCAACTGGCCGGCAGGCCCGAAAAACGGCTCCCCTTGCGTCTCCTCCTCCGGGCCCGGCGCATCGCCCAAAAAAAGGATCTTCGCGTCGAGTGAACCGACGCCAAAAACGAGCTTTTTTCCCAGCCGAACATTGGCGAGAGCCACCGGGTGGTTGATCGCCTGGTCGCGCAGCCATGCCCAGCGCGCAGCCTTGTCCCCCGCGGGTAGCGTTATGACCGGCGGCGGGGGCAGCGAGGCGGGCGCCGGTTTGGTTTTCGTTACTTGGGGAGGCAGTATGGCCGCCGAAGTCATCCGAGGGGAGGACGGATTGACTGCGGGTGGATTGGCCGGGGGAGCGACAGGCGACACGCTTTCTTGGTTGCCCGTTGTGGGGCGAGCCTTCGCGGCGCCGACCATGGACGCCGGGGCCACCAAAACCGGATACCCCACTGCGCTGGCCAACGCCTTCGCGGCACGCGCCGCCAACACTTTGCGCAAGGCCGCCAGGCTCTCCGCCGAGACGGGCACCGAGGTAACACCTGTCGTCTTCAGGCGTTTGAGTTCCTCGGTCAGGGCTGTGAGCGCGGCGCGCATGGATGGGTCAGCTCCGGGGAGCGACGAGCAGCTTTTCAACGTACTTACCGAGCAGGTCGAACTCCAAGTTCACCCGAGAACCGACCTGTTTCTCCCGCAAATTCGTGACTTGAATGGTGGTGGGAATCAGCCACACCGCGAACGTATCGCCACTAACCTCCGCGACGGTCAGCGAGATGCCGTCGATGGTGATGCTGCCCTTGTGGATCAGGTAACGGCCCTGCCCAGCCGGGCCGCGCACCCGCAAATAATGATCCGCCCCGCGCGGCTCAAACACCTCGATCACCCCCAGTCCATCAACATGCCCGGTAACGAAGTGACCGCCGATTTTTCCGCCAAAGCGCAGCGCCCGCTCCAAATTGACCGCCGCCCCCGGGGCGATCGAGGCAAGGCTGGTGACCCGGCGGCTTTCCTCCAGGACGTCGAACCCCACCGAGTGCGCGTCAAATTGGGTGACGGTGAGACAGCAGCCGTTCACAGCGATGCTGTCGCCGAGCGTGATGTCCTGGAGCGCGACCGCAGCCGCGATCTGCAGTTTCCAAGAATCAGCGCCGCGACTGAAGTCGACGACTTTGCCAGTTTCTTCAACAATGCCAGTGAACATAAAAAGTATAAGGGTCGGGAGCTCGGTTGGGTGAAAGTGAGGGGCCGGCGGGCGGCGAATGAAGCGAAGGTCACTTGAGTTTCACCCGGAGCACGGCGGTTTCGCCGTTGCGGCTGGTGAGCAGGACGAACTCGGTGCGGGCGGTGTCGGCCTCAATGGCGGCCAACTTGGCCACGGCCTCAGCGTAGGTTCTCACCTCCGTGCCGTCGACCTCCTGAATCCAGTCGTCGGGCAGCAGTCCAGCCGCGCCGGCCGGGCTGTTGTTTTTCACGAAGTGGGCAATGACCCCTTTGCGGGCCCCGAGTTTTACGCGCCGCATAATCCCGTCGCCATAGACAAACTCACGCGCGGTAAAACCAATCCGTTCAAAATAGATACGCTCGGCCTCGCGCAATAATTTGGGCTGCTCGACCAAAGTCGACTTGAGCTCAAGCCGCTCCGTGCCGCGCAACACCGTAAGCGTGACCACCTCGCCGGGCTTGCGCCGGGAGATGTCGCGATCCACGAAGCCGACCACCACCCGGTCGGGTTTAAAGCGGGGCAACGGCTGGCCGTCGATCGCGAGGATGATGTCGCGGTTCTTCACCCCGGCGGCCTCGGCTGGACTGCCCTCCAACACCTCGCTCACCACACAACCCGATTGTTGATCCAACTTCAAAAAGGTGGCGACCTCCGGATCCATCGGCTGAAGCCCATAGACGCCCAACCAGGCGATCGGCCGCCCCGACGGGTTCGCCGGAATCCGCGTGAGCCACGGGATCACATCGGCAGCGATTTGAAACACGCTGCTCTCCTCGGGGTTGACCAACATGACCGATTGGCCGCGCTCGTTGCGCACATATTGGATAAACGACTGGCCAAAACCGCCCACCGCGACCCCGGCAAAGCCGCCGTCGCGGGCAAACACCGGCAACCCGGGGGCGGCGACCTCGGCTTGGGCCACCACCGTGCGCTCCGGCATCTGTTGGAGGTGCGAAACCCGCGCCATCATGAAATAGGGTTTAAAATCCTCATCCTTGCCGCGCAGCCCGATGCCCCAAAACTCCTCCGCGATCGCCGGCTCCCCGGCCACCGGGGTAAACGCAGTCACCGGCACCAGACTGGGACGAAGTTTCGCCTCCACGCGGACAAAGTGCCAACCACTCACCGGATCCTGCCCGAGGTAGTCACCCTGAGCGTAGTCGCTGACCGGTCGACCCGGCAGGTAAACGCGAAAATCCTTTAGTTTGGACGGCGGCAGAAAGGTGTTAACGGCCGCGCGCGGCAGCACCAAAGTGCCTTCAGCATCCGCCACCAACGCGGCGGTGATCGACGGGCGCCGATCCAACTCGCTCTCGGTAAAAAATTCGACTGCGACAACCGATTTGGTCCGTTCGGCAAACAAAGCCGGCAGGTCGGCGGCACACGCCACGTTGGCCCGCCCTAACAGGAGGGTGGACAGCAAAAGGAAGGGGCGAAGGCGCAGGATCATGGCTTGAGGATATAAAGGGAGACCCGGCGGTCGGTTTCGGTCTCGAACAAACAGGGCGCCGGCTTGGCAACAAACTCGGCGTGCATCTGCTTGGCGAGTTCCAACGAGGCGACCCGCTCACGATTGATCTTGGTGATGATGTCTCCCCGGCTAATTCCGGCGACGGCCGCGGGAAAGCCCGGCTGCACGCCGATTACCAGCAGACCGGTGTCGTCATCGAGCTGGTTTTCGCGGGCGTAGGCCCGGGAGACTTTACGCACGGTCAGCCCCCACTTTTCAAAAGCCCACTCCTCACCTTGGCGACTTTCCAGCTTCTCGGTGGCCACCGCCGAGGTGATGGTTTGCTCGCCTCGTTTGACCACCAACTTCACCACCGAACCTATCGGTAGGCTGGCGATGCTGTTGAGCACCGGCGGGAGTTGTTCGGGGAAACGCCCATCGGCGGGGGCTCCATTAATCGAGAGCACAATGTCCCCGCCGCGCAGCCCGGCCTTGGCCGCAGGTGAACCCGGATCCACGCTGTTGATGAGCAGGCCGGTGTTTTGCTTGAGCGCATAAAACCCTTCCAGGTCGAGCAACGCCCCCGGCACGATACCAATGTAACTGCGCGTGATCGCCCCTTCGGCAGCAAGGCCCGCCACCACCCGCTTGGCAATGTTGGCCGGAATCGCGAAAGCGAGGTTGTCCGCGCCCAGGTAACCGCGCGAGTTGATCCCCACCACGCGCCCCTGCTCATCGACCAACGGACCGCCCGAGTTCCCCGGATTGATAGCGGCGTCGGTTTGCAGCCAGGTGTTAAAGAGGCCCGTCTCGTACCCCTTCACGCCGCGGTTGTCGGCGAAGAACCGGCGGTTGTTGGAAATGATTCCGCGGGTGACCGTGCGGGTAAGCCCGTGCGGGGTGCCGACCGCATACACGGTCTGGCCGGGCGAGAGTTTGTCGGAGTTAGCGAAATCGGCATGGGTGAATGTGAGCCCGCGGCGCTTCACCTCGGCGAGGTCGATGCGCAAGAGAGCCAGGTCGGTCCAATGATCCCAACCAACCAGCGTGGCGTTGACCCGTTCGAGGCTGGCCAGCGTCACCGAGAGCTCGACGGCCCGGGGACTCGCCACATGGGCGTTGGTAACGATGAGTCCGTCGGCCGAGACGATGACCCCGGAGCCAATGCCGGCGGAAAAACGCCGGGCGCCGGAATCAAACGACTCCTCGCGCACGTCGATGCGCACCACGGCGTCGAGCAGGTGGGTAAAGCCGCGAGAAACGGCGCCCTCGGCGACCGCGGTCCACGCCAGAACGACGACGGCGCACACGAGGAGTTTTCGAGTGATTGACGGCTGGAGGGAATCCTTCACGGTGGCGGTTTTAATCCGATGGCAACGCATTGCAAAGACTACGACTTCCTCCAAATCGAGCCGCATTGGCAAACCTTCTGGGAGGAAAACCACTCATTCCGCACGACCAACGACACGTCGAAGCCGAAATACTACGTGCTCGACATGTTTCCCTACCCGTCCGGCGCGGGTCTGCACATCGGCCACCCCGAGGGCTACACCGGCACCGACATCATCGCGCGCTACAAACGCGCCAAGGGTTTTAACGTGCTCCACCCGATTGGCTGGGACGCCTTCGGCCTGCCCGCCGAGCAGCACGCGGTGAAAACCGGCACCCATCCCGCCGCCAACACCCAGAACAACATCACCAACTTTCGTCGTCAGATCAAAGCCCTCGGCTTTTCCTACGACTGGGAGCGCGAGGTCGATACGACTGACCCCAAGTATTACCGCTGGACGCAGTGGATCTTCCTCCAGTTGTTCAAAAAGGGCTTGGCCTACGTCGACGAGCGCCCGGTGTGGTGGTGTCCTGAGCTGCGCACCGTACTGGCCAACGAGGAAGTCATCGACGGCAAGTCCGAGGTCGGCGGCTTCCCCGTGGAGCGCCGCAACCTGCGCCAATGGGTACTGCGGATCACCGCCTACGCCGAGCGCCTGCTCGCCGACCTCAAAGACGTGGACTGGCCCGACTCGACCAAGCGCATGCAGGAGGCCTGGATCGGTCGCAGCGAAGGAGCCGAACTGTTGTTCAAGCTCGAGGCGCCCGAGCTCGGCGACCTCAAGGTGTTCACCACCCGCCCCGACACGGTTTTTGGCGTCACCTACATGGTGATCGCCCCCGAACATCCGCTGGTCAACACCCTGACCACTCCCGTCCAGCGCGACGCGGTTGACGCCTACAAGAAGAAGGCCGCCGGCAAGAGCGACCTCGAGCGCACCGACCTGGCCAAGGACAAAAGCGGGGTGTTTTCCGGCTCCTACGCAATCAACCCTGCCAACGGCGCCCGAGTGCCGGTGTGGATCGCCGACTACGTGCTGATGGGTTACGGCACTGGCGCGATCATGGCCGTGCCCGCCCACGACGAACGCGACTACGAGTTCGCCGTGCAATACCAACTGCCGATCATCCAGGTGATCGAGCCCGCCGCCGCCCCGACCGCGGCCGGCGAAGCACCGGTTGCCGTCAAACTCCCCTACTCTGGCGACGGCCACCTGGTGCGCTCCGGCGCCTACAGCGGCCTGCCCTGGGCCGAGGCCAAACAAAAGCTCACCGCCGACCTCAGCGAGCAAGGCCGCGGCAAAGCGACCATCAACTACAAGCTGCGCGACTGGTTGTTCTCCCGTCAACGGTACTGGGGAGAACCGTTCCCCGTGCTCTGGGTCACCGAGGCCGACTACCGCAAAGCCGCCGCCGAGCGTGCCGCCGATCTGCCGCCCACCCCGGTCACCTACCGCGACACCGCAACGAACCTCACCTGGTTTGCTCTGCCGCTACCCGCCACCGCACTGCCGCTCACCTTGCCTGAGGTGCAGTCCTACCTGCCCAGCGGCAACGGCGAAAGCCCCCTGGCCAACGTCACCGAGTGGCTCGAAGTCTGGGTCAACCTCGCCACCGGCGCGGCCGTACCAGCAACCCAGGAGCAGCCCGCCGGCGCCGATTGGATTCGGGGTCGCCGCGAAACCAATACCATGCCGCAATGGGCTGGCTCCTGCTGGTATTACCTGCGCTTCATCGATCCGCACAACGACCAAGCTTTTGCCGATCCGAAGCTGCTCGCCTACTGGGGCGTACCCGACCTTTACGTCGGCGGCGCTGAGCACGCCGTGCTCCACCTGCTCTACGCGCGCTTCTGGCACAAGGTGCTCTTTGACCTCGGCGTCGTGCCCCAGGCCGAACCGTTCACCAAACTCTTCCACCAGGGCATCATCCTCGGCGAAGACGGCGAAAAGATGTCCAAGAGTCGCGGCAACACCGTCAACCCCGACGACATCATAGCCACTCACGGCACCGACACGCTGCGGCTTTATCTGATGTTCCTCGGCCCGCTCGAGGCGATGAAACCGTGGAACCCCAACGGCATCGAGGGCGTGCACCGCTTCCTGCAAAAAGTCTGGCGCGAATGCCTCGGCCGCGAGGGTGAGCTTAACCCCAAGATTTCCGACGACGCAGCGGTCGACTCCGCCGAGCTGGTCAAACTCCTCCACGAGACCATCAAAAAGGTCGGCGAGGACATCGAAACGCTGCGCTTTAACACCGCGATTTCGCAGATGATGATCTGCATTAACGCGATTCAGAAAGCCGAGCGGGTGAGCCGTGCGACGCTGCAACAGTTCCTGCAAATCCTAGCCCCGCTGGCCCCGCACATCGCCGAGGAACTTTGGGCCCGCCTTGGTGGAAGCCAGTCGATCCAGCTCGCGCCGTGGCCGGTCTACGACCCGGCTAAACTAATTGCGACCGAGCAAAAGGTGGTCGTGCAGGTCAACGGCAAGCGACGCGCGGAGCTTTCGGTTGCGGTGGGCACCCTGCAAGACGACGCGATGAAACTGGCCTTGGCCCATGCTGAAAGCGCCCCGTTTCTTACCGGCAAAACCATCAAGCGGATCGTCTTCGTACCGGGCAAAATCCTCAACATTGTGGTTGAGTAAACTCCCGATCCGAGGGCTGCGTTCCAAGCTTAGGATGCTTGGGGCGCAGCGAGGTCAAAGCCGTGCCTTTCTCCCAAGCCGGGGATTTGCGAAACCACTCCAGGCTCCGGCCAGTCACCGGATCGAACCGTCGGTCACCGGCTCTGCAGGCTGAAGCGGTTAAGCCCGGTTTTGCGGCAGGTATCCATCACAAAAGTCAGGGTTTTCAGCGGGGTGGTTTCATCAGCCCGGATCAACACCGGCGTGTCTTTATCGAGTTCGCGCACCTGGCGGAGCAAATCAGCCAACTGCGCCTCGCTCGTCGCTTGCCCATTGAAGGAGAGCCCGCCGTCTTTGGAAATACCGATAGTCAGGGCCCCCTTGAATTCGTTTTTACCCGCCGTTTCCACCTTGGGAAGGGTGATATTCAGGGTCGCCGAGGGGCGAAACTGCATGGTGACGAAGGCGAAAAAAACCAGCATCACCAGCACGTCGATCAGAGGCACGAGGTTCAGCTCGGGACGCTTGCGACGGCGTTGGTAAAGTCCGCTCATAATGGGTTATTTGGCGTTCGCCCGGGCAAGGACACGCTCCAAAAGCACATCGAGTTGGGCGGCGAATTTCTCCACCCGGCGCTGGAGGATACCGCCACCCACCAGAGCGGGCACGGCGATGATCAAGCCGATGACCGTTGCCGAAAGCGCCAACGAGACCCCGCTGGTGAACTTGGCCGGATCGGGCATGCCCGTGGATCCTGAAATGCTCGAAAACACCCGAATGAGCGACCAAACCGTGCCGGTCAGACCGATCAGCGGGGCGCCAGCATAAATCACGTCCAGGTAGGGCAACCCACGCTCCATGCGGACAATTTCCAGGCGAGCAAAGGCCTTGGTTGCATCGGGATCAGCCGGGTGCTGCTCGGCAAACGTAATGATACGCGCCAACACCGAATGTTGTCCGCCGGTCACCGGTTTGCCGTCGACCACAGCGTCCACAAGGTCATGGGGCAAAATCGCCGAGCTGCGTAGCGCGTAGGTGCGCTCAACCAGAATGTAAACCAGCGCGATCGAGCACGCCGCGAGGGGATAGATTAGGACGTCGGCCCCCTTAAAGATGTCGATTACGGCGAGGAGCATAGGGAAAAGGTGAAAGTCGCAAAAAAACCGGCAGGCCCAAGAAGACCCGCCGGTTGGAAGGGAGCAAGCCTTAGGCGGCCATGTAGGCGAGTTTGCCGGCGGTGGACTGCACGTCCGTCTTGCCGTCGATCAACTCACCGATGGCGTCCCAGCGGCCGTTGACCAAGGAGTCGCGGGCGCTCTCGCGCTGAGCGATTTTAACCGCCTGGCCGGCGAAGCGGACCTCAAGTTTCACCAAGTCGATCACGACCTCGGTCTGGGGGGCGGCGGTCACGGCGTCGGCAATTTTGGCGATGTCTTCGCGCGAAGCGGTCACGCAGGGCATGCCGAGGGTGGTGCTGTTGCCAAAGAAGATCTCGGCGAAGTTTTCGGCGATGACGGCCTTAAAGCCGTACTTGGCGATGGCTTGGGGAGCGTGCTCACGGGAGGAACCGCAACCGAAGTTGGCCCCGGAGAGCAGGATGGTGGCGCCGGTGAAACGGGCCTCGTTGAGCGGGTGCTCTTTGAGGGTGCCGTCGAGCTGCTTGCGCACGTCGTTGAAGAGGAATTCGCCCAGACCGTCGAAGGTCACGCACTTCATGAAGCGCGCCGGGATGATGCGGTCGGTATCGATGTCGTTGCCGGGAACGTTGACCGCGCGGCCGGTGACGGAGGTGATTTTTGCGAGAGCCATGTTAGGAAGGAGTTTTTGCCCACGGAGCACACGGAATACACGGAAGAAGCAGAGTCCTCCTATTTCCGTGTATTCCGTGTGTTCCGTGGGCAATAAGTTTGGGATTAGTTATTGGCGACGGAGAACACCTCGCGCGCGTCGGCGATGTGACCGGTAACTGCAGCGGCAGCCACCATGACGGGGCTCATCAGCACCGTGCGACCGGTGGTGGATCCTTGGCGGCCCTTGAAGTTGCGATTCGACGACGAGGCGCAGAGCTGGTCGCCGACAAGCTTGTCGGGGTTCATCGCCAGACACATCGAGCAGCCGGCGGCGCGCCACTCGAAACCGGCCTCGGCCAGAATCTTGTCGATGCCGAGCTTTTCACACTGGAGGGCGACGATTTGCGAACCGGGGACGGCGATGGCTTTGACGCCGGCAGCAACCTTGCGGCCCTTGACGAACTTGGCGACTTCCTGGAAGTCGGAGAGGCGCCCGTTGGTGCAGGAACCGAGGAAGGCGACGTCGATCTTGGTGCCCTTGATCGGGGAGCCCGCGGGCAACTTCATGTAGTCGAGCGCCTCAATGATGCCGGCCTTGTCGTCGGCCGAGGTGGCGGTTTCCGGACTGGGGATGTTTTCGAGAATCGAGATGCCCTGGGCGGGATTGATGCCCCAAGTGACGGTGGGCGCGATCGAGGCGGCGTCGAGTTTGACCACGTCGTCGTAAACGGCACCGGCGTCGGACGCGTAGGACTTCCAGTTGGCCACAGCCGCATCCCAAGCGGCGCCGGTGGGCGAATAAGGCCGCCCCTTGAGGTAGGCGAAGGTGGTCTCGTCAGGGTTCACGTAGCCCACGCGGGCGCCGCCCTCGATCGACATGTTACACACGGTCATACGCTCCTCCATGGAGAAGCCGTCGATGGTCGAGCCGGCGTATTCGTAGGCGTAACCCGTGCCGCCATTCACGCCGAGCTGGCGGATGATGTGAAGGATAACGTCTTTGGCGTAGACACCCGGAGGCAATTTACCGCTGACCTCGATGCGGCGAACCTTGAGAGCGCCGAGGGCCATGGTCTGGGTGGCGAGCACGTCGCGCACTTGGCTCGTGCCGATGCCGAAGGCGATCGCGCCAAACGCGCCGTGGGTGGAGGTGTGCGAGTCGCCGCAGGCAATGGTGGTGCCAGGCTGGGTGATGCCCTGCTCTGGCCCGACGATGTGGACGACACCCTGCTTGCCGGAAGCCCGGTCAAAGAACGTGACATTGTTTTCAGCGCAGTTTTTACGCAGCTCGTCCATCATGGCCTGCGCCAGCGGGTCGGCGTAGGGCTCGACGAACTGGTCGGTGGGCACGATGTGATCAACCGTCGCAAAGGTGCGGTGGGGGTAGGCGACCTTCAGCCCGAGATCGCGCAACATGCCGAAGGCTTGGGGCGAGGTGACCTCGTGAATGAGGTGCGTGCCGATGAGCAGCTGCGTCTGGCCGTTGGCCAGCTTACGGACCGAGTGGGAGTCCCAGACTTTTTGGAAGAGCGATTTAGCCATGTGGAGGATGAACGGGTGGGCGGTAAAAAAACGTCCGTGGTGCGGAAACGAGCCACCACTTTAGCACAATCTTGCATACCCGAGAAATACTTGTTCCGTCATCAGTGATGCCCCGCGAGTATCAGTTTAACTATGAGTTACGCCACCTCGTTTCCTTCCTCGAGGTGGCCCGCCAGCTTCATTTCCGCAAAGCCGCCGAGACCCTCGCCATCGCCCAACCTGCTCTGAGCCGTCAAATTGCCCAACTTGAGGCGGCCTTGGGCACACCGCTGTTTAGCCGCTCGCGGCGCAAGGTGGAGCTGACCGCGGCCGGGCGGGCGCTGGCCGAACGGGTTGAACCGGTCCTGCGCGGCCTGGCCAAAATCCCCGCCGAACTCCAAGCGCTCGCCGAGGGCGGGCGCGGGCACATCAAGACCGGCTTCACCGGCCTGGCGATGGCCACGGTACTGCCGGCGATTTTACGGGAGTTTCACCGCACCTTTCCGGGCATCCGATTGGAACTCAACGAATCACCGACCTCGGCCCAGGTCGCCGCGTTGCAGGCGGGCGAACTGGGCTGCGGTTTTTTCCACCCCGAGGCCACGCCCACCCCCGGGCTCAAAACCAAGCTCCTCCTCCGCGAGAAAAACGGCGTGCTCCTGCCCGCCGATCACCCGTTGGCCCCCCTACCCTCGCTGCACCTGCGCGACTTGGCGGCGACCCCCTTTGTGCTGTTTCCCCGCGCCTATAATCCCGGGTTTTACGACCGGGTTCTGGCGGCCTTCGCCAAAGCCGGAGTCACCCCCCACATCGCCGAGGAAGTCTGGCCACGCGCCAATGGCGTTGGCCTGGTCCGCGCAGGCATCGGCGCGACCTTTGTCTGCCCTTCGGAGGCGCGCCAACTCCCGCCCGAGGTGGTGTTTCGCCCCTTGGAAGGCCCGGCGCCAGAAAGCAGCTTGGTGATCGGCTGGAGGGCCTCGGCTATACTCGACCCGGCGCTGGCCTCTTTTCTTTCGGTTGCGGTCCCCGCCGCCAACCGCGCCGACGCCTGATCAACGCACGGTTGCGGCCAAAGCCTTGAGTTCACGATCAAACTGGCTGTCGGCATCGGGCTTAAAGGCACCGCGCGTCTGGGTGAGGACCTGACGCGCCTCGGCCTGGAGCTTCTCATTCACCAACTGGGAGACCAAGGGCCGGGTGACCCGGTCGAAGAAATCGATGCCGGCATCGCGCCCGTATTTTTTTAGCACTTGCCGGTAGGTCGTCAGCCGCGCTTCCGGTTTCGACGCAGCCAATTCGGCTACCGCCTGATCCACCCTCAGGTCGCTGCGCCCGCCCTGATCACCGCGGCGCACCAGGGAGCGTTCCTCAAATTCGGCCAAACTCGACTCGCCGCGGGCGCGCAAACTAACCGCCAGTTCCCGCACGAAGCAGGCGTTTAGATCGGGGTAACGCCGAAAGGTCTGCGCCGCCTCGCGCAGCAGCGCTTCGCGGACAGCCGGGAGCGCACCCGCGTTGGCCTCAAGCAAGACCTGCCAGGCATCAAAGTTGCGCCGCTCATCGGTGACCGCCTTGCGCGCAGCCACAGCGGCAGCTTCTTTTTGCCCCAACCGCAGGTAAAGCTCGGCAAAAACTTGGTGCTGACGGGATTGCCGGTAAGGCGGCAGCCGGCGAAACCCCTCGTTGAGAAAACTCAACTCATGATCCGAAAGCCGGCCCCAGGACTGGGGGTCGTAGGCCTCGCCAGTCACGTAGCGCTGCTGGGCATAGCGGCCACAATCCATGATCCATTTCTGCCCCACACCGAGGTAACCAAACCAGGCGTGCCGGCCATCCACGCCGGCGCCTGAAAACAGCAGCGTGGGCACCCCCCTAGCCTTCCCCGCCTGTGTCGCAAAATAGGCCTGATCGACGCAAATGCCGCCTTCGCTGATGATGTCCTCAAGGATGTAACTCTTGCCCGGCCAATCATACGTATCTGAATCGATCCGGTCCGTGCGGTAGCGCACCGCCTCGTAGGTTTTGGCCAAATTCGCCAGGGAAAACTTCACCGAACGCTGGGCCCAGACCAATTCGGAAAACGGGGCGGCCAAATCGACTAAAAACTTCAGTTCGGCGGCGGGGATTACGGCGAGCTTATGCAAACTGGCATTGGCTTGGTTCAGGTCGGTGAAATATTTAAAAGCCTCCACCGGCGAGGGTAACCGCCGGGGCAAAGCCGCAGCCGAGACCTGATGATGCGGCCAATGGGGCGGCGGCGGCGCGTCATAAACCAGTGCCAGGGCCAACGCCAAGTTGGGGTAAGTCGCGAAACGGCGGCCATCGGCCTCACGCAAGGCTTGCAGAATCGTCAGCACCCGCGGCAGGCAATCGGTGTCTGCGAGCAGATCAAAAAACGAGGCCGAAAACGGCTGATCCTGCATCAACCAGCTTTGGGTCTCCGCACTGATTAAACGCGCCACCGGCTCGTCCGGCCAAGCCTGGATGACGCGCTGGTCGATGCCGGCATGGATATCGCCAGCCTTGGACAGGGTCTCCAGCCACTCCGCCCCGAGGGTGCGCTGAGATTGACCAAAACAATCACACCAGCGCGCGACCAGATTCCACGACTCGGCTATCCCCTCCTGCCGCAAGGCGTAGGCTCGCAACGAGCCTTGATACAAGCGGTCGGCCACCGGTTGCCAACCCTCGGTTTCGGCCGCAATCCGCACCTGCTTGAGTCGCTCGGCGGTGGGCGCACGGGTAAACCAATCGGCCGGCCAACCTTGCGTCACGTCAGCGCGCGTAACACCACACAACAGCACCACGACTATCCCCAACAGCACTCTTCGGCTGAATAAAAACATCGTCAAAAGTTGGGCTACCGGCGTAACGGCAACCAGCCCAAAATGGTGCGTCAGGGCGATCAGAAGGGCCCGATTTCCAAAGCGAGTCAGCCCGATCAACAGCAGAGCTTTTAACCCGCCATGCTCAATAGGGAGTAGCGACGGGCAGCGCAGGACGTTTGACTTAGGCTTAAGCAGAATAGGGAAAGGGCCCCTTCGAGCACCTCGGTTTCCCGCCCTAAACAACGAGAGGGGGTCACTGCGGGCTCAACGGGCTGCGCAGGCCGCGCTTGATTTTCGTCGCCGCCGGTTTGTCCAGCTTGCGCAGGCCTTTAAGCATTTTCTCGAAATCCTTCGGCAGCGGCGCGCGCAGGTCCAAGACTTTACCCGTCACCGGATGTTTCACCACCAGGTGCTCGGCGTGGAGCAACATCCGGGTGGGCTGGGCGGGCAGGCGCGGGCTGGGTTTCCAGCCATAGATCACGTCGCCCAATAAAATGTGGCCGAGCGACTTCATGTGCACACGGATCTGATGGGTCCGCCCGGTGTGGATAATGCAGCGCATGAGCGAGGCGAGGTTGCCGCCAAACGCCTCCACCCGCTCCCAGTCGGTGTGGGCGTCTCGACCACCGGGGCCTTCGACGATCGCCATTTTGTGCCGCTGAGTCGGGTTGCGGCCGATCGGCTTTTGCAGACTGCCGCTGAGCAGCCCGGGGACGCCGTCCACCAGGGCCAAATATTCCTTGTGTGAGGTGCGCGCGGCGAATTGCTCAGAAATGCCCCGGTGGGCCGCGTCGGTTTTTGCCACCAGCATGATGCCCGAGGTGTCGCGGTCGAGGCGGTGGACGATGCCGGGGCGCTCCACCCCGCCGATCCCGCTCAACTCGCCTTCGCAGTGCGAAAGCAGGGCGTGCACCAGGGTGTCTTCACCGGTGCCAGCGCCCGGGTGCACCACCATGCCGGCCGCCTTGTTGATCGCGAGGAGGTGCTTGTCCTCGTAGACGACGTCGAGGGGAATATCCACCGCCCGCAACTCGGTGGGTTTGACCTCCGGAAACGTGAAAATGAGTTCGTCGCCCGAGACGACTTCGGCACTGCGGTCGATCACCCTGCCGTTGAGGGTCACCAAGCCGGCATCGAGCGAGCGCTGGAAAGCGACCCGGCTATACTCAGGAAATGCCGTCGCCAAAACCTTGTCAGCGCGGGCACGGGAGGAATCAGACGGGACGGTATAGCGGGTGTTTTCCATGGAGCAGACCAGTTATGGGCGATTAGCCGAACAGATAGCAACCACCGCGCCGCCGATGGTCCGTAAATGAGCCGGTGAAGTCTCGTGTAGACCCGCCCGGTGATTGGTTCGCGTTAGCCCGAGCTTCGGCAATCCTGAACGAGGGTCGGGGCTAAACGCGCCGGAGTTAGACCAAGCGAGCAATGTGCGCCAGCATGGCCGCGCGGGTTGCGGCCGGCACCTAGGCCACCGTCCAACCGTTGCCGGCCAACTGCGCCTACTCGCCACGCGTGAAACCGGCCTCGGTGGCAAGCGCGGCGTATTCGCCATTAAGCGTGTTACCCAAAATCAGAGGATCGTCGGTGCTGATCGTGCAGCGCACGCCTGCAGGCAGGAGCGCGCGCAACGGATGGACGGCGAGCGAGGCAACCACCCCGAGTTTCACGTTGCTCAGCGGGCACACGTCAAAAGTGACCCCGCGCGCCACCGCCAGCGCCACTACCGCCGGATCTTCGCCGGCGCGCACCCCGTGCTGGATGCGGTTGGCACCGAGTTGCTCAATCGCCTCGCGCACCCGGTGGGCGCCGTCAAACTCGCCGGCATGCACCTTGGTCACTTTGCCGGCGGCCCGCAGCCGGGCCCAAACCGGTGCGGTCCACGCCTCAGTGGGAATGGCCTCGTTGCCGTGTAGATCCACCCCGGCGAGCTCATCCCAATGGACCAAATCAGCGATCACCGCCTGCAACGGGCTAGCGTAGTCGGCGCGAAGCATGCCGGCAAAAAAACGCACCTCCAGGCCGGGCGGCACCGCGGCGCGCAGGGCGGCCAAAATTTCGCGCGGCGGGGTGTCAGTAAACCCGCCCACCGGCAGGTGAAAACGGGTCTCCACATAGCGCACGTTTTGCGCGAGGTGTTTTTTTTAAATCGCCTGGGCCGCCTCGTAATACCGCTGCGTCGAAACAAACCACGGCAAGGCATGGCCGAGGAGAATCTTGTCGAAAGCGGCGAAGGACGCGTAGCGGAAATCAGCCGCATAAAAAGGCTGAGGCGACGGGTAGTTCTCCGGCCGCCAGGCGTGCAGTAACTCGTAGGGCAACGCCCCCTAGATGCGTAGGTGCGTCTCGGTCTTGGGCAGGGCTTGGATGAAATCCATTAAAACCAAGTGACCACGGACTACACGGAACACACTGAATACGGAGTTCTGATTTCCGTGTATTCCAGGTGTTTCGTGGGTCAAAACTCACTTCTTTCCGAGCAGGTAGTCGGGGTTCAATTTGTGCAGCGCTTTCGGCACAAAAATGCCGTCCTTGCGGATGAGTTTGCCGTCGAACCAGACTTCGCCGCCGCCCCATTCCGGGCGCTGGATGCTGACCATGTCCCAGTGAACCTGGCTCTTGTTGCCATTGCCCACGCCTTCGTAGGCCTGGCCGGGGGTGAAATGGAAGGAGCCGGCGATCTTCTCGTCGAAAAGGATGTCGCGCATCGGGTCCAGGATGTGCGGGTTAAAACCGAGGGCGAATTCGCCGATGAAACGCGCGCCGGGGTCGCTATCCAGAATCTCGTTGAGGCGCTTGGTGTTGTTGGCGGTGGCCTCGACGATTTTACCCTTTTTGAACACCAGGCGGATGTTGTCGAAGGAGGTGCCGAGGTAAACCGTCGGCGCGTTGTAGGAAATGAAGCCCTCGACGCTGTCCTTCACCGGGCAGGAAAACACCTCGCCGTCGGGGATGTTGTGACGGCCGCCGCAGGTGCGCGAACCGATGCCCTTGATCGAAAACCGCAGGTCGGTGCCGGGCCCCTTAATGTGAACCTGGTCGGTTTTATCCATCAGCGCCTTGAGCGCGTTCATCCCGGGAATCAGGCGGCCGTAGTCGAGTGTGCAGACCTTGAAATAAAAATCCTCGAATGCCTCGGTGCTCAGCCCGGCCTGCTGGGCCATGGCGGAGGTCGGCCAGCGCAGCACGACCCACTTGGTCTTGTTCACCCGGTGGTCAAGGACCGGCTTCATCAGCTTCGAGACGAGCTGGACGCGGGGCGAAGGGATGTCGGAATTTTCGAAAATGTTATCCGAGCCGCGCAGGGCGATATAGGCGTCCATTTTTTGCATGCGGGCATACTCGATATCGACCTGGGGAGCGTACTGGGCTTCCTCGGCGCCCAGCATGAGCTCGCGGGTGACGCGGGCGCGGTGGAGGTTGACGTAGGGATAGGCGCCAAGGGCGCGGGTGGCGCGGATCAGGGCGATGACCATGGCCTCGGGCACGTCGAAGGCGTCGATCAGGACGCGTTCGCCTTTTTTGAGTTCGCAGGAAAAACCGGTGAGGCCTTCAGCAAGTTGGGTGTAACGGGTATCGGTGATCATGGAGTGATGAAAAAAGGTTAACTGAAGGCCCGCACGGGGGCGTCGTGGAAACAGATGCGCTCCACCGCTTCGTCGAAGTCGGCCGCGCCGCGGATGATATCAATCTCGAGGCGCAGGTAGTAAATCGGCACCGCGCAGGGCAGGCCGTCGGGCAGGCGCACCGCGTCCTTTTCGGTGGTCACGATGAACTCGACTTTTTGCTCTATACCCTCGGTGAAAAGCTCGACGAAGTCCTCCGAGGTGAAGCGGTAGTGGTCGAGGAAGCGGCGGGTAAATTGGATGCGGCCGCCCAAATCGCGCACGAACTTCTCAAAGCTCTCCGGTACGGCGATGCCGCTAAAAGCGCCGACGCGCTTGCCGTCCAGCCAGTCGAGTGGCTGGCGCTCGTCGGTGCCGAACCGCTGGAGGTACTGGGGGCGGTGGGCGCACTCGATCATGTCCACCCCTGGGTTGTGCTGCTGAATGAGCGCCTCGAGCTCGAGGTCGCGCTCGCCGTCGGACTTGGTCAGGAAGACATAGCTGGCGCGTTTGAGGTGCTTGATCGGCTCGCGCAAAATGCCGCGCGGCAGCAGGTGGCCGTTGCCAAACGGGTTGGTCTTGTCGACGAGCAGCAAGTTGAGCCGGCCCTTGAGGGGCAGGTACTGGAAACCGTCGTCCAAGATGAGGGTGTCGCAGCCGAACTTTTTGATGGCGTAGGCGCCGGCCTTGACGCGGTTTTTATCAACGATGACCAGCACCCCGGGGAGGTTGCGGGCGAGCATATAGGGCTCGTCGCCGGCGGTCTCCGAGGTCAGCAAAACGCGCTGGCCGTCGCTGACGATGCGCGGCGGCGGCTCCTCGGTATGGGACACGGCGTACCACCACTTTTTCCACATGGGTGGGGCCTTGCTGCGGTAGCCGCGCGACAGGATGGCGACTTTGCGCCCGCGGTCGCGGAGGGCGGCGGCGAACTTTTCCACCACCGGGGTTTTGCCGGTGCCGCCAACCGTGAGGTTGCCCACCACTACGACCAGGCAACCCAGCGGCTGATCATGAAGGATGCGTTTCTGGTACAGCCAAAGGCGCGCCTGGGCGATGCCGCTAAAAAGGTATGACAACCCCTGTAAAAACCCGGCTAAGACGGTCGCGCGAACCCCCTCCCGCCGACCGAAAATGACATCGATGGCGTAGTGCTCGAACGAGTTGAGTTGGCGTTTGAGCCAGGACGACATGCGGACGGATTAGGGAGTTGACGGTGGGCGGGAGGAAACGCTTGGTTGAATGTTCTACCACGCCGCAAGCCGGGTCACGCAACTCAATCCTCCGCAAGTTGCCGACATCCGCCGGTGCGCGTCGCCGGTGGACATCCACACACGCCCATGAGCTACAAACTCTTCATCCCCGGTCCGATTGCCGTCTCCGACAAGACCCTGCGCGCCATGGCTCAGCCCATGATCGGCCACCGCAGCACCGAT
Source organism: Rariglobus sp. (assembly GCA_044353465.1). Lineage (GTDB taxonomy): Bacteria > Verrucomicrobiota > Verrucomicrobiia > Opitutales > Opitutaceae > Rariglobus. The sequence goes on along the minus strand of JBILBW010000045.1, from coordinate 1,890 downwards.
TTTGTGGCGCTCTACAACTCCATTCAACCGGACTTGCAGGCGCTCTTCTACACCAAGGATCCGGTGTACCTGTCCACCAGCTCCGCCTGGGGCGTGATGGAAGGCGCCCTGCGCAACGTCTGCCACAAGAAGGTGCTCAACTGCATGAACGGCGCGTTCTCCGACAAGTGGAACGACGTCGCCCTGCGCTGCGGCAAACAGGCCACCGCCCTCAAGTTTGACTGGGGCCAGCCGGTCGATCCCGAGGCCGTCCGCAAGGAACTCGCCACCGGCGCCTACGACTGCGTCACCATCATCCACAACGAGACCTCGACGGGCACAATGAGCGACATCAACGCGCTCGCCGCCGTTCTCCGCGAGTTCCCCGAAGTCATCTCGATCATCGACACGGTCAGCTCCTTCACCGTGGTTCCGATCAAAAAGGACGAGCTCGGGATCGACATCGTCATCACCGGTTCACAAAAAGCTCTCGCCCTGCCCCCGGGCTTGGCGCTGATCACCGTGTCCAAGAGAGCCCTCGAGCGCTCCGCCCTCGCCAAGGACCGCGGATATTATTTCGACCTGATCGAGTTCCAGAAGAACCACGAGGCCGGCATGACCCCGAGCACCCCGTGCATCGCCCTGATCTACGCGCTCAAATCCAAGCTGGAAGACATCATGGCCGAGGGCATCGAGGCCCGCTACGCCCGCCACGCCCGCCTCAACAAGATGGTCCAAGACTTCATCTTCTCGAAGGGGTTTAAGCTGTTCCCCAAGGAAGGCTACGGCTCGGTCGCGCTGAACTGTTTTGCCAACACCCAGAACATCGACCTCGGGGTGCTTAACAAGGTCCTCAAGTCCAAGCACAAGCTGGTGATCGACGGCGGTTACGGCAAATTGAAGGGCAAGACCTTCCGCATCTCCAATATGGGCGACGAAACCGACGCGACCATTGCCGAGCTGATCAAGGCCCTCGATGCCGCTCTGGCCGAAACGCCCAAGGCCGCCCCGGCCGCCTAAGCGTCGCGTCACGCGCGCAGTACTTGCGCCAAGCAAAAGCCGGCCCCCCTCCTCCTAGCGAGGGTGCCGGTTTTTTTTGCGCCTAGTGCGGAGGGCGTCAGCGATTTGCCCGACCTCCGGCACCTCGATCGGAATCCAGTACGATTTGTGGTAGTCAAAAACCCCATTAGGCAAACTGCCGGGCGCCCGCCGAGACGAAGCAATCCAAACCGATGGCCTTCGGCAGCACCTTTTTTTGTTTGGGCTGATTTTTGCCGGGCAATCACACCGCTGCTTCATATCGGTGAGGCGCTTTGGGGCGGCTGAAGGGTGTTCCGAAGGACCGCCGCGCGCGGCCCTGCCAGCCTTCGTCCCTAATGATGTGAGACCAGCCCAGTTGATCGAACCCAGCGACGATCATCGCTCGGGCCGTAGCTACCCTGCCGTAATGCCCGACCCCGCTTCACCTGATCCCTCACCCGACCTAGTAGCCATGTAACGGACCACCCCTGTCATCTTGGCCCGATCCCTCACAGTGGGCGGGGTGGGCCAGGGCCATTCGCGAAGGGGGCCTCGCCTCACATTTTTTACAATAACATGCTGCTGACCGGCTTTGACGCGCCGCGCCTCAAGCAGCTTTACCTCGGCCGCCCCATCAAGTCGCACAATCTCCTGCAGGCCCTCACCCGCGTTAACCCTACCTACAACAGCTTTCGCTACGGCACCTGCTCGCTGCCCACGCGGCCAGCGGCAGGGTAGCTCGCAGCGATGCTCGAACCCATTGAGATGCCTACGCACCCTCTCTTCTACGTGATCATAAGCACACCGCTTGCTTTGGCTGGCACTCTCCTCTGCTCATCGCGCCGGGGTTTCCTCCACCCCTAGCCGCCCCCCCCCGCCCGCCGGCGGCGT
>JBILBW010000044.1:0-20312 GCA_044353465.1 Rariglobus sp. | reverse complement strand
CTGAAAACGCAGAACCGAAAGAATGTGGGCCTTCGACTGCTCCACATCGAATTTGTTTTCCATCGCAATGCGGTGAACCGTACCAATCAACCCGAGCACATTGCCACGTAAATCGCTAATAAGCATCTTGATTGCGGTGGAATAAAAATTTTGTCCCTTGGAATCAATCGACTCCTGCAGGCGGATCACCGGGGTCAACATTTCAAACATGTGGGTCTCGGAGGCGTAAAACGACTCCGCCAAACGTGCCGGGAACAAATCGAAATCGGTTTTCCCAAGAATCTCTGCCTCGCTCCTCCCCAGATGAACTTGGTGGGATCGGTTGGAAAAAAGGAAGCGACCATCGACATCTTTGATAAACACGAAATCACGCACTTCGTCGAGGATCGTAAGCAAAGGGCCGCTGCGCTGTGAATTCACATAAGTGGCTAGATCGTAGGCGTCTATTTTGATCATTTTGGGGTAACGGATTGAAGAGTAAGTGGTTTCTGCCCCGCTCAACCGGGGGTCAAGAGGGAATCGGCCCAACTAACTGCCGGCTCGACAACTGGCTGGACCCGATGAAAAAGAATGAGGAGGATTTAATTTTCTAAGAAAAGACGTTGAGCACTTGAGCGTTATTTCAACACCGGCGCCGGCGTTTCGATGGTCAGCTGGGCTGTAGTCGACTTCGGCGTGTCGGTGGTCAGCTGGGCTGTAGTCGAATTCGGCGTGTCAAAGGTCAGCTGGGTCAAAATCGACTCGCTCACCCGCGCCAAGCCGGTACGCGCCAGTTGGCTGGCGGGATGAATATCTTGAGCGGCGAGATATTGGGTCAGGCTGGCCGCGAAGCGTTGATCGGACTCGTAGCGTTTGGCTTGGTCGAGGCGGCCCACGAATTCTGCCACCCGCGGCGCCAGCTGAGCCATACGCTGATTCAGCACGACATCGTTGGGGGCAAAGGCGGAAGCTGCGGTGAGCGCTTCCCAAGCGGAAAACGCATTGTTTTGCGCCAAAAGTTCCTCGGTCTGGGCGAGGTAAATCTCCACGCGGGCCATGCGGTCGATCACGGCTTTCAACTGTGGCCCGCGAAGACTGTCGCTAAGGAAGGCGGCGGCCAGTTCGGCCCGGCGCTCGTAAATCCGGCGGAAGTCATCGCGTTTAAACGCATCGTCAAAAACCACTCCAGCTTGAGTGCCCATGTCTGCCTGCGAGGCCATGTTTTCGCTATAGCTCTTGATCGACGGATTGAGCGGCCAGAGCTGGGCCGACTTTTCCACCAGCTCCTGAGCCTTTTCGTAATCGCCGCCGGCAGCCGACTGCTGGGCGGCACTCAGCGCCAGAGTGCTCATGCGTTGCGCCGAGCGGACTGCCGCAGTGACCTCGGCCGCCCGGAAGTCCCCCGTCAGGGTCCCGATCTCCTCGGTCAGGTGAATCACCGCATCATAATCTTTGAGGTCCGCGAGCTTCCGCGCCTCGTCCACTTTGCGGTAAAGGGTCAGCAAGGCCTCTTTGCGCGCCGGTTCAAACTGGGTGACTGTGGGGAGATACTCGCCGAGGAAAAAGGTCTCCTGTAATCGTTCCAGCGCGGCGATTTTCCGCTTGCCGTCATAATTAGCCCCCACGGCGGCCATGCCACTGTTGACGTCGTTGATCGCCTCCCGGGATAAAAACTCAATGGTCTCGACGGTTAACGCGAGATCGGTCGACGGGAGGAAGGAGGCGAGTTCCTTTTTGCCCACTTCCATATTCTGATGCGAGCCCTTGAAAATGTAGCGATAAAAGCTGGCGGCAATCAGCGCGTGTTGGAAGCGCCGCTGCATAAAAAGGCTCATGATCTGGCTTTGAAACTGGATCTTCGCCTGGCTGACAGAAAGTATACCGGCGGTCTCCAATGACTTGATTTTAAGCTCGGTCTCGGCGAGATCGCGCGCCTGCATAGTCAGTTGGGCCGCTCCAAAAGTAGCTGTTTTGCCTCCATTCGAAATAGCAGCGGGGTTACCTTGGGCTGATTTTTTACTGCCGCCACCGGTAGTCGTCTTGGTGCCATTGGGCTCAGTCACGCTGGTGGTCGGCGCAGAATCCTCCCCCCCGGTGCGGAGTGTTCCCAATAGCGCAGAACTAGAGGCTGCAACCGTTTTGCCTGTCTCTGCAGTCATCCCGTCGGCTTCATAAACCAGACGACCTGATTGTTGGCGGCGAATACGCTCCAGTTCAGATTGGGAGACCGTGATGGCTTCCTTCTCATCGCGAATACGCCAGGCGTTGAAAATCTGATTGGCCACCCCGAGGCTGTTGCCGCCATCGGCTTCATATTCGGCGGCGCGATAAAGTAACTTCCAGGCGGCGACGATGTTCTCCTGTGCGCCGTTGGCGGTACGGGTGGAAAGGCGGTTGAAAATCTCCGCCACCGTTGCGCCATAATCCTCTTGGTCGCGGGTGGCTGGCAGCGAGAGGTAGCGCTCAAAACGGCCGCGAAATACGCGAAACTGGCCGACATCGTAAGAGTGCCCCTTCCACTTCATGGTACCCTTCTCCGGGTCAATCGAATCGGAATCCGTGTCGAAGGCCTGGTTAATCACCTTGAGCAACGTTCCGCTTTCAAGATTGTTAATATTCACCGCCCGGGTGAGTGACTCGTTGGCGGAAGCCGCGGACGAAGGATTAACCGATGAGACCTTTGCCGCCCTCCCTGATTTTCCCACCTTTTCTACGGCAGCGCCGGTCGCCTCGGAAGCGGCCGCCAGACCGGGGGGTTCCTGGGCGTGAAGTCCAACCGATCCTGCGGCGAGAATGAGGAGAAGGGGAAGTCGGCGCATGATCAGAGTTTTTTGAGGGTTTCGACGTAAAGCAGCCCGCCTTTGCGTACGCTGATTTCGAAGCGGTAACGCTGAGCAACCAACAAGTTGGCCTTCATCGAGTCGGCGATAAAAATCGGCAAACGGGAATCATCGCGGAGCGTGCGCACGGCGATGAGGCGTCCGACCCCCTCACGCCAGTTTAACTGCGCGTCAATCTCGGCTTCGAGTTCATAGCGGTTACCGAGGAGATTGTCCGGCGCCGCCAAAAACGCACGAACCGGAAACGGCTCGCCGGAACGGCCACAGCCAGAAGCGAAAAAGAGCGGGACTAAAAGCAGCAGAGTAACCAGGTGACGCGACGCAAGACGCAGGGGTAACATCAACATAGGGGGTAGTAAGTTAAGTTCAGGGCCAACATTTTTTCTGGCAACCCCAAAACACCAGCGTCGCGCCGATGAGGAAATGGGCGCCGAGCACACCAACAGCAGCCGGGGGCGGGGCCATCCAGCCCTTGTCAAGGGTCACCACCGCATCATAGAACCGCGAGTCGGTCATCGCCATCAGGTAGCCCGCCCAGCCCCAGTAAGTCGCAATAAAAGGGCGTACCGCCCACACCAACGCCGCCGGCAGCGCCAGCACCACTCCCGACAGCGGCAGCTGAAAGCCCACCAAGTATATCGACAGCAACGAGGCTTTGTCGGGTGAGGATAACATGGCCGATAGTCCGAGGCAGACCACGCTCATCGAGGCCCCGGTGGCGCTCAGTACTGCCAATTGAGCCCCCCAGCTGCCCGGAAACTCGCAGAGCAATTTCACGAAAACAGTCATCCACGCTCCTTGGGCCGCCCCCAATAGCGCGGTGTAGAGCAGCTTCGACCAGGCGTAGGCCGCCGGGCGCAAACCCGACATACGTTCCTTTTCGTAGAGCGTGCGTTCAGCAGCAATTTCGCGGGCGCCGTTATTGCTGCCCATCAGGCTGAGCAGGATTACCTGAAAAATAATGAGTCCAGAAACCAAGGTGGCACTCTCCGCCGAGGACTGACGATAGGCCGCCCGGGCCTGGAGGGTTTCCAAAAAGCCGCCGGTGCTTTCCAAGGCCAACCCCTTCATTTGGGGTAAACCACCGAGCGCAAAGATCACCACCAGGCAGGGAAACCCGAAGGTGATCGCCAGGGTCAGCAACAGGTAACCGCGATCGCGCACCAGCAATCGCCAGCGGCGAGCCAACAACGTGCGGAGCTGGGAAAGCGCCGAGGGACGCTCGCAACCGCCCCGCTCAGCCTGCACCGGTGCGGCCGAGGTCCCCATCGCGGCCGCGGGTTGGGCGCCCGCCGCTGCCCAGCGCCCTTGCCAATGGGTCCGCGGTTGCTCGCTAAGCCGATCATACAGTTCCAATGCATCGGTTATGCCAAAATGTGCCAACATAGCCACCAGCGGTCCTTGCCAAACCACCGCCCCCTCGAAAACCACCGTCACCGTGTTAAATTGCGACAACTTGGCGAGGTTGTGAATGACGCACACCACCGTCTTGGCGCGCTGATCGGCCAGTGCCCGCAACACCCCCAGAATCTGGTCTTCAGAACGCGGATCCAACCCGCTGGTCACTTCGTCGCAGAGCAGACACGTCGGGTCGGTGGTGAGCTCAAGGGCCAGACCCAAACGGCGCAATTGCCCGCCACTGAGTTTTTCCACCACCGTGCCCCCCCGTTCACTTAGCCCGACAAGCTGCAGCAACTCGGCGTTGCGCGCCACCAGGCTGGAGTAGTCCTGGTTTTGATAAAGGCGCAGGGCACAACTGACCGCTTCGGCCACGGTGAGTTTGGCGTGAGCGATACTGAACTGGGGGGCGAACGCGACCTCGCGCAGCAGCTCACCCCGCGACGCCAGCACCCGCCCGCGCAAACTCACCTCTCCTTCGGAGGGAAGGATGTCCAAAATCCCCTTCAGGAGCGTGGTTTTACCGCAGCCGGAGGGCCCGATGAGAGCATGCAAGCCGCCGGCGGGAAAACAGGCCGTAGCGCCATGGACGAGGGGGGCTGCGCCGATACGGGGACGAACGGTTAGATTGCGGCAAGAGAGCATGAGGTAATAAACATCCGGACTATTCGCCTAGTTATCGGTTCTACCGTGTCGAGCTGAAGCATACTCGGGGAGTTAAGTGACGATCCGCACTCGCACGCTTGAACTGGGGACACCAAGAACACCGACTAGGATTTCGCGGAGCGTGCCGCCCCCGGCGCCCGCATCAATCAGATTCACAACTTGTTCTAATCAGGCTCGCCGTTGCCCCGATCCAGGGAGACATAAAAAAAACGCGCTCGTTCTCGCCCCGGCGCAGGTTTTCGCTCAGGCCAACTGCCCGCTCCATGCCGAAGCCCATTCACCTCATCGTCGCCTGCTCCGAGAACCGCGTGATCGGTCGCAAGGGCGGGCTGCCCTGGTCAATTCCGGAGGACAGCCGCTTTTTTCAGGACCAAACCCTTGGCCAGACCGTCATCATGGGCTCGCGCTGTTTTGCCGAATGGCCCAGTTGCGTGCGTGGCCGCGATGTCGTGGTCCTCAGTCACGAGCCGCACCCCCTGCCGCCGACCGTACACCGGGCCACCAGCCTGCCCGCGGCCATCGCGCGGGCCCAGGCCTTCAGCGGCGACATTTACCTCTGCGGCGGGCAACGGGTTTACGAGGAAGGCCTAAGCCTTGGCCACTTCCTCCACCTCACTCTAGTCCACACCCAGATTGAGGCCGGCGACACGTTTTTCCCGGATTGGCGCAGCCAGTTTTCGCGCGAGCTCTCCCGCCGGGCCAGCCAGGACGCGAACTGGCGCTACACCTTTCTCTGCCTGGGCAAGTAAGCCAAGCCCGCCCGCGGCCCCGCTGCGAGCTCAACGCAGAGCGGCGTGGGCCTTGGCCACCTCGGCGTATTTCGCCGAGAGCCGCCGGCCGGATTGGCGCTGCTCGGGGGCGAGCTCACGCACCACCTTGGCGGGCGCGCCCAGCACCAGCGAGCCGGGCGGGCAGGTAAAGCCCTGCGGCACGAGGGCGTTGGCCGCCACCAAACTGTCAGCCCCGATGTGGGCGTGATCCAAAATCGTCGCCCCCATGCCGATAAGACACCCATCGTCGATCGTACAAGCGTGGATGATCGCCGCGTGGCCCACGGTGACCTGATTACCGATCCGTACCCCGGCGTCGTCGGAGAGATGCACGACCACGTTGTCCTGGATGTTACTCCCCTCGCCCACCTCGATCGAGTTGATGTCGGCGCGCAACACCGCCCCGTAGAAAACGCTGCTGTTTTTGCCCAAACGCACATCGCCGACCACAGTGGCATTCGGGGCGATAAACAGGGCGCCGCTCAGGTCGGGGGTTTTGCCCAAAAAGAGGGCGAGACGTTCATGGATAGTCATGGTGGAGAAGACGGTTAAACCCGTTGAGCCCTGCCGGCAAGACGGACCAAGGCGATTGGCCTCATCACCGGCCGGGTCACTGGTCGAAGCGGAAAATGAACTCCTCGGGCCGGGCGTAACCCAAGCGCTGGCGAATCTTCATTTCCACAAAGGCCGGGTCTGTGCGCAGGCGGTGCAGGAGGCTTTCCTGCTCCCGTAAACGCTCCTCCGCCTCATGCAAGCGGCGCTGGGTCCCTAGCTCGACCAGTCGAAGCTGATTGTATTCCTGGCGGGTCTGCCAAAAAAACATCGCGGTGCCGGCCCCCACGCTCAGGAAGAGCACCAGGTAGAAAACGATGATGATTTGGCGGAGGAGCATGGCGAAAAACGACCTCACCACACAGAGCAGACCGCTGCCCCAGCGGAAGCTTTTTCCAAAGTACGCCCACCAGTTTCCGCCGCCCAGCCGCCGCCCGCGCGCGGGCGCATGCTTAAAGCCCCCTCACGGCGGTGTTGGACGTAAGGCACGGAATGTTTTATCTGGCCGCGGAACCGAGTTTTCCTGCGGAAATCCGTCCGTGGCTCCACACCGAAGCGGTGGGCCGTTACCGTGCATTTTCGGCATTCCCCTGAGTCCGGCCGCCACCCACAACTATTTTGCCCCACGCCGGTGCTTTCAGCGTGCGTTCCACGGCCGAACTCGGCTAATAGCTAGGCGTATGTACCAGAGTGACTACGGGTTGAACGAACTGCCGTTCAACATCACACCCGCCCCCAAGTTTCTCTACCTCAGCCCCACCCAGCAGGAAGCCCTCCAACACCTCAACTGCGGGGCGCAAAAACGCAAAGGCGTCATCTTAGGATCTTTGACCGCCACAGCCGCGGCACCCCTCGAATCACTAAAAATCTTTGCGACCAGTCGAGCCTTGCAGCCTTCACCCGCGACTCCGACGAGGTCAACGGGTGGGGTGTGCGCCGGGCGCGTAAGGATATGTGCCGCCTCACCGATTGAGGCCCCATTGCCCAGGCCCCCCCCACTGCCATGAGCCTAATTAACGAAGCCCTCAAACAGGCCCAAAATCAGCGGACCGTTGTCTTAACCTCGACGCCCACCCCCGCCCCCGCAGCTGCGGGGAGCGGCAACAGCGTCCAGAGGCGCATCACCAAGCGCCCCCCACCCCTGGCTGCCGGCACCCTCATGGGGTTGCTCGGAGGTGGCTTGTTCGGACTGCTCGCCGTTGGCGGGGGGATTTTTCTGTACTTTTTCTCATCAACCGAGCAACCCGCCCCTACCGGGGCTAAGCCACCCCACCCCCTCCCGGCTGTCGCCGTCACGTCGCCCCAGCCGCCACCCCCGCTTGTTTCGACCGCGCTGCCGCTCGTCCCTGGTCCATTTACCCCCGTCGTCGCTCCTACCCACGCAAGCAAACCACCCGCGGCCGCAGCGACGCCGATGCCAGCCAAACCCAACCCAAGGATTAGTGAGTTCATCGAGGCCTTGCGCATCTCTGTGGTGCGACTTACCCCTACCGACCCCAAAGTGATCCTGAACGGGCAGGTCTTCCGGCTCAACGCCGTGATCGACCGCCACCTCCAAGTGCGTCTGGTTAAAATCGAGCCCTCCCGACTGGTCTTTACCGACGCCAACGGCTTCGACTACACCAAACCGCTTTAATCGCCCTATTCACCTCCGCCGTGTCGTCGTCCGCCTCATCCTCCTCCCGTCTCCAAGCCGCACCCTCGCGCGAAGCCAGCCTGCGGTCCTTCCGCGGCGACATTCGCGCCTCCGCCAATCTCCATCCACGGGAAAGCGCGCTGCTAATCGTCGCTGGCGTCCTGCTCTGCTTCATGCCGTGGGCGCTGGGCAGCATGCACGTGTGGAGCCAATTTGTCAGCCTGGCGCTGGCCTGCCTGGCCCTGGTGATTGCGCTGCCCTCCCGCCATTACCGCGGGGAGCTGGCCCCGCAGGGCGACTTCAAGCTGGTCCTGTGGCCCAAGCTGGTGCGTTTCCCCCTGTTTTGGCTGGGGCTGCTCCTGCTCGGCTACATCCTCACTCAGGCGCTCAACCCGGCTTGGACCTATGTGCGCAATGGCACCTCCTGGTGGCTTGAGCCGCTTGACCACGTGAGCTGGCTGCCCGCCGGCATGGTTACGCCCTACGCGGACATGAACCCATGGCGTATGCTCGTGATCTACGGCACGGCCTGGTCGCTGACCTGTGCGCTCTGGGTGGGCATCACCCGCCGCGCCTCCGCGCAGCGCCTGTTCACCGTGATCGTGGCCAACGGCGTGCTCCTCGCCATCATCGGTATCCTTCAACGGGTGACGCACGCCAAGTACGTGCTGTGGGGGCTCCAGGAAGCTAATACCGCGGGTGGTTTCTTCGCCACGATCATCTACAAAAACCACGCGGGCGCCTACTTCAACCTAGTCCTGATGCTCTGCGTGGGCCTGCTGTATTGGCACTTTACCCGGGCGGAACGCCGGCTTGAGCGCGCCAGCCCAGCTCCGGTTTTCGCCTTTGGCGCGGTGGCGCTGGGACTCGGCGTGGTCATGAGCGGGTCGCGGGCGGGCACGATCCTGCTCATCGCTTTCCTGCTGGTCGCCGTTATCGGCTTTGTGGTCCGCTGCACGTTGACCGAGGACGAAGGCCGCAGTCCTTGGGTCAGCACATTGCTCTGCCTCGGGTTTGCCGGGTTTATTGGCCTCGCCGCGTATTTCCTAAAAACCGACCAAACCTTCGATCGGCTGGGCAAACTCATCCTTGACGGTAAAGCCGACGGCTCCGTGTCGACGCGTAACTTGGCGCGCGAGGCGACTTGGGAAATGGCCAAAGATAACCTGGTGACCGGCTGGGGTGCAGGCAGCTTCCGCCACTATTTCCCCGTCTACCAGCGACACTACCCGGCGATCTATGATCAGCCCTGGAACCCGAAGGCCAAGATGCGCTGGGAGTTTGCCCACAACGACTACGTTCAGGTGCTCGCGGAGCTCGGCCTGGTCGGGGTCGGCATTCTGCTGGCGATGATCGCCGCGGGGGTGCGCCACCTTCGCAGGCAACGGATCCACCTGCGCCCGCACCTGTTGCTGATGATTTTGGCGATGGCTGTCACCGCTATCCATGCGTGGGTCGACTTTCAGTTTCACAACCCGGCGATTCTCCTGCTCTGGTGCGCCTCGGCCGCCTTGATCGGCCGCTGGGCCGAGTTTGAAAACCAGCGCGGCTGAGCCCGCACGTTTCGCCCAGGCGGCGTGCGGTGGTCAGTAGCTGGCGCTAACCCGGAGCAGGAACAGCAGGGCGTTATCCCGGGTGGAATCGCTGCCCGGATGGCGAATGTATTGGAGATCGGGTTGCAGGTTGAGGTGGTCGTTCAGCACGATGGTGTAGCTGAGTTCGGCCACCTGTTCAAAATCAGTGCCGTCGACGGTGGTGGACCGATCCGCATGCACAAACCCGACGGCAACGGTGTCAGCCTCACGGCCCGGGAGCAGCCCGATCGCGGCCACCCCGGAGTCCACCGTCCAACCAAAGGCGTTGCGATCCTCGGGGGCAAAGCCAGCGCGGACATGCGCCTCAACGTTGCCCGCCTTGCCGGTTAAGCCCGCAAGGGTCCGCTCCAACGCGACATAAACCCCGTAGTTACCGGAATGGAAAGCGCCGGTGTCGACCTTGTCCTCAAAGTCAGCGGTGTGCATCCAGGCGCCGGCTTGGTAGCGGAAGGACGACCGCGAGGGAGCCCAGTTGAGTTCCGAAATAACAAAGGCGCCTTGATCGTGATTAAGCTCATAGTGAGTGCCATGGCGGTTGGGCCGATCACTGCCTTCGGGATCGTCAAAACTGTCGCCGTCATAGACCCCGAGCTTCCAAGAGGTGGTTTCGCCCGTGAAGGCAAGGCGAGCACCAAGGGCGGCCGCATAATAAGCGGGCCCTGAGTTGAGCGTGTTGGCGGAGATAAACGCCGGCCAACCAAAGCCGCTGTTGATGAGTGCCGCCCCCGGCGTTGTGCCGCAAAACTCGCTGTCCGCGAGCAGGGCGCCCAGCCGGACCGACCAGGCGCCGGCAGTGGCCAGGCCCCACCATTCGTACAGCCGCAGGCTTTCGTAGGCTTCGGAGTTGCTGGCCCCCAGATCGTCGGCCAAAAATTGATCGCTCGGGCCGTGGCCCTCGACCCAAAGCGCGCTGGCGAACGCGTTAAAACTAACCGGACGGCCCTCGGCGGGCGTTTGATCCCAGGCCACCCCGGCAACCATCGCCCCGTGCAACGAATCGCCGCCGTCGGTTCCCGACACGCCATAGGCGTTATCCACGGAGGCATCCGCCTTCACGGTGATTTCACCGCCCGCCAGCGCTTTGGCCGAGCCCGCTACCGAGCTGGCTGCAACCACACTCATAGCCGCCAACGCCCGGACAACGGTGGATATAGTCATGCGATTTAGAGTCATGCGATTAGGAACGGACCAGCCAGCCAATAACTTAAACCGATAGCCCCGGAAACTTGTGATGCACCTTAAAAAGACGACGCGGCCGTGCCCTTAAGTAACCCGACCCCGCTTAGGCGTGAACCACCGGCGCGAGGCGATGAACCTTCACGCGGCGCACCCGATCGGCATGGACATCCATCACCGTCACGACGTAGTCGCCCACCGTCACCGTCTCGCCGCGTTTGGGCACGACGCCAAAATGGCGCTGGGTCCACATCGCCACCGTTTCCTTTGGCAGCCACTCAAAGGTCCAGCCGGTTTCCGCCTGCAACTCGCGCATCGTCAGAGTACCGCTCACCACAATGAACTGGTCGGTGAACTCAAAAATGGGCCCGTGCTCGATGTCGAACTCGTCGCGAATGTCGCCGACGATTTCCTCCAGCACGTCCTCAAAACTGACCAAGCCGGCGGTGTTGCCCTCCTCGTCCAAGACCAGCGCGAGGTGATTGCGCGAGGAGCGGAACAACTCGAGCATCGAGTGGATCGGGGTTTTCAGGGTGAAGGTGAGCACCGGGCGCATCAACGGTTCGAAGGAGGTCTGCGGCCCGAGTTGCTGGATCTGCCAGAGCCACTCGCGGACCAGCAAAACGCCATCGACCTGATCGAAGGAACCGTCGCGGCAAACCGGGAAACGGCTGTGGCCGCTCATCTGGGCGATGCGCAGGTTCTCATGCACGGGCCGGTCGATCCACAGAGCCACGATCTGCTCGCGCGGACGCATGATCTGGTGGGCGCGAATCTCGCGCAGTCGCAGCGAACGGATCATGAGTTTGTTAATGAGCGAATCGCCGGGATGGGAATGGCGGGCATGGCTGAGCACGTACTCCAACTCCTCGGAACTGAACGCGCCCTCGCCCTCACCGGCCGGCCCGAGCCCCGCCCATTTAAGAAACAAGTTGGCGGTGCTATTGAGCGCCCAGATGAAGGGAAATAGCAGGTAATAAAACCCGATCAACGGGGCGGCCGTGAACAAGGTGACCGCCTTGGGCCGCTGAATAGCGAGCGACTTGGGCGCGAGTTCGCCGAAAATGATATGCAAAAAGGTGATGACGATGAACGACACCGCAAAGGACACCGAGGCGACGGTGGTGGGTTGCGTGACCCCAAACGAACCCAAGAGCGGGGCGATGCGGTGAGCGATAAACGGCTCGCCCACCCAGCCGAGACCGAGACTGGACAGGGTGATGCCGAGCTGGGTGGCCGAAAGCGCCCCGTCGAGTTTGCGGGTCGCCGCCAAGGCGAACTTCACCCGCCAGCCGCCCGTTTTCTTCAGCGGCTGGAGCTGGCTGGCGCGCACCTTGACCAGCGCGAACTCCGCCGCCACGAAAAACCCATTAGCCGCCACCAGTAATAAAACGATGAGAATCTCCAGGGTGATACCGAAAAAGGGGTGCATTGAAGGGCCACAGGGTTGGTGCCAACCCGCCCCCGCGTCGAGCGCAACCTACGCCACCACCCCGAGGGAAACCCGGCGCCACCGCGTGGATGCACACGGCAACACGGGGGCATTGACCACAAACCGCGATTCGCCCCGGCGTGTATTGGGCGGAACTTTCGCTTGGCGGAGCACCCCCTCGGCCTCCAACATGATCCGCAATGTCCCCCTCCGCTCAAACGCCCGTGGTTCACGGCCTGCGAGGCTGGCGCCCCCTGGCGCTCTGGCCCTTGGGGTTGGTCATGCGCTTATGGGGGCGCTCGCTGCACTTCAAGGTCTCTCCGGAAGCCGTCCGCTGTCTGCGCAAAACCGACCAACCGGTGGCGTTTACCCTCTGGCATAACCGCTTGTTTATCACCGCAGAGGTTTTTCGCCGGTACCGGCAGGGCCGCTCAATTTATGGGCTGGTCAGCCCGAGCAAGGACGGGGCTTGGCTGGAGGCGTTTTTCTCCCTGGTGGGCATTCGCGCCGTGCGCGGCTCCAGCAACAAACAGGGACGGGAAGCCGTCTCGTCCTTGGTCGACGTGATGAAAGCGGGCCACGATATCGGCATCACCCCGGATGGGCCGCGCGGGCCGATCTACGAATTCAAGGCCGGCGGCCTCGTCGTGGCGCGCCGCGCCCAAGCCCCGTTGCTTCTAATGGGCTGCGCCTACGACGCCTCTTGGCAATTTCGCAGCTGGGACCGCTTCCACCTGCCGCGCCCCTTTTCCTCCCTGCGGGTTTATTGCGTGGAGATTCCCAGTGCCGATCTCGCCGACCGTGAGGCCAGCGTCCAAGTGCTGCAGGCGCGCTTGCGCACCATGAACGCCGATCACCCCACCACCGATCCGGTGGTTTAAGCCAGCCGACCCGGCCCCGCCCCGCCCGTCAGTCCTCGACCAACTGGGCGAACACCATCTTGCCGGCGGAGGACGGCAGCACATTGAGGATCTGCACCGTCACCACTTGGCCGATAAAGGGACGGCCCCGGTTAACCACCACCATGGCGTGTTCGTCGAGAAACCCGACCGCCTGGTTCTCTTCTTTACCCTGTTTCACCAACTCCACATCGAGCACTTCGCCGGTCACCAGCTCGGGGCGCAACGCTTTGCCCAAATCAGCCATGCTGAGACAAACCACCCCGTTGAACTCCGCCAGCTTGATAAGGCTGTAATTGGCGGTGAGGAGTTTCGCCCGCATCGACTGGGCCAGAAAAATCAGCTTGGCGTCGATATCGGCCTTATTGGCCAATTCGCTTTCATGGATGCGCAAATCGAGGTTTTTGATCTTGCGCAGTTCCCCCAGCATATCGAGTCCCCGACGCCCGCGCGCTTGAATGTGCGGATCCCTCGACTCGGCGGTCACCTGCAGTTCGGCGATGACAAAGCGAGGCACCACTAGGGCCGCACCTAAAAACCCAGTTTTGCAGACCCGGGCGATGCGCCCATCAATGAGCGAGCGCGCATCCAAGACGATCAGCGGCACCTCGACATCGTGCGGTACGAAGCGCACGTAGGGGATCACCAAGTTGAACTCATCCTTGCCGCGCAAGGCGATCACCGTGGCCAGGTAGGGGCAGATCAAAAAAAGCCCCAGCCGCACCAGAAAAATAATCTGTGGGTCGCCGTAACTGAGCAGCGGCGAATTGTGCACCATGAAGGCAATCACCGTGCCCACCGCCAAGCCAAAGGTCACCGCCGACAAACCCCGCAACGAAAACCCCTTTAACACTAGGTCGACCAGAACCACCAAGGAACCGATGGCCAAGCCGATCAGCGACGCACGGATGCGGTGCTCATCCCAATCGGGCACAGCGTAACACACCAGCCACCCGGCGGCAGTGCACAGGGTGATAAATAAAAAACGGATCGGAAAAAGGGTTTTGTTCATGGGCGGCACGCCTCCGGGCGTAGGCAGCGAGCGTGAACCGAGGTCAAATTCCCCCAGGCGGGCGCGGGCTTTAACCTTTTCATCGGCACGAGGCTCTCTGAAGTTGAAGAGCATCTTTAGCCCAAACCCATGACAACCCAATACTGGTTGGTGAAATCTGAACCCGAGGCCTACGCGTGGACCGACCTGGTTCGCGACGGTCGCACCGACTGGACCGGGGTGCGCAATTACCAGGCGCGCAACCACCTCAAAGCCATGCGCCCGGGCGATCGCGTCTTCTTCTACGCCAGCGTGACCACCAAGGCCGTGTTGGGTCTGGCCGAGGTCACCCGCAGTTTTTTCCCCGATACCACCGCCGAGGAAGACGGTTGGGTCGCGGTGGAAATCAAACCGATGAACACCCTGCCCCACCCCGTCACCTTGGAGCAGATCAAGGGTGAGCCCGCGCTCAAGGACACCGCCTTTCTGCGCCAGGGCCGACTCTCGGTGATGCCCCTGACCGCGGCCGAGTTCAAGGTGATCGCTCTCCTCGGTGGCGTCTGAGGCGAAATCGCTCCGCACTCCCGGTACCTTTCAGAGCGTAGCGGAGGGACCGTGTCGATTTGGCTGGGGCCTGCCCGCCTTCCATGAAAAGGGTGCGATGCGTTCGAGGGCGTTAACCCATCCCGCGCCTCACCTCAGGGATCTTCCTTCATCTTGAAGGTGAGCTCGTAGTCGCTGGTCTTTAGATTGGAGGGCGGGCGCGGCAGGGTGATCCGGCGAAACGCTTCCAGCACCGAACGGTCGTACTCGGCGTTACGCGACGAACCGATGATGGTCACCTCCACCACCGTGCCGCTGGAGGTGAGGCGGAACCTGACCGTGGCCTGCAACAAATCGCTTAACCCATCGGGCTTTTGGTGGGCGGCTTTGAGTCGCTGAATCAGCAGGGAAATATAGGCCTCCGAGAGTTCTATGTCTTCCCGAGTGAGGGCCTTGCCGCCCGCGCCGCCGATTTTATTCGCGGTCGAGCCACCGACGACGCCCTTGGCAATGCCTTCGGCATCGATCCGCTTGGCGGCGCCGGTGCCTCCGCCGGACTTGGCCGCGGTCTGCGAGGGAGACAACTTGCCCTGATTTTGGCGGTCAAAGTCCGCCTTGGTCATACGCTTGGCGTTGAGCGCGGCTTCCTTGGCGGCGCGCTCATCGGCGGCCTTTTGCTCGGCCTTGATCTTTTTCTCGATGTTGGCCGCCCGCTTATCGGCGATGCGGTCCACCATCTTGGCCATATTAACCGGCTTGTATTCCTTGGGTGCGGGGGGCGCTTTCGGCGGGTTCTTCACCGGTGGGGTTACGGGCGCGGGTTTGGGCGGCCGGGACGGCTCGACCGGGGACGGCTCCGGCTCCGGCTCGGGTGGAGCCGGTTCGACGGGGGACGGCGTCGGGGTGGGCGGGCCGGGGATTTCAATTTTGATGCCACCTCCGGGAGTGCCCAGCGCCGCTGCCTCGGTGGCGGCGAAGTTGTCGCCCTCGCCCATCACCAATTCGAAAATCTTCGGCTTATCCTCCTCGGACTTTTTATGGTTCGAGTAGGCAAAGCCCAGCACCAGCCCAATCAGTAACGCATGCAGCGTGACTGAGGCGATAAACGCTGGAGTGCGGGGGTGCTGCGACATGAACTCGGTGAAGGGCCCGCGCGCTCAGGCGCGGAGCGGTGGGCTTAGTCCGGCGCCTGGGTGTCGAAGGAGATTTTCGACAGGTTATTCTTCTTCAACTCGTCCATCAGCGTGACGACCTGCTGCCACTGCAGCGTTAGGTCGGCGCGGATACGGATGACCGGCGGCTTGCGCTCGGCAGCGAGCTGGCGAAGACGCGCCTGCAGCTCGGAGAGGGTCAGCCGGGTGCCGCTAAAAAAATACGCGCCCTGACGGTCGATGGAGATTTGCTGGAACGTGATGTCCGGATCCGGCTTGGACTGCTCGCTTTTGGACTCCGAGGGCAAGTTGATGGGGATCGTCTGCTCGGCGGTGATGAGCGGGGTGGCGATCATGAAAATGATCAGCAACACGAAGGCGAGGTCGAGCAGGTTGGTGACGTTCAACTCCGCGACGGCGTGCATCTGGCGGCGCTGGCGAAAGGTGCGGGCCATGGTCGGTTATTTTTTCGACTCGAGTTCGAGGCGGTCGGCCAGTGAGCTGGCATAGTTTTCGATCTCCATGGAGAGCTGTTTCACCTTACCGAGGAGGAAGTTGTAACCGAACATCGAGGGGATGGCGACGACCAGGCCGGCGATGGTGGTGAGTAGAGCCGCCGAGACGCCGGGGGCAAGGGTGCGAATACTCGCCGCCTGCTGATCGGCCACGGCGCTGAACGCCTCCATCACGCCCCACACCGTGCCGAGCAAGCCGATGAACGGGGCGCCGGAGACGATCGTGGCGAGGAAGATCATGCTCGTCTCGTAGCGCAAAACCTGGCGCGCGATGGCGCGTTGGATGGCGTTTTCGGCGTGTTCAAGCCGGGCGCGGCTGTTGTCCTCGCCCTTTTCCTTCAGAATGGAGGCGGCGCGCCAATAGGCTTCGACGGCGTCAGCGAACAGATCGGCGTAGGGAATGGCGCGCTTGTTACGCAACGACTCCGGCAGGTCGAGCAGGGTGCGCTCGTCGCGCAAGCGCTGCTCGAAGGCGCGGTTGAAATCCTGGAGCCGCTTGAGCTCGTTAAATTTGCCAAACATCACCGTCCAGGCAACCAAACTGAAGACACCGAGTCCAACAGTGAGGGCCTGCCCGAAAACATCGGTGTCACTAAAGATACGAAGCAGGTTGGCGGAAGCGAAAAAGGGAATCATCGAAAGGCGCGTGAAATTAAACTTGTAGCGATGGCGGCTTTGGCGCCCTCGTTCAATGGAAATCAAGGCTCCCCTCGGCTTAAGGCAAAACGGTCTCCCCGCTCCGATCGCCGCTGCTCTTGCGGTGCGAATCTATTTGCCGGCCGCCGGGCACAAATCTTCCCTCCGTTCCTCCTCATGGACTTTCACCCACGCATTCGGACGGCATGGCGCACCCGCGGCCCCACACTCGCCGGCCGGTGTCACCCTGCCGCCACCGTGCGTTTTCCCTGGCCGAGCCGCGCCCCAGCCCCGCTGAGCTGCGTTCGACCGTCCCACCCCTAACCGACGCTCCCCTCGTCCCACGCCTCCACCATGACCCAGAAAAACAAAGTACTCGGTAAACTCATCTCCTTCGAAGGCTCCGAGGGCAGCGGTAAATCCACCCAGATTTCCCGTCTTGCCAAGCACCTCCAGTTGCTCGGCCGCGAAGTCATCACCACCCGCGAGCCGGGCGGCACCGAGATCGGCGAGCAGATCCGCAACATCCTGGTGCACAATTCCAAGGGCGACGAGATGTGCGCCGAAACCGAGCTTTTGCTGTTCACCGCTGCCCGCGCCCAACTGGTGCGCCAGATCATCGCCCCCGCCCTCAGTAGCGGCACCGTGGTGCTCTCCGACCGTTTCCTCGACTCGACCACCGTTTACCAGGGAATTGCCCGACGCCTAGCCAGCGATCCGGTCAACCTGATCAACCAGTTCGCCGTCGGCAACGTCATGCCCGATCTCACCGTCATCATCGACGTGCCCACCGAGCTCGGCTTGCAACGCATCCGCCAACGCGCCTCCGGCCTGCCCGACCGCATGGAGCGCGAAAACATCGACTTCTACAACAAGGTCCGCGAGGGCTACCTGCTGCTCGCCAAGAGCATGCCCCGCCGCTTCCTCGTCATCGACGGCGCCCACGAGGAGGACCTCGTCGAAAAGGCCATCTGGACCGGCCTGCAAAAACTCTTCACCTAAAACCGTGTCCGCGTCCCCGCTGTCCTGGCCCGCCTCGCTGAGCGGAACGCCCGCCGTCGCCGTGATCGAACGCGCCATCGCCCGGCGCCGGCTTTCGCACAGCCTGCTCATCACCGGCGAGGACCACGACATGCTCCTGGCCGTCGCCCACGCCATCGCCGACCGCCTGCTCAACACCCCGCAGTCCACCGCCCCGTTTCCGCCTGACGCCCACCCGGATTGTTTCCACCTGCGCCCGGCCAAAAAAATGCGCCAGATCAGCGCCGACGCCACCCGCGAACTGATCGGCAAAGTCCAAGTCTCGGCCACCGTCGCCACCCAGAAAGTCGCCATCATCCACGAATGCGACCGCATGAACGTCTCGGCCGCCAATATTTTCCTCAAAACCCTGGAAGAGCCACCGGCCAACACCAGCCTACTGCTGCTGACCACCCGCCCCTACGCGCTGCTCACCACCATCCGCAGCCGCTGCCTGCATTTCCGTTTCCCCGGCGTGGGCGCCACCTTCACTCCCGACGGCTGGACGGCGTGGATCGCCGATTACCAGGCTTGGCTGGGCCGCTTGTCCGGAGGGGTTTCCGACAAAAAAACGGTCGCCGACTCGGTTTTCGGCGCCTACGGGCTGACCGCACGCTTCGGCGCGGTCTTGGATTTCGCCACCACCGAGATCTGGAAAAAACAAAAGGCCGCCCTTGCGGTGGAACTCACCGACGACGAGGAGGAAGCCATGGAAACAGGCATCGCCAACGGCCTGCGCACCCGGCTGTTTGCCGACATGGAGCGGGCGACCCGTGACTTCGCCTTGGCTGCGCTGCGCGAGAACACCGGCACCGCCCGCCGGGCCCTCACCGGAGCCATCGACAAACTCGAACACAACGTTGGCCTGCTGCGGTTAAACCTCAACGAGTCCGCCGCGTTGGAGGACTTTTTACTCGGTTCGCTGCGCCTCTGGTCGGCCCGCAAGTAATCACGGCCGAGCTCATATCATTTCGCTTTCTAAAACATAATAACCCTGCCTTCTGGGGAAGCCCTAGAAGGCTTGCGCCCAGCTAAAGATTTTCCGGCGGATACCCCTGGGCGGATGAGGTTCTTGCTTCGCCGAGCCAAGGACATTGCAGAGCAACGGCGCATCGAAGCCGTTTTAATGCGAGCTTCAATCGCGTTACCCCCAACCCAGATTGCCGAGTTGACCGGTTTGAGCTTGCACTCGGTGCGTGTGCTCCAATCCCGGTTTTTACGCTAGGGCGAGGCCTGCGTGATCGGTCGGCCCGGTCGAGGTGGACGCCGCCGCACGGTGTTAACCGCTGACCAGACCAAGACCCTGCTTGATCGACACGCTCCGGCCGCGGCCCAGGGCGGGCTCGTCGTGGCCCATGTCTTCAAGCGGGATTACGAACAGCTGGTCAGGCACAAGGTCGCCCCCTCCAGCATCTATCGCATGTTGGCCAAGGCTGGTTGGCGTAAACTCGCTCCCAGGCCCCGTCACCCCAAGAAGGATCCGGCAGAGGAGGTGGCTTTTAAAAAAACTTCGCTGCGGAAGTAGCCTCTGAGCGCGCCCGGCTAGGGCGCACACCACTGGTGGTGTTCATGGACGAGGGACGTTTTGGACACATCAGCAATCGGACCGATTGCTGGGCTACGGCACCCATTCGCCCCAAGGTACCCCGCCAAGTCGTCCGGGAGTCGTTGTGTGCCTTTGCGACTGTCGCACCCGAACGCGGCGAACGGGTTCATCGACTTTCCCCGAAGTGCAACACCGCCGCCCGGTCTTTTTTCCTGCTAGACCTGCTCGATGCCTGGCCCGATGAACCGCGCTTGCTCGCACTTGATGGCCCGGGCTGGCACAAGGCGCGGTCTTTGCACGTTCCTGAGCGACTTCGTCTCTAGCACCTGCCTCCCTATTACCCCGAATGCAATTCGCGCGAACACATCTGGGACAAAACTCGGCAAAAGGGCTTTACCAACCCGCTCTTTGCCTCCCTTGCCGATGTTGAAGTTCGGGTAAAAATCCAGCTGGAGGAACTCTCCGACGACTCCAATCGCTTCCGCAGCCTTACCTTTATCTCTTGGCTCGCCTCCGAGTTATTATACTTTTGAAAGCGAAATGAGATCAGACGTCCGGTGGTGGTCACTTCGTCAGCACAACTTACTTCCGTTGCGAATTCACGCCCATGCCGGGCACACGAGCGCCGACTTCCAGTCGGCTCCGAGCGAAAGCGACACGCTGCAAGCCTGCCCTAAGCCGGGCATCTGACGGACCTCGTTCTAGTTAGTCGGCACTGAATAATTCATAAGCTAATCATAATTATGTACTTGAAGTTATTATTGGTGTCCTATTTTCTTGGTTAAGTTTAACCAAACCAACAAAAACCGGGAAAAACAGATGAAGCCAAAAGCCACCGTCCACCAAGCGCAGCGGGAACTGTTCCGAACCGAGTTGGAGGGTTTGGTGGATGCGGGCCATGCGCTAGTGAAGCTGGGCGGCAGATGAACTGGGCCGTGTTCGACGAGCAATTGGGGCAGACGTACGA
>JBILBW010000043.1:0-20460 GCA_044353465.1 Rariglobus sp. | reverse complement strand
GGCGCGGCCACCATCGCCTTGAGTTTGTCCGTGCCCGTGAGGAACAGGTTGATGAAGGCGCGATCGGCCTGCATCAGCCCGTCGCGCAGCAGCGCCATGACGCTCTCCATCACATGGGCCAGGTCGGTAATCGGGGTGAGCCCGAAAAAGCCGGCCGTGCCTTTGACGCTATGAATGGCGCGAAACAGCCGGTTCAGCAGTTCGGCGTTTCGGGGGTCGTTTTCGAGTAAAACCAGATCGGTTTCGAGGGTTTCCAAGTGTTCGTTGGCTTCCTGGACAAACAGGGCCAACATCTCGCTTTCGGCGTTGCTCACAGGTGGTTTTAGGCGGTGGCTTTGATGCCAAACCGCTCATTGAGGTTAAGGAGTGTCATGATCCGGCGCACATCTTCGCTGGAATTCTCAACCCGGAAGCCAATCTTCCGGTGCTGGGTTTCCCGGTAAATCGCTAGAAGTAGATTAAGTCCTTTGGAGTCAACCTGTTGAGATTTAGCAAGGTCGGCTATCACGCTCTGGCAGGCTTCGGCATCGTCGAGCGATTTGAGGATGTCCTTTCGCAGGCTTTCCACGTTGGTTGAGAGTAGGTCGCCCTCGAAGTTGAGGCGCAGCGTGGTTCCTGATAGTTCGTTGTGCATGATTGGTTTAGGTGGTGGATTCTTGGGAGACCGTGAGCAGGGCTCCGATCCGCAGTAAGGTGACTAACCCCTCGCTTCGTGGGATCACTCCGCTCACGCAGGCGTGGTCCAGTCCAGACATCAACTCGGGCGGGGGCGGCAGCACCGTGTCGGGGCGGGTCAGGATGTCGCCGACTTCGTCGACAATTAACCCGAGTAGGTCGGGTCCGGCCAGGTCGGCGTCATCGGGTTGGACCGCCAGTCGGGCCAGCTCGACGGTGGTTTTGAAGACCACGCAGCGGTTGGAGGGCGCCGGGGCGGTTGGCTGCAAGCCGAGCCGGCGATCCAGGTCGAGCGCAGTAAGAATTTGGCCGCGCAGGTGAATCAGCCCGCGCACGGTTGCTGGCGCCCGGTCCACCGGGGTCAGGGTGGGTTGGCGGAGGATTTCGCGTACCCAAATCAAGTCGCAAGCATACCAGCGGCCTTGGGTTTTAAAGGTGAGAAGCTGTGTGGGGGCAGACATGCGGTGGTGAAGCGGTGGGGGGTTGTTGGTAGGGCGGGCGGGTGGACCCGGGGTAAACGATTTCTCGTCGTACGCAGGCCGTGCCTGGCAAACCGGAGTTTCTGGGAAGGTCTATTTTAGGGGAGGCTCAGGACGGGGGCGCACAAAGGTGATTCTGCTGGAGGACCCTGTTATCGGCTCCTTTGAGCCCGACTTTAGCCGCTCCCTGATTTTTTGAGTTTATTTTATGAGCTGACCGCAGGCCAAACCGCGGAAGGCATCTTCTTTGCCTGTGTAGGGTTGGTGATTCCGCAGCCGTCCCGCAGGGCGGCCAAAGAGGCGCCGCATGAGGCCGCCGGGTTTTGCCCTTGCCCGCGCCCTGCCACGCGTTGCACTCAGCCTTTTCCTTTCATGGCTGAACCCACCGCCCTCCCTGCCTCGCTCCCCAACGCCGACCACGTCCTGCTCATCGCCAAGGAGCTGGGGGCGGCGGTCAAAGTCCACCAGGTCGCCACGACCGCCCAGCTGCTCAAGGAGGGCGCCACCGTGCCTTTCATCGCCCGCTACCGCAAGGAGGCCACCGGCGAACTCGACGAGGTCCAGATCACCACGATCCGCGACCGCCTCGAGCAACTCGCCCAGCTCGACGAACGCCGCGCCGTGATCCTCGCCTCGCTCAAGGACCGCGGCCTGCTCACCCCCGCCCTCGATAACCAGATCGCCCTCGCCGAAACCCTCACTCGCCTCGAGGACATCTACCTGCCGTTCCGCCCCAAAAAGCGCACCCGCGCCACCATCGCCAAGGAAAAGGGCCTGGAACCGCTCGCCGAACTGATCTGGGCCCAGGACCCCGCCACCGACCTCGCCGCCGCCGCCCTGGCCTACGTCGGCCGCGACTACCAACCCGACGACGGCAAGTCGCCGCCCACCCCGGTGCAAAAAATCGCCACCCCCGAGGAGGCCTTCGCCGGGGCCCGCGACATCCTCGCCGAGCGCGTCAGCGACGACGCCACCGCGCGTGAAAAACTCCGCGCGATTTACCGCGAATCCGCCGTGGTCACTTCCAAGGTGATCGGCGGCAAGGAGACCGAAGCAGCCAAATTCAAGGACTACTTCGAGTGGTCCGAACCGCTCGCCAAGTGCCCCTCCCACCGCCTGCTGGCCATGCGCCGCGGCGAAAAGGAGCTGTTTTTGATGATGCGTATCACCGTCGACGAGCTGCTCTCGCTCGCCGAACTGGAGCGCCTGGTCATCAAAAGTACTTCGCCCGTCGCCACCGCCCAGCTGCGCCTGATGCTGGCCGACGCCCTTAAGCGCCTGCTCGCCCCGGCGATGGAAACGGAGTTCCGCCTCGACTCCAAAAAGAAGGCCGATGCCGACGCGATCAAGGTGTTTGCCGACAACGCCCGCGAGCTGCTCCTGGCCGCTCCGCTCGGCCAGCGCGCCGTGCTCGCCCTCGACCCGGGCTTCCGCACCGGGTGCAAAACCGTGGTCCTCGATCGCCAGGGCAAACTGTTGCACAACGACGTGGTTTACCCCGACCGCCACGAGGTCGAGGCGACCGAGAAGATCAAAGGCTTCATCGAGTTTTTCAAAATCGAGGCCATCGCCATCGGCAACGGCACCGCCGGTCGCGAGACCGAGGCGTTTATCCGGGGGATGAAGCTCCCGGCCACGATCACCGTGGTCATGGTCAACGAATCGGGCGCGTCGATTTATTCGGCCAGCGAGGTGGCCCGCGAGGAGTTTCCCGACCACGACCTGACCGTGCGCGGCGCGGTGTCGATCGGCCGCCGCCTGATGGATCCGCTCGCCGAGCTGGTGAAGCTCGACCCGAAGAGCATTGGCGTCGGCCAATATCAGCACGATGTCGACCAAAACGCCCTCAAGCGCTGCCTCGACGACACCGTGGTGTCCTGCGTCAACGGCGTGGGCGTCGAGCTCAACACCGCCTCCAAGCAACTCCTTGCCCAGGTTTCCGGGCTCAACAGCCGCAGCGCCGCCGCCATTGTGGCCCGCCGCAACGACAAGGGCGCTTTCAAGACCCGCGCCGAGCTGCTGGAGGTCTCCGGGCTCGGTCCCAAGGCCTTCGAACAGGCTGCCGGCTTCCTGCGCATCCACGACGCCGCGCACCCGCTCGACGCCTCGGCGGTGCACCCCGAGCGCTACGCCCTGGTCGAGAAAATGGCCGCCGATCTCGGCTGCACGGTGGCCGACCTGTTGCGCGACGAAAAGCTGCGCAAAAGGATCAACCTCGCCCCCTACGTCACCGAGGCGGTCGGTTTGCCGACCCTGACCGACATCTTGGCCGAGTTGGCCAAGCCCGGCCGCGACCCCCGCGAAAAGTTTGAATCCTTCAGTTTTCAGGAGGGCGTGAACAAGCCCGAGGATTTGAAGCCCGGCATGAAGCTGCCCGGCCTGGTGACCAACGTGACCGCCTTCGGGGCCTTCGTGGACATCGGCGTGCACCAGGACGGCCTGGTCCATGTGTCGCAGCTGGCGGACAGTTTTGTCAAAGACCCGGCGGCGGTGGTGAAGCCCGGGCAGAAGGTCAGTGTGACGGTGACCGAGGTCGATTTGGCGCGAGGACGGATAGCGTTGTCGATGCGGAGTGCGCCGCAGTTGGGGGCGAAGACCGGGGTGGCTGGCCCGCGGACCAGTCCGGGGCAATCCCGTCCGGCGCCGGCGGCTGTGCCGGTGGCCAAGCCGGTGCAGTCGTTGACCAACGACTGGTTCGCCGCGGCCCTGAACAAGAAGCGCTAAGCGCAACTTCCCCGCGCCCGCCCCTGCCCCTCGCCGCCGTCAAAACCGCCCTGCGGCCAGCCGCGATCCGCGATCCGCGATCCGCGATCCGCGATCCGCGATCCGCGATCCGCGATCCGCGATCCGCAATCCGCAATCCGCAATCCGCAATCCGCAATCCGCAAATCGCAATCCGCAAATCGCGAGCCGGCGAGAAATCCGCCCCCCGCCCGCCCGCAAGTACCTCAAACCGCGAGCGGGAAAACCGTAGTGTCACCTAATAGGTGACACTACGGTTTTCCCGCCCAGTCGGGATTCGTGCGGCGCAAATAGGGCGGGGCGAGGTGAAGCGGGGTCTTTTTAGCGGCTCGGGCCCAACCAGCAAAGTGTCACCTATTAGGTGACAGCGGGAGAAAGCTGCATAGCGGTGTGGGCATGGACTACACACATCCCCGTCTGCGCACCCTGTTGGCTTTGGGGGCCGGCCTTGAATTCGCCGCCGAAGCCACCGCGCGCGCCCTCAAGGGCGCCTACAAGCACACCCGCCCCCCGCGCGGCGAAGCGCTCAAACCGGGCGCCGACACCCCTTTGTGGAACGAACTCTCCCTTGTTCTTCGCCAGCAAAAATGGGCCTACGGCGAGAAGGCCAAGCTTGCCCGTATCCTCAGCGTACCACGCCAGCGGGTGGACGACTTTATTGTTGGCCGCCGCCGTTTACCCGACGCCGAGCGCACGCTCCGGCTCCTTCACTGGTTAAATTCTCGCCAACACGGCATTCATCTGTCCTGACTGCCCAACCCAAAGTGTCACCTATTAGGTGACACTTTGGGTTGGGCCGGGGGTGAAAGGGAGGAACGCGCCAATTGCAGCGCTTAAGCCGTGAGGGCCGCTGCCAAGTGAACGCAGCAGCGAGGTGGGTTTAGCTGGACGCTTGTTTTCCTCGGCAAGGGGGCCCTGGGCCGGGCTGGCTTGGGCCGAGGCGGGGACGGAGCGGGGACTTAGGGTGTTGGCCAAGAGCTCGGCCTCGTGGGCAACGGGCCTCGTGCGGCTCGGGGGGCGCCCTCACAGCCTGACGTGGCGCAGGCGCAGGGCGTTGGCCACCACCGTGAGCGAACTCAGGCTCATCGCCACCCCGGCGAACATCGGGCTGAGTAACCATCCGGTCAGCGGATACAACAGACCCGCCGCCAACGGAATCCCGGCCGCGTTGTAGAAAAAGGCCCAAAAGAGGTTCTGCTTGATGGTGCGCAGCGTCGCCCGGCTCAGGTGCACCGCCTTCACCAGCGCCCCCAAATCGCCTTTGACCAGCACCAGTCCAGCGCTGTGCATCGCCACGTCGGTGCCCGTGCCCATCGCAATGCCGATGTCGGCCGCCGCCAGCGCGGGCGCGTCGTTGAGCCCGTCGCCGGCAAAAACCACCACCTCGCCGCGCGCCTGGTGCTCGCGCACGATCGCCTGTTTGCGCGCCGGGCTCACCCCGGCATGAAACCCGTCCAGCCCGAGCTCGTCGGCGACGGCCCGGGCAGTGGCCTCGCGGTCGCCGGTAACCATGTGGAGCGTTAACCCCAAGCGGTGGAGTTCGGCGATGGCGGCCGGCGTGGTGACTTTGATCGGATCAGCCAACGTAAACGTGCCGGCCAAAATGCCGTTGTTCGTCACGTCCAGCACCGTGGCGGTGGGGTGGTCGTGCGGGCGAGCGGGGGCGCGACCGACGACGATCAGGCGGCCGTCGACGCGGGCGCTGACGCCCTGGCCCGGCTCGGCGCGGAAATCGGTGGCGGGGGCGAGCGGCAGGTTGCGCACCTGGGCGGCGGCAACAAGGGCCCGGGCCAGCGGGTGTTCGCTCGACGCCTCGGCGGCTGCAGCGAGGGCGAGCAACTCCGCCTCGGTCGTGCCAGGTACGGGCAAAATGGCGACAACGCGGGGTTTACCCTCGGTGAGGGTGCCGGTCTTGTCGATTAACACGGTGGTGGCGGCCGTGAGCCGTTCGAGGGCGGCGGCGTCTTTGACCAACACCCCGGCCTGCGCGCCGCGGCCAATCCCGGTGACCAGCGCCACCGGGGTCGCCAGCCCGAGGGCGCAGGGGCAGGCAATGATCAGCACGGCCACCGCGTTGACCAACGCGGGGAGAATGGCCGGCGCGGGGCCGAACGCGAGCCACAGCCCGAAGGTGAGCACGGAGATGGCGGCCACCACCGGCACGAACCAGGCCGAAACCCGGTCGGCCATGCGCTGAATGGGAGCTTGGCTTTCGTGGGCCTGCTCGACCAAGCGAATGATCTGCGCAAGCAGGGTGGCCGCGCCGACGCGCTCGGCGCGGACGAGGAACGACCCGGTGGTGTTGAGCGTGCCCGCGCTCACGGAGGCACCGGGGGATTTGGCGACGGGATCGGGTTCGCCGGTGAGCATGGCTTCGTCGACGTCGCTGGCGCCCTCCCTGACGACGCCGTCGACGGGGATTTTTTCGCCGGGGCGCACGCGCAGCAGGTCACCCGCAACGATGGCGGCCAGCGGGACGTCTTCCTCGCGACCATCAGCTACCCGGTGGGCGCTGGCGGGGGCGAGCTCCATCAGGGCGCGGATGGCCGCGTCGGTGCGGGCGTGGGCGCGTTGTTCTAAAATCTGCCCGAGCAGGACGATGGTGGTGATAAAGGCGGTGCCTTCAAAATAGAGCGGCACCCCGTGGGGGCCGGTTTGGAGGGCGTCGGAGAAGCGTTCGCCAACCAAAACCGCGGCAAGTGAATAAAAATAAGCCGCGCCGGTGCCGGTGACGGTGAGCGTGAACATGTTGGAATCGAGTTCGCGCAGGGACTTCCACCAGCGGCGGATGAAGAACCACCCGCACCAGAAAAACACCGGCGTGGTCAGGACGAGTTGCAGCCACCCGGACAGGCGCGGGTCGAGCCGGCGGCCTGCGGCGGGGGCAAGCATCGGGCCCATGGCGAGGGCGAGCACGGGCAGGGTGCAGGCGAGTGCCACCCAGAAACGGGGGCGCAGCACACGCTCGTGCGGAAGCCCCATGTAGACGGGAGCGTCGGCTGCCGGCGCCGAGGAGACGGCGGGGTGCGGGTTGTTGGCGGGTGCGCCGGAAGAGTGGCAGCAGGAGGGCGAGGCGTTCATGGCGGGCAGCTTGGCGAGCGGGGCAACGGCGATCTAACCCTACGTGGCGAAATGTCGGGCGCGAGCGCGACGGAACGATCGCGCCGAGTTGCCCGCGGCCAATCGGCAATGCTCCTGGCTTGAGTCGGCTCGAATGGAGGCGCCTGCAGGAAGGCAAAACGCGGTCTACCGGACCGAGAAAAACCATTGCCCGCAGGCAGGCGCCTACCTGCCGAGCTGACGCACGGCGCCGAGCATGGCCCAACCGTCGCGGCCCAGCTTGAGCCGGCTACCGGGCTGCCAGCGCCAACGCACGGGCAACTCCCGGATCGTCGCCCCGGCCCGTTGGCAGGCGAGCAACAGTTCGGCATCAAAGGCAAAACGTGTCTCCCGCAGCTCGGCGCGGACTTCGCGGTAGGTCGGGCCGGGGATGAGCTTGGCGCCGCATTGGCTGTCGCGCACGGTGAGTCCGGTGTGCCAGCGCACCCAAGCGGCAAAGACGTGGCTCAGGCCTTGGCGCAGCCATGAGCCCCAGTGGGCTTCGGCGCCGCGGACGTGACGGCTGGCGCAGAGGCAAACCGCCTCGGGCGTGGCGAGCGCTGCGCGGAGGAGTTTCAGCATCTCATCGGCATCCACGCTGCCGTCGGCATCGCAAAACCCCAGCCAGCTCGCCGCGTCGGCGCAGGCTAAATTCCAACCGGCGTAAACCGCGCCGCCTTTACCCGCGTTGACCGGCAGCCGGAGCAGGGGATTTACAAACGGAAACTGGGCGCGCCACATCGCACAGCGGGCTTCCAGGGCCTCCGCCAAGGCCCCTGGAGAGCCGTCGTCGACGATTTGCACCGTTATCGGCAAAGTGGTGGAGGCGAGGGCGGGAAACAGGCGGTCGGCAAAGGCGTCGAGCCGTTCGGTTTCGCGCCACGCGGGTATGACCAGCCAAACGTGGGCGAGCTGCTCGGTGTTCATGAGGCGCGGTTCGAGGCAGTCACCGGGCCGAGCAGCGGGAAGGCGCCGAATGTCTCCACCGCCTCCGGGCGTTCCACGGCGGCGAGGAGGGCGAAGCCGCAGTCGGGCAAACGGGCGCCCAGCACCTCCAGTTGGGCGCGGTCGAGCAGCATGGCGGCGGTGGAAAGGCCATCGGCTGCGGCCGCCGAACCGGCGCTTGCCCAGGTGCGGAAGTAACCGTGGGCCGGGGTGCCGTTGCGCGGGTCAAAAATATGCGCGCCTTTGATCGTCGCCCCGGAGGCACCGAGCGCGGTGTCGGCCAGCCAGATGCTCTGGCGGGTGGTCAGGCCGATTTCCCAACCGGGGCTGCCGGTCGGTGCGGCGAGGGCCAGAAGGCTGCTGCCGCCTGCCAGCAGGAGGGCGTGAGGCAGGTCCCATTCGCGTAAAACCTCGGCGGCGCAGTCGAGGGCGTAGCCTTTGCCGATCGCCCCGAGGTCGAGGTGCACGGGGCCGCCTTCGCAGGTCACTCGTTGTGCTTCAGCGTCCAGAAGGAGGCGGCCTCGCGGGGTATCGGCGGGAGCGATCACGCCACGGGCCGGACGCAGGTGGCCCAGCGCGGGGTCGAAGGCGCCGCCGGTTGCGGTGGACAACTCAAGGGCCTGATTCAAACAGGCGAAGGTGTCGGGGTGGAGGCGCAGGGTTTCCCCGGGGGTGAGGCGACCGAGTTGGCGCACTTCGCTCTCCTCCCGGTAGCGGCTGAGCAGCGATTCCAGCCGGTCGATTCGGGCAAAAACGTCCTGGACGGCCTGAGCGGCGTAGTCGGCGTCGGCTGTTGCCACCCTCACCTCAAACCACGTCGCCATCGCCTCATGGCGATAACGGTGCTGCGGCAAGACGGCGGGGGGTGACATGGTGGAGGTTGAAAATAACCCGAACCCCCGAGACGCAAACGAGGCGGAGCGTGCAAGTCGAGTCCCGGAAAAAACGGGGGGACGAGGGGGGGGCTGGTTCCGCGACTCGCCGCGCGCCCGCTCACTGGCTGAGCAGGAAATCGCGGCTGGCCAGCACCGCGCGTTCACCGGCTACTTCAAGGGTCGTGTGCCCGGCAAACCCGACTTTCTTCAGTTCCTGCGCAATCTCGGCGATGCCGATCACCCCTTCGCCCAAAGCGATGGAGGCCATCCCGCAGCCGAAAATCTTGCCTCGCTTCTCCACCATTTCGGCGGGCAGATCCTTCCAGTGCACGTGCTCGATTTTGGGGCCGAATTTGCGCACGTAGTCCACGGGATTACCGCCTCCCAGCCAAAGGTTGCCGGTGTCGAGGTTGAGCCCGAGTGCGGCCGAGTCGCAGGCGTCGAGCACACGCTCAGTCAGCGCAATGTTGTCCGACACTGGACCGTGGGGTTCGAAAAGCAGTTTCACGCCGAGGTCTTCGGCTAACCGCAGCGGTTCTCCGAGTTTTTCGCGGATGCTGAAAATCTGTTCGTCTATCGAAAGAGCGTGGCCAAATGCCGTGGAGGGCTCGCCCTCGGTGGTGATGACATGCTTGACCCCGATGAGCGCGGCGGCGCGGATGGCCTTGATGATCTGCGCGGTGCCGAAGCGCCAAGGCGCGGCCGGATCGAGCAGGTTGGCGTGGGCGCACCAGGATGTGATTTCGAGCCCGTGCGCAGCGAAAAGCCGACGCAGGTCATGCGGGTTGGCATCCAGGCTGGCGACCGCGGAAAAACCGAACTCGACGCCGAGAGAAGCGCCATCGCAGTTGTCGGTGACATCGGCGTGCTTGAAGCCCCACGCCGCGATCTGGGCGAGTTGGGCATCGAGGGGGCGGAACGGATGGACGAGGGCAAAACAACCAATAGTCATGAGGGGCGACGGCTTAAGGGTTTATTGAACCGGCCGACTTTAGCACACGGGAGCGGGCGATGACTTGCAGGAAGGCCCACCGATGGATTTTCCACAAAGAGCGTTTTCCCGGCCCACCGCGACCTCCGACCGGTCCGGTTAATTTGCCGAAACGCCCCGCTTGCGATAATTACGCGGCGAGCAGCCCACCTGGCGGGTGAAGACGTTGGCAAAATATTGGCTTGAGGAAAACCCGCAATCGAAGGCGATTTCGGTGATGGCGCGCTCCGGTTTCTCCACCAGCAGCCGACATGCTTTTTGGACGCGGACCTGGCTGAGGTAGCGGATCGGCGGCAGGTTCGTCACCAGGCGAAAGTAACTGATGAACCGGGTCACGCCGAGGTGGCAGCTCGCGGCCATGGTTTCGAGTGTCCACGGTTCTTCCAGCGACGCCTCCAGCTCGGCAATGAAATGGCGCACCGTGCGTTCGACGCTCGTCAACGACTCGTTCAACGGCACCTGGCGGGTACGAAAATGCTCCAGCGCCGCCAGCAACAAAGCGTTGATCCCCACCGCCAAACGGGACGTGTGCAAGGCGGGGTCGGGCAATTCAACCAAGCGCGCCAGCTCGAGAAAACAGCGCCTAATTTCCGGCGAACCCAGCCAGATAAAGCGCTCGTTTTGGCGGAGGTAGCCGGTAAGTTCGGTGAGGTCGGCCGGACTGAGTATAATCCAGGCGGGCCAAATCCAATTTTGATGAGGGCGGCGGACCCCGACATCCAGAATGAGCCAGATCAGTCGGCTGGCCCCGACGTGAGGCTCCCCGAGCTGGTGGGGTTGCCACGGCCGCGTGAAGAAAAACTCATTGGAATGGAGTCGCTCCGCCCGGTCTTCGATATGAGTCGCGATTTCCCCGCTGGCGAGAAACGTAAACTCGAGACCCTCGTTACGGTGCATTGGCAGCCCCCAGGTTTGCGGCTTCGCGGCATTCCAGCTGCCGAGGCTGCAAAGGCCGGGCAGTTCCGCGTCGGGCAGGCGCCCTCCCGGGTAGCCCGCGCGGGCGAGCGCGTGCAACCGAACCTCGCCCTTTTCGGCTGCCGTCATCAGTGGCTGGCAACTATCCGAATAATAGGTGCCCTCAGGGCTGCGATAAGGGACGGTTGAAGGGAGGGCGGCCACGGTTGAAAAAGAGATTCTTAGGGGTTAAACCCTACGCCCGTCATTGCGCCTGAATCCGAAAGCAACGCGAGGTGTAAAATCCGTCGTTTTTTAAAATCTTAAGTATTTCAAACGGCTTTCTCGGTATAGTGGGATTATCCCCATGAAATCCCCCTCGCTGAAATCCACTGGATTTGCCCGGTTCAATTTGCGGCCACTGCTCGGTGTGTGGTGTTTCCTAATCGCGCTGGGCGCGGGTTCGCGGATCTCGGTGGCTGCGGAGGCCCCCTTGCGCGTCCTGATTATGACCGGCCAGAATAATCACAACTGGGCGATGACTACGCCTGAGCTCAAGCGGATCTTGGTCGAGAGCGGTCGCTTCACGGTCGAGGTGACGGAAACACCCGAACGCTCAACCGCTGAGACGTTTTCGCACTACGATGTCCTGCTCAGCAACTGGAACACCTTTGGCAAGAATGTGACGGTGCGCGAATGGCCGCAGGAAATGCGCGAGGCCTTGTTGGGGTTTGTTCGCAAGGGAGGTGGCTTCGTCGTTGTGCATGCCGGCGGGGCCTCGTTCCCGGATTGGGCCGACTACCAGAAATTGATCGGTGGCACCTGGGGGCCCAAAACGGGCCATGGCACGCCCCACGCCTTTCAGGTCAAACCCGCCGCGGTCGAGAACCCGATCACGCAGGGGTTAACTCAATTTGAAACCACCGATGAGCTTTGGCACCGAGTGCCGATTCAGCCTGACACCACCATTCTGGCGACAGCTTTTTCCTCCCCGGATAAAAAAGGCACCGGCATGGATGAGCCTGTGGTTTGGGTGACCCAGTGGGGCCAGGGCCGGTGTTTCAACACCGCACTTGGGCACGACGTGAGGGCGATGCAGTCCGCGGGTTTTAAAACCTTGCTGGTGCGTGGCACCGAATGGGCCGCCCGCGGAACGGTTACTCACCAAAAATAGACATCTTCTTTCCCTCTCCTATGAACACCCCCCATTACCTCAGTCGGCGTAAGTTTTTCGGCAACATGTTAGGCGGCGTGCTCGCTGCCGGTCTCGCTCCCCAGTTCATTTCCTCGCGGCTTTTGGCGAGTGCAACCGCTCCCAGCAATAAGATCCAGCTCGGCCACATCGGACTCGGCAACATGGGTATGAGTGACTTGCGCACCTACCTGGCCCAAACCTCAGACATCGCCGCCTCAGTCGCCCTTTGCGACCCGTTCCAGAGCCGACGCGAAGCAGGTGCCGGGTTTGTCAGCTCCGGCCAACCGGGCAACCAACCCAAACTCTACGCCGACTTCCGCGAGCTTCTCGCCGATAAATCCATCGATGCGGTGGTCGTGGCCACGCCTGATCACTGGCATGTGCCGATCGGGTTGGCGGCGGTGCGAGCCGGTAAACATGTCAATATTCAGAAGCCGCTTGGCATGAGTCTGAATCAAAACAAGGCGATGTTCGAAGCCTGTAAAAAGCATGATCGGATTTTCCACTACGGCACCCAGCAGCGCAGTTTGGAGCTGTGCAAACGCGGCGTGGAGCTGGTGCTCAACGGCTACATCGGTGATTTGCAGCACGTGGATATTTGGGCACCGCAGGGCGGCAGTGGTGGTTCGCTCGTTGAAATTCCGGTTCCCGAAGGATTGGACTACGAGCTCTACATCGGTCCCGCGCCGATGAAGCCCTGCACCAAGGACCGCCTCACCTCTGCGGCCTCGTGGTTCTGCTCGGACTACTCGATTGGGTTCATCGCCGGTTGGGGGGCCCATCCTCTGGATATCGCCGTTTGGGGCATGGACGCCGATCTCGCCGGCCCGTATTCCATCAAGGCCACCGGTAACGCACCGACCCCGAATGCCCTCTACAACAACATCGCCACCTGGCAGGCGGAGCTGAAATTCGCCAATGGCGTCACCATGGACTTCACCAGTAATGGTTTATATAAAAAAGCAGCCCAATATTGGCCCGAGCAAACCCCACCCAATAACGGCACCACTTTTATCGGCTCGAAGGGTTGGGTCTCAATCGCTCGCGGCGCCCTTTCGACCAGTAATCCCGAATGGCGTCTGCTCCGCCAGTGCGAGGGCAACCGGCGCGTGCGTTACCACAATAAGTTTTTCCGCGCCTTTGTGGAGGCGGTGCGTGACCGCACCCCGTCGGTTGCGCCGATTGAGGACGCCATCCGCTCCGATGCCATGAGTCATCTTTCGCTGCTTTCGATCCAGACGGGCCAGACGGTCCACTGGGATCACAAGAAGTATGAATTGGTCGGTGCCTCACCGGAGTTGAAGGCCCGCATGGACGTTCCCGTTCGCGGGGACTGGATGAAGGTTTGAGCCTCCATCCCGTCCCTTCGCCGCACCGGCGCCGTTAGAGCTGGGGGAATTTCACCCAGACCGAGCCGGCGCGGGAGCTGGCCACGGCGGTTTCGATAAACGCCATGCCTTCAACGCCGTCCTCGATCGTGGGGAAGTCGAGGTCGGCCGGCAGCGGCTGGCCGGCCAAAGTGGCGCGCACCGCCCGGAACACTTCGCGGTAAATGTTACCAAAGGCCTCGAGGTAACCCTCGGGGTGGCCGGCGGGAATGCGGGTAACAGCAGCAGCGGCGGGTCCGACGTAGCCATTGCCGCGGCGCCAGATTTGCGTGGGCTGGTCAGGGAATTTGAGCAGCAACTCGTTCGGGTGCTCCTGACGCCACTCCAGGCCGGCCTTCTCGCCATAGATGCGGATGCTCAGCGCGTTTTCCTCACCTACGGAGATTTGCGAACTGTGCAGCACGCCTTTGGCACCGCCCTCGTAACGCACGAGAATGTTGCCGTCGTCGTCAAGGGCGCGGCCTTCGACAAAGGTGGTCAGGTCGGCGCAGAGTTCGCTGATGCGCAGGCCGGTGATGTAGCGGGCGAGGTTTTCGGCGTGGGTGCCGATGTCGCCGATGCAGCCGGCCGCTCCTGAGCGGGCAGGATCGGTGCGCCAGCCGGCTTGTTTCTGGCCGGTGGCTTCGAGCAGAGTGGAGAGCCAGCCCTGCGGATACTCGACGACGACCTTGCGCAGGGTCCCGAGGCGGCCTTCGCGGACGAAAGCGCGGGCCTGTTTCACCATGGCGTTACCCGTGTAATTGTGGGTGAGGGCAAAGATTTTGCCGCTGCGGTGCACGAGGTCGCGCAAGGTGCGGGCCTGGGCGAGGTCGAGGGTGACCGGCTTGTCGCAGACCACATGAAAACCGGCTTCAAGAAACGTCTGGGCCGGGCCGAAGTGCTGGTGGTTCGGGGTCACGATGACCACGAAGTCGAGCCGGTCGGCGGCGGGGCGGTCGGCTTCGGCGCGGGCCATCTCGGCGTAGGAGCCGTAAACCCGGGTGGGGTCGAGAAAGAGGTCGGCGCCCGAGGCGGCGGACTTTTCCGGGTCGGCGGAAAAGGCGCCGGCGACAAGCTCGGCCTGACCGTCCATTTGCGAGGCGATGCGGTGGACGGCGCCGATGAAGGCACCGCGGCCGCCGCCGATCATGCCGTAACGAAGTTTGCGATTTAGAGACATGGGGGAGATTCGGAGTTTTTGCCCACGGAACACACGGAATACACGGAAGAATCAGACTCTGAATTCCGTGTGTTCTGTGTGTTCCGTGGGCAACCTAGTTTGGGTTTATTGGGTTTGCTTGTCGAAGGCGGCGTCGAAGGCCAACGCACTGGGTGAGAAATCCAACCGACGCACGAAGGCGGCGGATTCGGTGGCACCATGCACACGGTCCATACGGATGTCTTCCCACTCCACGGAGAGTGGTCCGCGGTAGCCGATGTCGTTGAGCGCCACGATGACGTCCTCAAAGCGGATGTCACCACGACCTAGGGTGCGGAAATCCCATTGGCGGCGGGCATCACCGAAGGAGGTATGGCCGCCAAACACGCCGACGGTGCCGTCACCGTGGCCCCACCATGCGTCTTTCATGTGGGCGTGGAAAATGCGGTCGGGGAAGCTGCGGATAAATTTTACGTAATCGACGCCCTGATAACCGAGGTGCGACGGGTCGTAGTTGAAGCCGAACCGGCGGTGGTTGTTCACGGCAGCGAGGGCGCGCTGGGCCGAGGCAATGTCGAAGGCGATTTCGGTGGGATGGACTTCGAGGGCGAAGTTCACGTTCACCGCATCAAAGGCGTTGAGGATCGGCGTCCAGCGTTTGGCGAAGTCGGCAAACCCGGCGTCGTAGTAGGCCTGCGAGGTAGGCGGAAAGGCGTAGAGCGCGTGCCAAATCGACGAACCGGTAAAACCGTTGACCACCGGGGCGTGGGGCGCGGTGTGCGCGAGCGAGGCGGGGCGGGCGTCAAAAAATGCGCGGGCGGCCTGGCCGGTGGCGATTAGGGTGGCGGCGGCACGACGGCGCACACCCTCAGGGTCGCCATCGCCCCAAACTGCAGGCGAGAGGATGGCTTGGTGGCGGGCGTCGATCGGATCGCACACGGCTTGGCCGACCAAGTGGTTGGAGAGGGCCACGCAGGTCAGACCGTGGTCGGCGAGCAACTCCCAGCGTTCGCGGGCGTAGGCGGGCGAGGCGGTGGCGGCCTCGACGTCGAAGTGGTCGCCCCAGCAGGCGAGCTCCAGGCCGTCGTAGCCCATTTTTTTGGCCAGCGGCGCGAGTTCGGCGAGCGGGAGATCGGCCCATTGGCCGGTGAAGAGCGTGACGGAGCGTTTCATTTTTTTGCGGAATTTTTTGATTTAAGTCGAGTCGAGTGCGTGGGCGGGGGGAGTTAGCGAATACGGGCGAGAAAAAGGGTGAGACCGGGGCGCACCTCGTAGGGGGTGAACTCCATGTTCGGCGCGGCGAGTTCGCCGAGGTAGGCGGGCTCGACCAGCAGTATACCGGTTTGCAGTTGGGCCGGCGGCTCCGGCCAGTAACCGGCTACATAACCCCGCAGAATCCACGGCAAGGGCCAGTAGTCACGGGCCACGACTTGAACGACCAGCGGGCGACCCGGGGTTGCCGCGGCTTGGGCCGCCAGGGCGATGGCCAACCGGGCGAGATCGGGGCTGCCGGGTGAGTAGGCGAGCGGATTGCCAGCGGTCACCGGGTGACGTTGGCAACGGGCGGCGGTCTCGGTCGCCAGCAGGCCGGTGATGAGTAATCCAGCGGCCAGAGCCAGCCCGCCGTGTCGCCGGTTGCGTAGCCGGGCAACGAGGTCCGCCGCGCCCAGGCCGGCCAGGAGCACCAGCGGTAAAAGCGGGGCGAGTACCAGCCACGGGGTTTTGTAGGGAAGGATGGAAAAGAACGACGCTAGCAGGGCGAAACCCAGGGCTAGCGTGCGGGCCAACGGTTGGGCGCGGTGCGTCCACAGGCCAAGTCCGCCGAAGCCGAGCAGTAGCCAGGTGCTCCACGGCCAGCCGACCGGCGATGGCACCAAGAACCAGCTGGCGTAGGTGAACCACGGATGAGCGTGCTCCGTCCCCTGGCTGCGGCCGATTTGCTGGCGGATCGCCCCAAACAGGTCGAAGGCCCGCTCGGGGTGCCGGCCGAAGTCGCTGTAGAAAAAAAGCACGACCGCGAGAGCCACCGCACCGCCGACCCCGACGGTTGAGGCGACTCGCCGCCAGGGCGGTCGGGCGGTCAGGAGAATCGCCAGGCTGAGCAGGCCCATGAGCGGGGCACCGGTTTCCTTGGTCGCCAGCAGAAGGCCGGCGCACAGGCCGCCAAGCAGGGCCGGGCGAAGGCCGCCCTGGGTGGAGCACCGCCAGGCGGCGGCGAACCAGCCGAGGAGCAGCAACACGACGAAGGACTCGTGGATAAACGTGCCGCTGTAATAAACAAACGGTGCGGACAAACTGAGAAAGAACGCAGCCCCCAGGGCGGGCACTAAACCAAAAAGCGGGAGGAACCAGGCACAGGCACCGGCGGCGAGGGCCGCCCCGGCCACCGCGGGGAAAATCCGCAACATCCAGAGGTCGAGCTGGGCCGCGTGGGTCGGGCCGGTTACGCGCAGGACCGCCGCGGCGAGGTGGTAGAGCGTGGGGCCGTGGTGGTCGTGGGGGAGGTAACGGTAGCCCTCGCCGGCGAGAAGGCCGGCGAGCTGGTGGGCGTTACCCGCCTCGTCGGGGTGAACCGGACGCGACTCCAACCCGGGGAGGCGAAGGCAGAGGGCCACCCCAAAAACCGCCAGCGGCAGTAGCCAACGGGTTATGGAGTGGCAGCCCATCACGGGGTCGGGGTGCCCCAGACTTCGACCTCGATGTAATGGTTGGCCGAGTTCGCCGAGTTGCCGTTGCTATAGAGACGCACATAGCGGCCCTGGCCTGCCTTGGCGTCAATCAAGCGCCCCTTGTTGCTTTCGATGTAGCACGGATCCTTGCCGACCCCGCGCCCGCTGAGGTTTTTGGCGTCGTTGTTGTAGATAGTCGTGACCCCGGAAATGAAATCGGGGTCGTCGGAAATTTGCACCACCATCCCGAGGTAAACGCGCTGCTGGGAGTGGAAATGCCAAAGGTAAACCGCGTTGATTTCGGCGGTTTTGCCAAGGTCGATCTGCACCCATTGGGTTCCCTTGGACATCTCCACATAACTGCCCTCGGCGGCGTCCTTGTCGCCATCAGTGATCAGGTCGTAGTCGCCGAGCAGCGGCGCGGAATCGCTGCTGGTGACGGGACGCTTTAGCGCGAGGTTTACGGCCGTTTTAGGCAGGAGGAACGGCGCGTCGGCTGCGGTGGCGGTTTCGAGGTTATCGACTTTGATCGCCACGGGGGTGCCGACGAGCATTGGCTTGGGCAGTTCGGTGACCAACGGGACTAGGTCGGCTGCACGCACGGCACCCGTGAGGGCCAAGGCGGAGAGCAGGAGAGCGAGGGTGGGTTTCATAAAAAAACTGGGGGTTAGACGACGGGCTCTTCGATGGTGATGAGTTGGCGTTTTTCGATGGCCTCGATGGCCTTGAAAACCGGGTATTCGCTGCGGAAGGCCTCGTCGGCCGGGCAGTTCAGTTTGGCTTTGCCGCGGACGGCCTGGAAAAAGTTTTCCAGGTGATACTGGTGGATCGCCTTGTTCAGGGTGACCGGCAGACCGTAGGTGGCTAATGCTGCGGTCTCGCGGGCGTCCACTTTGGCGTCGGCAGCGGGTGCGGCGGCGGCAGCTGCGACGTCGGCTCGCAGGTAGTTTTTGCGCACCCATTCTTCCCAGGACGGGGCGGCGGCCTCGCGGTAGATCTTGGTCTGGCTGGGATTTTCCGAAATACGCACGGTGCCCTCACTCCCCATAAACTGTTCCCAGTAGCCGCCACCGGAACTGGTGGTGGTTTGCACCTGATAAAAGGCGCGGGCCACGCTGCCTTCGGGCTGGGGGAATTCGTAGATCACCATGGCGTTGTCGAACCACTCGTGGGTCTTGTAGAAATCGACGCCGCCGCTGGCGATCACCGTGC
This sequence comes from Rariglobus sp., assembly GCA_044353465.1. Taxonomy (GTDB): domain Bacteria; phylum Verrucomicrobiota; class Verrucomicrobiia; order Opitutales; family Opitutaceae; genus Rariglobus. The sequence continues at coordinate 2,158 of JBILBW010000043.1, read as the reverse complement.
TGGGCAAGCGCCCGAAGAACCAGCTCAGGATGTCGATCTGGTGGGCGCCGAGGTCGGAGAGCGGGCCGCCGCCAAACTTTTTAAACCAGCGCCAGTTTCTAAACGTGGCCATGTCGGGAAAGCCGTAATGGGCCAGTTTCTCCGCCGAGAGGTCCGATTTCTTCGGCCAGCCGAGGTCTTTGGTCGCGGAGCGGTTCCACTGGGCTTGGGCGCCCGTGATTTGACCGGCCAGTTTGGCCTCGCCGAGGAGGCGCTCGCGGGCGAAGCGGTAGCGGGGGTTGCTGCGGCGCTGGTGGCCGATCTGGAGCAGGCGCCCGGTCTCTTTCATCGTCTGCACCATGGAGCGGGCGCCCTCGACGGTGTTGGACATCATTTTTTCGCAGTAAACGTGCAGGCCGGCCTTGAGGCAGGTATTGGTGTGGGGCGCGTGAAAAACGTCGGGCGTGGCGATGATGACCGCGTCCAGGCCCTTTTCCTTGGCGAGCATCTCGTCGAGGTCGCTGTAGCCGGTGAGGTCCACGCCGGCGGCTTTAAAATAACGTTCACCGTAGGTCCGGGCGTAGTCCCAGATGTCGCAAAGCGCGACCAGCTTGATGTCGCCGATCTTGAGCAGGCTCTCGGCGAGCACCCGGCCCTGGGCCCCGTAGCCTACGAGGGCGACCCGCAGTGGTTTATCTGACGAACCGGAGGTACCGACGGACTGGGCGAAAAGCCGGGGCGTGCTGGCGAGAGCGAGAGCACCGGCGGAAAGACCGAGGAAACTGCGACGGCTGAGCCCGGTGGCAGAGGAGGGGGTGGCGGTGGGGTTCATGGGGGTTAGGCGCGGGTTACGGCGAAGCGGTTGTGGTCAACGAGGGTAAGGGCGAGGGCGACCAGGCCCACGTGAATGGCCAACCACGAGACACCGGCGTCCTGGCCGATGAGCAGGAGACCAAAGGTGAGAGAGGTGTAGAGAGCGCCCATCGCGAAGAGGCTGAGTCGGTTGGCCACCCCCGCCAGCAGGAGCAGGCCGAGAATAATTAAGGCGGGGCCAAGCAAAGCGTAGAAGGGCGCGCAGAGAAAGCCGGGCAGCAGCGGCTCGGCGGCGAACTTGGTCTGCAAGGTGTCGGGCAGGGCGTGGTAATATTTCAGGCCGTACACCTTTTTTTCCACGTCCATCATCACCCCGCTCAGGTCAGGTTGCCCAGCGGCATCCAGCATCGGTTCTTGGACGGTGATTTTGGCGGAGTATTTTTCCAATCCGGTGACGAGGGCGCGGGCGCCAAGCCAGAGGCGCAACGTGAGAAAACCGAACGCGTGGCCGGTGAGGCCGAAGACGGTGGTGGGGGTTGAGGTGGCCATGGTGAAAATGAGTGGGTTTAGGGTGCTGAATTAGGTGGAAGTGGGAGTCGCGGCGGGGTTTTCGCCGAGGCCTGATTTTTTGTTAAAACCAGCTATGGAGTTCGTTGGGAGCATGCGCACGGCGGCAGGGGCAGGGTATTTTTTCGACCGTCTTACCCCCGGGTAGGCCTAACGTCATGGGGTGATTTTCCCTAGGTGTCCGCTGCGGGCCTATTCGATGGCGCGACGGAAGCCGGTTCCGGAGTGCTCCATGCAGGTCGCCATCGCCAAGCACTCGGCAAGGCTGTTGTAGACCGGCTTTTAGAAGAACATGTGTGCCGGCCCGGGCCGCTGTAATGACGGCTCGCTCGAGCAGCTCCTCGTCATCGGTGTAACCGCAGCTGCCCTGGTAGTTATCGGTGTCATGGCGGCTGGGGTACCGGCTTTCGACCTGTTGTACGCTTTTATCGCGTTGGACCCGATCCGGGTCGCAGACGCCGATTATCTTTACGTCGTTAATTCCTCGAAATTTACCCACGTCTAGACGGCCCTGGCCGTCCGCGCCGATTAGGCCGAAATACAGGCCATTAGAGGGGGCGATGCCGCCAGCCTCGTCGAGGGTGGCGGGGCGGACGATTTGGGTGAAGGCAAGCGCGCCGGGGCCTGCGGTGGGGACGAGTTTAAGAAAGAAGCGGCGGTCCATTTTTGGGGTAAGCGCTTATCGGCACAGGGTTTTGGTAACTTAAGGGCGCGGGCGTGATCAACGGGCGCGTTGATGGGTGGCACGGTACCGACGGGGGGTGGTGCCGAAGTTCTGGGAGAACAACGCAGTCATGTG
>JBILBW010000042.1:0-20529 GCA_044353465.1 Rariglobus sp. | reverse complement strand
CTGCAGCCGGGTCGCGCTCCAACCTGCAGCTCATCGGGCGTCTGTTCGCCTTGGCCTGGCGTTACCGGGCAAGCTGCCTGCTGGTCCTCGGACTGCAACTCGCGCTGCTCACCCTCGGGCTGAGCGGCCTGAGCCTGACCGGCCTGGGAATCGATTACCTCGGCTGGGTGGTAAACCAGCGCGGCGCGGCGCCCTCCATCGCGTTTCCCCACGCCAAGTTCGGGCTGCAACTACCGGCGAACTGGGCCCCGCTGCAGGTGCTGCTGCTGATCGCCGGCGGCATTCTCGGCTTTGCCGTGCTCCGCGCCGGGCTCAACTACCTGTACACGATCGCCCTCAACCGGCTGGTCCAGCAACGCCTGGTCATCGATCTGCGCAGCGAGGTTTACGACAAACTCCAACGCCTGAGTTTTCGGTTTTTTGACGCCAACACGACCGGGTCGATCATCACCCGGGTGACCGGCGACGTGCAGGCGGTGCGCATGTTTATCGACCAGGTGCTGATGCAGAGCGTCATCATGGTCGTCTCGCTCACGATCTACGTGGGCTACATGGCCAGCCTCCACCCGGGTCTCACCCTGGCCTGCCTGGCGAGCACCCCGGTGCTGGCGGTGCTTTCGGTGGGTTTCTCCTGCTACATCCAACCGCGCTATCAACGCAGCCGGGAAAGCGAGGAGGCCTTGGTCCAACACTTCGCCGAAAGCATTCAGGGCGTGCAGGTGACCAAGGCGTTCGGCCGCGAACCGGAGGACCGCGCCGCCTTTGAGGCGAAAAACCGCGCGGTCCTCGCCCAGCAGCAGGGGATTTTTTGGCGGGTCAGCCTCTTCACCCCGGCGGTGGGCTTGCTCACCCGGGTCAACCTCGGGGTGCTGCTCGGTTACGGGGGCTGGCTGGTCATCCACGGCCAGCTGCCGCTGGGCACGGGGCTGGTGGTGTTCGCCGGCCTGCTCGACCAGTTTTCCGGCCAGGTCAACCAGGTGGCCACCCTCGTCAACAGCGCCCAGCAGTCGTTGGTGGGCGCCCGCCGGGTCTTTGAAATCCTCGACGCCCCCGTCGAGGTGAACGAGGCGCCCGACGCTCCGGCCTGCCCGCACCCGGGCGGGGCGGTGCGCTTCGAGGGCGTTTCCTTTGGCTACACCCCCGCCGAGCCGGTCCTGCGGGACATTGATCTCGACGTGCGCCCCGGGCAGTGCGTGGCCATCCTCGGGGCGACCGGGGCGGGCAAGAGCACGTTGATGAGCCTCATCCCCCGCTTTTACGACCCAACCGCGGGCCGCGTGCTCATGGGTGGCACCGATGTGCGCCAGCTCCGCCTCGACGACCTACGGCGCAACATCGGCATCGTGTTTCAGGAGAGTTTCCTGTTCTCCAACACGGTCGCGGCCAACATCGCCTTCGGCCACCCCGAGGCCTCCAGAGCCCAGATCGAGAAGGCGGCCCGGGTGGCTGCGGCCCACGACTTCATCTGCCAATTGCCCCACGGCTACGATACGGTGTTGGGCGAGGGCGGCAACACCCTGTCCGGCGGGCAACGCCAACGGCTCGCCCTTGCGCGGGCGGTGTTGCTTGAGCCGGCGATCCTGCTGCTCGACGATCCGACCGCGGCCATCGACAGCGAAACCGAACAGGAGATTTTTGCCGCGCTGGAAACAGCCATGGCGGGCCGCACCACCTTCATCGTGGCGCACCGCCTGAGCACGCTGCGCCGGGCCGATTTTATCCTCGTGCTGGAAGCGGGGCGCATCGTCCAGCGGGGCACCCATGCCGAACTCATGCGCCAGGCGGGCGCCTACCTGCGGGTGGCCGAGCTGCAACTGGTGGACCACGCCGACCGGGAAAACCTTCACCGCGAACAGGGGGTGCGGCCATGAGCGCCGCCCCGAACGCCGGTCGGCCGCTCACCCTGGTGCAATCCGGCAAGGCGGACGCAGCCGATGCCGAGGCGCCCCTCAAGCCGCTCGACTGGCGGCTGGTGCTCCGCCTGCTCGGTTACACCCGGCCGTTTGCCCGCAAACGCAACGCGCTGATCGCGCTCACCCTGATTCGGGCCACCCAGCTGCCCGCCCTTTCCTGGATCACCGCGCTGACCATCGCCGGGCCCATCAGCCGCCAGGAACTCTCGCCGCTCTTCGCCTGGATCGCCGGCTACGCCGCGCTGGCAGTGCTGACCGATGGGTTGTTCCACTTTCGCCAGCGCTACGCACTGGAAATCGGCGAGGCGGTGGTGGGCCGGATGCGCACCGACATCTTTGCCCAAGTGAGCCGCATGCCGATGAGTTTTTTTCACCGGGTTAAACTGGGGCGGATCCTCAGCCGCGTGACCAGCGATGTGGCCGCGCTGCGGGCCGGTATCGAGCAGGTGTTTTTCGTCGGCATCGTCCAGCTCGGCCAAATGCTCTTTGCTGCGGGGGTCATGGCCTGGACCGACTGGCACCTGTTTTTGGTGGTCCTGGGTCTGGCCCCGGTGCTGTGGGTGCTGAACAACCATTTTCGCGTGCGCCTGAGCCGGGACACCCGGGCGCAGCAGGAGAGCTTCAGCCGCGTCACCGCCACGCTGGCCGAATCGATCAACGGCATCCGGGTGACCCAGGGCTTTGTGCGCGAGGAAACCAACGCCGGGCTGTTCCGGCGCCTCCTGGCCGACCACTCGCGCTTCAGCATGGGCACGGCCCGCTCCTCCGCCATCCTCCTGCCGCTGCTCGAACTCAACAGCCAGTTCTTCGTCGCCACCCTGCTGCTGCTGGGCGGCTGGCAGGTATTGGACGGACGCATGGAGCTGGGGGTGCTGATCACCTTTTTTCTTTTCGCCAACCAGTTTTTTGCGCCCATTCAGGTGCTCGGGAACCTCTATAATCAAGGGCTGGTGGCGATGGCCGGGGCCGAGCGGGTCTTTCACCTGCTCGACACCCCGCCCGACTGGGAAGACGCGCCGACTGCGGTCGACCTGCCCGACCCGCGCGGCAACGGCCGGGTCGCAGGCGCACGGGTTGAGTTTTGCGGGGTCTCGTTTGGCTACGAACCTGGCCGGGCGGTGTTGCACGATGTCAGTTTCACTGCCGAACCCGGCCAAATGGTCGCGCTGGTCGGCCATACCGGCAGCGGCAAGAGCTCGATCCTGAATCTGGCCGCCAAGTTTTATCTGCCGACGGCTGGGGAGGTTCGGGTCGACGGCCATGAAATCCGCACGCTTACCGGGCGCTCGCTTCACCGGCAGCTAGGCATGGTGCAGCAGCAAAACTTCCTCTTTGCCGGCAGCATCCTGGACAACATTCGCTACAGCCGCCCCGAGGCGAGCGAAGCGGAGGTGCGGGCGGCCGTGGCCAGCCTCGGGTGTTCCGATCTCTTCGAGGCCCTGCCGCAAGGGCTGCAGACGGTGGTGGGGGAGCGCGGCGGCGGCATCTCAAGCGGCCAACGCCAACTGGTGTGCTTTGCCCGCGCCCTGCTGGCCGACCCGCGACTGCTCATTCTCGACGAAGCCACCAGCGCCATCGACGCGCTCACCGAGGCCCGCTTGCAGCAGGGGCTCGCCACCCTGCTGGCAGGCCGCACCAGCTTCGTGGTCGCCCATCGCCTCAGCACCATCCGCCGGGCCGATCTCGTCCTGGTGCTCGACCAGGGCCGGATCATCGAACGGGGTACCCAGGCGCAACTGCTGTCGCAAGGACGCCACTACGCGGCGCTCCACGCCCAGTTCATCGGGACGGCCGCCGCCTGACGCGCCCGACACTTCCGCAAGTCCCTGTTTTCTCCTAAGCAATACCCGGTTTTACCTCCCAAAAATAGGCATTGCCATCCTTCCCTCCCGCCGTAATTCCAGACGTCGCTATGGCAAAAAAAATCGCTCGCAAACCAAACGCTGCTTTCCTCAAACCGGTTCAACCTGACGCCGTCCTCTCGGTGATCGTCGGGGCCAAACCCCTCCCCCGCACGGAGCTCACCAAGAAGCTCTGGGAGTACATCAAGAAGAACGATCTGCAGGACAAGAAGGTCCGCACCCAGATCAACGCCGACGCCGCGCTCAAGCCCGTGCTCAACGGCAAGAAGTCCGTCAGCATGTTCGAGCTGACCAAGCTGGTCTCCGGCCACCTCGTTAAGTAAAACAACTTCAGCTTCTAAAAGGCCTCCACGGTTTGCCCTGGAGGCCTTTTTTGTGCCCGCCGAGCACCGGGCACACCGGCTCAAAGAAGACCCAGCCCCACTCTATAAACCGAGGGCGGCCTCGATCGCATGGACGGCCTGCTTGAGGATCAGGAGCCGCGCGTGGCGCTTGTCGTTAGCCGGAATGAGGTGCCAGGGTGCCTCGGGCTTGTCGGTCAGCGCCAGCATATCCCCGACCGCGATTTCGTAGGCGTCCCACTTGTCCCGGTTGCGCCAATCCTCGGCATTGATCTTGTGCTGCTTGTACGCGGTCTGCTCGCGCTCACGGAAGCGCCGCAACTGCTCGTCCCGGCTGACGTGCATCCAGAATTTGACCACAATGGTTCCGTGCTCGACCAACTGGCCCTCGAACTCGTTGATTTCGTCGAAGGCGCGGCGCCATTCGTGCTCGGCACAAAAGCCTTCCAGTCGCTCCACCAGGACCCGACCATACCACGAGCGGTCATAGATCGTGGTGAGACCGGCGCGGGGCACGTGCCGCCAGAACCGCCAGAGGTAATGATGGGCGTTTTCCTCGTCGGTCGGCTTGGCCACCGGAATCACCCGGTAATCCTGGGCATCAATCGCGCTGGTGAGCCGGCGGATCGCCCCGCCCTTGCCGGCGGCATCCCAGCCCTCGAAGACAAAAACGGTGGAGCGGCGGGCGTCCTGGGCGGCCCGGGTCGCCCGATTGAGCCGGCCCAGCCACTTTTCCCGCTTCGCCTCATAGGTCTCGGCGGAAACTTTCTGATCGAGCGGAAGCGCCAGCAGGCGTGCCAGTCCGTCCGGCCGCAGCGACACGGTCGCTCCCGGTGGGGTCGGCTTCGGGCGCGGGGTTTCGAAGCGCAGCAGGTGGGCCTCCAACTGGCTGATGAGCAGCCCGGCCACCTCGAGGTTGCGGGCGCGGGGCTCGGCGGCATTGACGACCACCCAGGGCGCACCAGGCCGATGCGTGGACTCGCGCAGGCGCTCGGCCGACCGGGCCAGCCGGCTATAATTGCGATGATGGTGGCGGGCCTCGTCGGTCACCCGCCAGGCCGTGTCGGGATTGGCAGCAAGCTCGTCCAAGCGGCGGCGCTGGTCGGACTCAGAGAGGTGCAGCCAAATTTTAATGATGAGTGTGCCGTTGTCGGCCAGGAGTTTTTCAAAGCTGCGAATATGGCCAAGGTCGCGCTCCAGATTTGGGATTTTGTGGCCATCGGCTGCTTGGGCGCGCAGCAATTCGGTGTACCAGGAACCGGAAAAAACCCCAAGGCGGCCGAGCGCGGGCAGACAACGCCAAAAACGCCACATGACCGGACGTTCCCGCTCCTCATCGGAGGGCTCCCGGAAGGCGACCGTCTCCATACCACGCGGGTCGAGCCAGCCACTGAGGGTGTTAATCACCTCGCCCCGCCCGCCGCCCTCTTCGCCAGCGAAAATCAGCAGCACCTTGGTTGGCGCCGCCTTGAGCCGGACCTGCAATTGCACCAATTTTTCTCGCAGCGCCGAGACGTGCCCTTCGTAAATTTTTTTACTCAACCGGGTTACTGGAAGGGCGTTGGCCATGGGTTAAATAAGAGCCGCCAGGGCGGCCGGGTGTCGAGCCGTGTTTGCAGGCAACCCGGGTTTGCCGCAGAGGCAAAAACCGCTCCCCAAGCCCGGCGTGTAAAGAGCCGGCGCGCTCGGGTTGGCCAAGGGGCTCAGGGCGCGGGGATGGCGAGGGTCAACTCGGCACCGAGCGCCTCGACCCCCGCGCTAAGCGCGGCCGCCAGGGCCCCAAAGTCCTTGCCGTCCCAGGCCCGTTCCGGTGCCACAAAACTTTTGCGGAGCACAACCGCTCCACCCGCCTTGGCTTCGGTCACCTCGATCACCGCCACCAGGCTGGAACTCGCCTGGCCGTCGGCCCGCCGCTCGCCTTCGCAGCGCACAATGCTCACCGCCAGGTCGTAATCGCGCGGCACCTCGAAGGAAAACGGCTGGGCATAAACGCGGGCAACGTTGGCCGAGGCCTCCAGCCGGTCGGCCAGCGTCCGCCCAATGCTGGTGGCCAGCGGCTCGGCCCAGCGGGAAAAACTGTGGTAGGTGATCTCGTTGCCCGCCTCGCGCACCACCAGGTCCTTGCCATTGAGGTAGGGGGCAATGTCGATGCGCTTCAGGCCGATCACCCGGGCGCGCTCGGCCTTGGCCGGTCGGGGCTGGGCAAGGCCCGCCGCCGGGGTGAGCACGTAATAACGCGTCGGGTCCGACGATGGCGCCGGGAGCAGGGAACAGCCGCTGAGAGCCAGCAGGCCAGCGGCAATCAGCAGCACACGTAGGGAAAGGAAAAGGGTGGAAGTGGTCATCGGACGGGGTGGCGTTAAAATCACTTGGCCGGGGTGAGCGGGGTCTTGCGGCCGCTGAGTAGGGCGCTGGGGTTGCGTTCGAGGAAGTCGGCCAACCCGCGCACGGCAGCGGCCGCCTCGCCGAGTTTACCCATCGCCTGGGCCGCCTCGTCGCCAAGAGTCTGCTGGGCAACCACGAACTTCTGCACCGTGGCAGCGGTGCCGTTAAACACCGCCACCGTGGCGCGCACCTCGTCAAGCGTCCGGGTCAGATCCGCCCCCTTTGGGCCGTTCTGGGCGTAGTCACCAAGAATGAGGTCGATCTTCTGAGCGGCCGCCCCCAGCGCGCCCAGCGACTGCTTAAGCTCGCTCGAGACGGCCAAGTCGTGGACCGCGGTGCCGGCCTTGGCCCATTCCGCCACCAGCGCCCCGGTGTCCATCGCGTTAATCTGCTTCCGGGTGTCGGCGAGCAGGCCCTGCACCTCGACCGAGAGGGCTACAAAATCGATCCGCTTCAAGTTGTTCAGAATCACGGTGAGGTTAGACTGGAACTCCGAGATCGCCGAAGGCACCGCCGGCATTTCGAGGTATTTGGAAACCAGGTCGGCGCGCGGCTTGGCGGGGTAAAGCGCCGGATCGAGGAAATCGAGCTCCACGAAAAGCAGGCCGGTGGCCAGGCCGATCACGCCGAGCTGGGCGCGCAAGCCACGATCCACCAAACCCTGCAACTGGCCGGGCTCGGTCACGTCGATCAGCTGGCCCTTTTCATCGGCGATGAGGTTACGGTTGAGTTCGCAGGCCACCGCGACCAGGGAGCGGCGCGTGGCCGGCACGTAGCGCAGATTGATGTCGACCACCCGCCCCACCCGCACCCCGCGCAGCTTGACCGGCGAGCCGAGATCGAGGCCGTGGATCGACTCGTCGAAATAGGCCACAAAGCGCTCCGGCCGGGAGAAAAAGTTAATGCCCCCGAAGGAGAACAGCGCAACCATGCCCAGGAGGAGCGCACCCAGAACAAACAAACCGACGACGGCGGGACTGACTTTGGTCTTCACAGGCAAAGAGGGTTAGGCGGGAGTAGGCTCAAGGGGAAGGCTGGTGTTGGCGGCCGCCGGCACCGGCATCCTCGCCGCGGCCCAAAAACTCCCGTACACGCACGTCGGGGCTGTGTTGGACCAGCATGCGCGGGTCGCCCTCGGCGATGATCCCCTTGGCCTGCCGATCAAGCATGATGATCCGGTCGGCGATGCCGAAAATCGAAGCCAATTCATGTGAAACCACCACGCAGGTCATGCCGAGCAGGTCGCGCAGGTTGACAATCAGCTCGTCCAGCCGGCGCGAGGTCAGCGGGTCGAGGCCGGCCGAGGGTTCGTCAAAGAAGACGATCGCCGGATCAAGCGCCAAGGCGCGGGCCAGGCCGGCGCGCTTTTTCATGCCACCGCTGATCTCCGCGGGGTAGTAGGCGCCGTAACCGGAGAGGCCGACCTGGGCGAGTTTCATGCAGGCGAGTTCGGCGCGCTCGGCGGCGTTGAGCGGGGTGTATTCCTCCAGCGGCAGCATCACGTTTTCGAGCAAGTTGAGTGAACTCCAGAGGGCGCCCCCTTGGTAAAGCACGCCGATGCGCTGAAGGATTTCGCGCTGCCGATTGGCGCCCGCCGAGTTGAAGCACTCGCCAAAAAACCTGACCGTGCCCGCGCTCGGCAGATTCAGCCCGACGAGGTGGCGCAGCAGGGTGCTTTTGCCGCAACCGGACCCGCCGATGATAAAGAAAATTTCCCCCCGTTTGACCCGGAAGGTAACATCCTTGAGCAACACGTGCCCGTCATAGCCGCAGGCCAGACCGGAGACTTCGAGCGCGGGCGCGGTGGGATGGGTCGGGTTCATCGGGAGCGCGGTTTACCAGCCAAGAATATTGAAAGTCACCGCGAAGAGCGCATCCGCCACGATGATGAGCAACAACCCCATGACGACCGCCGAGGTCGTGGCGCGGCCCACACCCGCCGCACTGCGTTCCGCCCGCAGTCCGCAGTGGCACCCGGCCAAACCGACCAACAAGCCGAACGCCGAGGCCTTGATCAACCCGGTGGTGATGTCCGACAAATCCACCGCGGTCAGCGTCTCGACCCAGTAGGCGGACGGAGGGATGTCGAGGACACCGCGGGAAACCAGCATGCCGCCAAGGATGCCCAGGCTGTTGGCGTAAAGCGCGAGCAGGGGCGTCATCACCCCAAGGGCGACCAGCCGCGGCAGCACGAGAAAATCCACCGGGCGGATACCCAAAGTCTGCAGAGCGTCGATCTCCTCGCCCGCCCGCATATTGCCCAGGGTGGCGGCGAACGCCGCCCCGGTGCGCCCGGCCAGGATGATCGCGGTCATCATCGCCCCCATCTCGCGCACCATGACCAGACCGACCGCATCGGCCACGTAGATGTCGGCCCCGAATTGCCGCATGAGCACGGCCGACTGATAAGCCATGATCAGGCCAGTCAACAGGCTGATCAGGCTGACGATGGGCAGAGCCATCGCCCCGCATTGCTGCATCTCGTCGAGGCAATCGCGCCAGCGGAATTTGTGCGGCTTTTTCAGCAGGCCGCCGGTGCTGATCACGCACTCACCCACGAAGGTGGCGATCTCCTTGGTCTTGGCCCAAACGTCCTGGGCGGCGAACCCGACCATCGACAGAAAGTCGCGCGACCGGTCGACCGGCATGCGGGTCTCGTTCACCACCTCCAACTGATGAAGCAGCTTTTGCAGCGCCTCGGGCAGGTCGGCGAAATCGCAGGGGACGCTTTTCACCCGGCACCACTGCCGCACCTCAAACACAAACAACAGCAGCGCGCTGTCCCAGTCGCCCAGCCGCCCCCACACCAGTTTGACCCGCGCGGGCGCCTGGGAGGCGATCAAGGCCGGCCAGGAGGGGCGCGGCTCAGTGATGCGCCAAGCGCCCTGAACCTCCACGCGCAGGCAATCGCCTTGCAGGTGCAGGTGCACCCGGGTGTCGGGCGGCGGCAGGCTAAGCGGTTCGGACATTGCCAGCAGTTGACCGTAGCGCAGCCGAGAAGGCACGAAATTTTTTGTGTCGTTGCGGTGAATTGACGCCCCATAGCTTAGCCGCATGCGCTTTCGAACCGTGCTCTTCGACCTTGACGGAACCCTGATGGATCACCTGCCGGCGATTCACCGCAGCTACGTCCACACCCTGCCCCGGCTCGGCCTGCCCGCGCCCACCTACGACCAGGTGAAACGCGCGATTGGCGGCGGGCTGGAAAATGCCCTGCTCAAATTCATTCCCGAAGCGCGCCTCGCCGAAGCCCTGACGATTTACCGGCCGTTCTGGGAGGCCAACTTGCTCACCGGCGGCGAAGCCATGCCCGACGCCCTCGGCCTCCTCGCCCGCCTGAACGACAGCGGCGTCACCACCGCCGTTTTCACCAACAAACACGGCCCCTCCGCCCGCGAGGTCTGCGCCCACCTCGGGTTCACCCGCTATGTGCGCGGGATTTTTGGGGCCAAGGACACGCCCTGGCTCAAGCCCGAGGTGGAGTTCACCCGACATGCCCTCGACGCGCTGGGCGCGGACCCGGCCAGCACGTGCCTGATCGGCGACTCGCCCTGGGACGTGCAGGCGGCCCGCAACGCCGGCTTCCCCTGCTTTGCGGTGACCACCGGCACCCACACCCGCGAGGAGTTGTCCGCCGCCGGGGCCGCGGGGGTTTACGACACCCTCACGGCGATCGGCGCGGCCGAGTTAGCAATCGCCTGAAGCGGAAGATTCACCGGCAGGCGCCTGCGATCAACCCGCCCTCACCCCTGCCCCTGTTGGCTAAGAAGCGAGCGGCGGGTGGTCGAGGGCGCGGTCGACCTCCAGGCCGAGGGCGTTGAGCGACAGGAATATATCGCGCAAAAACGCCCCCAGAGCCCCAAGCAGCAGGCCGATGCTCGTGATAAACAGCGCCAGAATCACCGCCGCAAAGTTGGCCTGTAACAGGGCGTCGCCGAAAATCGCCACCACCAGCAGACCCGAGCAGATCATGCTGGCCACGCCCAGGGTGACCGCGCTGCGCACAATCTGAGCGCGGCGGTACATGATGCGCAACTGATCCTCGAGGTGAGCTCGCTCCCCGTCGCTGGCCGCCCGAGCTTGGCCGGCGAGGATCCGGGTGCGATCGACGATCCGGCCCATGCGATTGGTCATAGTCAGCAGCAGCGAGCCCAACCCCGTGATCAAAATCACCGGCGTGATCGAAAGCTGAATGGTGGGCAACAAGGACGCGGAAACCGAAAGATCCATGCCCCAGTCAGCCCAAACCGGCGCGCCCTGGCAACCCTTCGTCTGCCCCGCCTGCTCCACCTGAGCAGCTCACCCTCAGGGCCAGGGGGCGCAGGCACACCGAATGGGGCTCGCGCTCAGCCGTGGCCGCCCGCCTCCCGAGCCAAACCCGCGGATCCACCTCCGCCCCGGCATCGCCAAGCCTGCGGGGTGGTGATTTTCCGCGGCCCCAGCCGCGACCACGTTTGATTTTTTGGCGGAAGCGGTGTTCTTCTTCGCCCCACGTGGCCGCCTCTCCCGCCAATTCCGACAGCCTGACCGGCGTTCTCGAACGCATTATCTTCTTCAACGAGGAGAACCACTACACCATCGCGGACTTCCGCCCGGACGACGACGAGACCAAGGTCACCATCACCGGCCCGCTGCCCGGGGTCCAATGCGGCGAAACCCTTCACCTGCGCGGCACCTGGACCAAACACGCCCAGCATGGCGACCAGTTTAAAATCGACACCTTCCGCTCCGAACTGCCCTCGAGCGTCTATGGCATTCGCAAATACCTCGGCAGTGGCCTGGTCGAGGGCATCGGCAAGGCCTACGCCCACAAGATCGTCGACGCCTTCGGCACCGCCACGTTCCGCATCCTCAGCGAAGAGTCGGGTAAACTGCGCGACGTGCCCGGCATCGGCAAAAAACGCGCCACCGCCATCAAGAAGGCCTGGGACGACCAGCGCGCCTTCCGCGAGCTTTACATTTTCCTGCAGACCTACGGGGTGACCACCGGGCAGTGCGTCAAGTTGATCACCCAATACGGCAGCGAGGCCAAACGCGTGCTCACCACCGAGCCGTACCGGGTGGCCCGCGAGATCGATGGCATCGGCTTCAAAACCGCCGACCGCATCGCCATCAACCTGGGCTACGCCAACGACGCCCCGCCCCGCCTGGACGCGGGCCTGCTCTTCGCGATGGAGACGCTCCAGGAGGAGGGCCACACCGCGCTGCTCGAAGCCAACTTGGTCGACTACGCCGTACCGCTGCTCGAAACCGAGTCCCGCTTCCTCGACGCCCGCATCCAGGCCTTGGTCGACGCCCGCCACTTGGTCCGCCATGCCCCCGCCGGGGTCGACAACCCGCTGCCCGGCTCCGCCCTGCTGCAACTACCGGTCAACGACCGCGCCGAACAAAAAATCTCCGCCACCGTGGTTCGCCTGGGCAAAGTCGGTAGCGGCCTGCCTCCCATCAAGGCCGACGCCGCGGTCGAGTGGGCCGAGAAAAAAGCCGGCTTCGCCTTCGCCGAGCAGCAGCGCGTCGGCCTAAAAAACGCTCTGGTCTCCAAATTCTCGGTTCTCACCGGCGGGCCGGGCACGGGCAAGACCACGATCCTGCGCGCCTTGGTGGAAATCCTCAAAGCCAAGAAGGTCCGCGTCCACCTGGCTGCACCCACCGGCCGGGCCGCGCAGCGTCTCGCCGAAACCACCGGCGGCTTCGCCTCCACCATTCACCGCCTGCTCAAGTTTGATCCGAGCAAAGGCGGCTTCACCGCCAACGAACACCAGCCCCTCGCCACCGACTTCCTCATCGTCGACGAGGCCTCGATGCTCGACACCCGCCTGGCCGCCGCCCTGCTCCAGGCCGTGCCCTCGCGCGCCCACCTCCTGCTGGTAGGCGACATCGACCAGCTCCCCTCGGTCGGCGCGGGCAACGTCCTCAAGGACCTGATCGCCACCGAGCAGTTGCCCGTCACCCGCCTCAACGTCATCTACCGCCAGAAGGGCCAGAGCCAGATCGTCACCAGCGCCCACGCGATCAACGCCGGCGAGCCCGGCCTGCCACCCGCCGTCAACGAGGTTGCCGCCGCCCAGGCCTGGAGCGACCTCACCTTCATCGTCGCCGAATCGGCCGAGGACTGCGTGCGCAAAACCATCCAACTGTGCACCGAGTTCATCCCCGCGCACTACCCCTGGTTTAACCCGATCAACGACGTGCAACTGCTCGCCCCGATGCACAAGGGCACCGCCGGGGTGAGCAACCTCAACGTCCAGCTCCAGGCCGCGCTCAACCCCCACGCCAAGGGCCTGCGCGGCCCGCACGGCGAATACCGCCCCGGCGACAAGGTCATCCAACTCAAAAACAACTACGACAAGAGCCTGTTCAACGGCGACATCGGCGCGATCGTGGCCGTCGATACCGAGGCCGGCACCCTCACCGCCAAGTTCGACGGCGCCGAGCACGTGTTTGACCGCGGCGAGTTCGCCACCCTGGCCCCCGCCTACGCTATCAGCATCCACAAGTCGCAGGGCAGCGAATACCCGGTGGTGATTGTGCCGCTGCTCAAAGCCCACTTCATGATGCTCCAGCGCAACCTGCTCTACACCGCGATTACCCGGGGCAAAAAGAAGGTGTTTATCGTTGGCGAACCCGCCGCCTATGGCATGGCGGTGCGCAACAACGAGGCCCGCGACCGCTCCACCCACTTGCGTGAAAAAATCGCCGCCCTCACCGGCAAAGCCGAACCCCGCGTCCCTGGCTCCAGCCCAACCCAATGATCGATCCAGCCGCTCGGTTCCACCGCTTATGAAGCGCCCCCGCCACACTTCCCGCCAGACAGCCGCCTACTACCCGCCGCCCAGCCCTGCGCCGGTGCGCCTTTCGCGCTGCCGGCTGCTCATGCTCATCGACAACGCCCCGCTGCAACACGCGGTGTGGGCCGATTTCCACGCCGCCCGCAAACGAGTCGAAAAGGCTTCCCGCGACCTCCACCGCCACGAACAAACCGACGCCCCGGCCTTTACCTCCTGGTTGCACGGGACCTTCCCTCAACTCGTCACCGCGCTGCGCGAACTCGGCGCCGAAGTGGGCCGCAAAGCCCACGACGTGGAGCAGGCCCAATACGCCGCCGCCTTGTCCGGCCGCCCGGTTAAAAAGGTCTGGCGCGAGCACCGCGAGTACGAGGCCGATCCCGAGGCCTACGAACGCGCCCACCCCCAGCCGGCCCCGACCCCCGGCGCCGACGACTCGCGCCCGCCGGGCGATCCCACTGAACCCGACGCTTACGACGAGGGGTTTGAGCGGTTTTTTAAAGACCTGTTCGGCGAGGACGGTGAATCTCCATTCGACGGCCGCCGCGACCCGCAGCGCCCCCGCAGCGGGCACGGCGAGGCCAAAGACCTTTACCGCCGGCTGGTGCAACACCTCCACCCTGATCGCGGCGGCGAATGGACCCAGGCGCGCGAACGCCTCTGGCACGAAGTCCAGCAGGCCTGGGCGGCCCGCGATGCCGACTGGCTGGCCCGCCTGGAAATCGAGTGGGAAACCGCCAACGACACGGTCCGTCCCGATTCCTCCATCGGGAGGTTGCGCCGGGCGATTGCCGAGCTGGATGCGGCCCGCCGCGACACCGAGCGCAAGCTGCGTGATTACCGGAAAATGCCCGCGTGGCGCTTCAGCCTAGCCGCACCCAAGCGCCCCCAGCTCGAGCGCACGATCGAAGCCGCCCTGCGCCGCGACTACGCCGAGCTGCAACACCAGCTGGCTTACCTCAACCAGACGATCTCCGCCTGGGAGGCGCCCACCGCCAGGCCCCAACGCCGCCGTTAACCCGGCGCCGTAACCGGGTTTCACCGGACCGAACGGCCCCCGGCGCCGGCAAAAGCACCGGCCGTTGCCGCCGCTTCGGTCTCGGCGGGTTCTCGCTCCGGCCTCAACTCAGCGCCCGCCAAAGCAGCGCGATCAGGCCGCACAAGACCACGCCAATCGCGGTCGGCATCAGCGCCGACACCAGCGTCCATTTGAGCGAACGGGTTTCCTTGTAAATCGTGTAGAGCGTGGTGCTGCAGGGGTTATGGCAGAGGCTGAAAACCATCAGGCACACCCCCGTCAGCGTGGTCCAGCCAGCGCCGGTCAGGAGGGTTTTCACCCCTTCATCCCCGGTCTCAAACATCACCCCGGCCGCGTGTTCACCGCCGGCCTGGCCGGTGAGCAGCACGGTTAACATCAACACCGAGGGGATGACGATTTCGTTGGCGGGAATCGCGATGATGTAGGCGAGGAGGATGACGCCGTTGAGGCCGATCGCCAACGCCAGCGGGTCCATGCCGCTGACCGCCCAATAGGCCAGGCTGTGGTCGGCGAGGTGGAGATTGGAGACCAGCCAGATGACCGCGCCGGCCGGCAGGGCAAAGACCACCGCGCGCCAGAGCACGAAAAGGGTGCGGTCGATCAGCGAGGTGTAGAGGGTGCGGATGAGGTTGGGCGGGCGGTAGGGCGGTAGTTCCAGGCTGAAGGTCGAGGCCTCGCCGCGCAGCAGGGTGCGGCTCAGCGCCCAGGAACAGAGCAGACTCAGGCCAAAGCCGAGCACCGCCACCCCAAAGACCGCGCCCGCCGCCACCACCCCGGAAAGCGCCGCCGGAGCGAGCGCGCCGAGGAAGATGGTGGCGATGAGGATCTGGGTCGGCCAGCGGCCGTTGCAGAGGGCAAAGTTGTTAGTAACGATCGCGATCAGGCGTTCACGCGGCGAGTCGATGACCCGGGCGGCGATGACCCCGGCGGCGTTGCAGCCGTAACCCATCGCCATGGTCAGGGCCTGCTTGCCGTGCGCCCCCACCCGCTGGAACAGCCGGTCGAGGTTAAAGGCCACCCGCGGCAGGTAGCCGAGATCCTCCAACAGGGTGAAGGTGGGGAAAAAAATCATCATCGGCGGCAACATCACGCTGATCACCCAGGCGGTGGCCAGGTACATGCCGTCGACCAACAAGCCGGCCAGCCAGGCGGGCAGGCCATCGAAGGCGAGCGCGCGCAACCCCGGGTAGATTTTCCCCAGCAGCAGGTCGGCGATCAGTTCGCTGGGGACGTTGGCCCCGGCGATGGTCAGCCAGAGCACCGCGGCGAAGAGCAGGCCCATCACCGGGAACCCGGTCCAGGGGTTGGTGAGCAGGCGGTCGACGCGCTGCTGGAAGGCGAGGCGGCGGGAGGCGCCTTGGCGGGTGACGGTGCGCTCGGCGATGCGGGCCGACTCGGCGTAAATCGCCTCGGTGAGCCGGTCGTTGAAATCGCGCGGCAGGTGCCAGCGCAGTTCGCCGGCCTCGTGCAACAGCGGGTCTTTTTGGGCGGAGTTGCTCATGGCTGCGCCTCCTTCGGCGGGGTGGGTTGGGCGGGGGCGGATTGGGCGGCGGCGCGGGCCAGCGCGGCATGGTCAGCGGTGATGTGGCCAAGGGTGCCGGCGGCGACCATCTCGCCGACCGCGGCGTCGCCTTCCAGCAGGCGCAGCGCGATCCACTCCTCGTTGGCCAAGCCGGGGAAACGGGCGCGCAGGCGCTCCACCACCCGGGCCAGTACCTCGTGGAGGCCGGGCACCGCCAGTTTGAGCCGGTAGGGTTTGGGCTTAAACGCGCCCGAGGCGACCGCATGCAGCTCGGCGAGCAGCTGTGGCAGGCCCTCGCCGGAGCGCGCCGAACAGGGCACCACCGGTATGCCCAGCTCGCGGGCCAGACCACGGGCGTCGATCGTCACGCCGTTGGCGCGGGCCTCGTCCATCAGGTTAAGGCAAAGTACGGCGCGGTCGGTGATTTGAAGGATTTGCAGAACGAGGTTGAGGTTGCGCTCGAGGCAATTGGCGTCGACCACCACTACAGTGACGTCGGGCCGGCCGAAGAGGATAAACTCGCGCGCCACCGTCTCGTCGGGGCTGGCCGAGCGCAGCGAATAGGTGCCGGGCAGGTCGACCAGTTTGAAGCGTTTGCCGGCGTAGGCGAAGCCGCCCTCGGCGCGGGCGATGGTTTTGCCCGGCCAGTTACCGGTGTGCTGGCGTAGGCCGGTAAGGCGGTTAAACACCGTGCTTTTGCCGGTGTTGGGGTTGCCGGCGAGGGCGACCACGTAGTCGGTCTTGCTCACGTCGAGACCGAGGCGTTGCGCAGGGCCGCGGGGGGCCGCACAGGCATCGCAGGCGGAGGGAGGACAGGCGGAGGACATGGTTAAAGGGAGGTGGCGGGTTGGACCAGGACCTGGCGGGCCTGGGTCTGGCGCAGGGCGATCAGGGTGCCACGCAGCCGGTAGGCGGCTGGTCCGCTCAAGGGGCTGTCGAGTTCGTGTTCGACCCGGCTGCCCGGGACAAAACCGAGGTCGAGCAGCCGCGAGCGTTCGGCCCCGATGCAGCCGGGCAGGAGGGTAATCACCTCAGCAGCCGCGCCCCGGGGGATGGCGCTGAGGCGGCGGGCGCCGGCAGGGGGCTCGCCCTCGTTGGTGAGCGGCAGGCGCACCCGGATCAGCGCGGCCAGCTCGGCCGCCAACACCTCGCGCTGCGCCTCCAGCTCGATCTCACAGGTGCCCGGCTGCGCCGCCGGCAGGCGCACCAAGCGCATGCCGGCGAAAATCCCCCGTCCCGCCAGCTGGGCAAACAGAGCCGGCGGCTCGTCCTCGATATGCGAAATCACCCCCGGGCGGCCCACCGTCCAAGACGCGAGCGCCTGGCCCTCGGGGGCGGGAAAGTGCCCGTCGCGGGTCGGAATGGGGTCGCCGTGGGGATCAAAATGGGGGTGGCCGAGCGCATCGGCTAGGCGGTCGACGTCGGCCGCGCTCAAGGCGTGTTCGGCAGCGTTGGCCAGATCATGCCAGGACTCGGCCGGCAGGCTGGTGGTGCGGGCCAGCTGGGTTTCGGTCAGCCGGTGGGCGCGCATCAGGTGCACCGCCAGCGCGCGCCCCGGCACGGTCAGGCGCCAGGCATGGGCGGATTCATCCACCAGCCCGGCCGCCTTGGCGAGGGCAAGGGTGCGCAGGCCGGCCTCCCGGCCCAGTCCGCCAAGGGCGCCAAGCTGGGCCTCCCCGGCGGGCTGGCGGCGGTGTTCGCAGTCGAGCAGGGCGCGCAAAACATCCTCCACCGCCACGCGTTCGGCTGGCTTGAGTCGACCCAGGACCTCGTTGACGGATACCGGGAGGGATTTGCTCATGATTCGAAAGCGGGTAAAAGATTAGGTTAGTCAAACTTTATTCGTCTCACGCAAACCGAGCGGTCCGCGTAGCGTCGGGAAGAGGCAAGCCGGCGGAGCGTGAGACACCGCACCCGCCGGCCGGGTTGCCAGGACGGCGCCCAAAAGCCGCGATCCAGGGGGCGAGCGCCTCCGTGTCCCAGCTGCGCCCCGAACTGCGGCCGGCCCCGGTTGGCAGCCAAAATCAGAAAAAGGGCGCCTGCTTTGAGGGGGGCACCGCCCTTCGGAAAAGCCCCAAACGACATCCCCCCAAGCGCCCCCGCCCGCCAAAGGCGAACTCAGGTGCGCCCTCCGCGCGGCGGGCGCATCGGTGCCCGCCGGGGGCTTATTTATTGCCGCCGAAGAGCTTTTTCAGGCCCTCGGTCGCCTTCCGGGCCGCGTTGCTGGCGGCATCCCCGGTGGCCCCGCCGCCCTTCAGCAGGGAATCGCCCACCGCGCCGGTGATGCCGCCAAGGACCTGGGTCAGCACCTTGGTGGCCACCTGATCGGGGGTGATGCCGCCCTCGGCGGTGCCGAGATCGGTCAGGGTGATCGGCGGCAGCGACAGGGTCAGCGCGGCCCCGCCCGCGCCGACGGTCACCTTCACGTTTTGCAGGCGGAACTGCTTCACTTCGAATTTGATCGGCTTGCCCGCTGCGGGCGCGGGTTGCTCGGCCGGGGCCTCGCCGGCCGCGCCGGTGAACTTTTCGATGTTGGCCAACAGGTCCTTGATGTTGTTGCGCACGAGGTTGGTCTCATAGACGAACTCGGGCCCGTCGATCAGCACCTCCTTGACGATGATGTGGTCGCCGAGCAGCGACAGCGGGGCCACGCTGACATGCACCTGGGCGAAGGAGAACGCCTTGGGGCTTTTCCACCCGCTCGGGTTGCCGACAAACAGCCCCTTGAGCGTGCCGGAGCCGGTCAACGGCGAGATCGCGGCACTTTCCAGGGTGACCGGGGTCCCGGTGACCTTGGGCGCGAAGGTGTTGACCGCTTTGGTCACCACGGAACCGAGGAAAAACGAGGCGACCACGCCGCCGATCAGCAGAAGGGCGAGTAGGCTGCCGAGAAGAATCAGGATTTTTTTCATAGGGAGTTAAGCCGGCAGGCAAACTGCACGCCCTGGGGTGGGTCGCAAGCCCGGCTTGGGGCGGGAGAACCAGGCGGCCGCCGTCGCCTCGGAATGACCGGTGAAAACCCGCGGAGATCCCTGCAACCGCCCGACCGCGCTGAACCGCGCCGACAGGGGCGGTCGGGGTGCCGCCGGAGCGTCGGCGCGGTTACAAGAACCCGGGGGCCGCAGGGCGCAAAGAATGCGTAGGCATTACCAAGCGGCGATTGGCACACCTCGCGCAAAGCGGGCACTGTAGGTGCAGCCCATGACTACTCCCTTCGCTCTGTTGACGGCCGATGAAGCCGCCGCCCTGATCCAAAACGGCCAAACCCTTGGCGTGAGTGGCTTTACCCCTGCCGGGGCGGCCAAGGTTGTGCCCAAGGCCCTGGCCATCCGGGCGCGCGCCGAACATGAGGCCGGGCGGCCCTTCAAGGTCGCGATCGTCTCAGGCGCCTCCACCGGCGACTCCCTCGACGGCGAGTTGGCCCGCGCCGACGCCATCTCGTGGCGCACCCCTTACCAGAGCAACAAATCCCTGCGCGAGAGCATCAACGCCGGCCGCACCCGTTTTTTTGACATGCACCTCTCCCACCTGCCCCAACAGGTGCGCAGCGGCTTCCTCGGCGACATCGACTGGGCCATCGTCGAGGCCAGCGACGTTTCCGCCTCCGGCGAGATCACCCTGACCACCTCGGTGGGCGCCTCCCCGACCTTCCTGCGCTGCGCCAAAAAAGTGATCATCGAACTCAACCGCTTTCATTCCCCCAACCTGCGCGGCTTCCACGATATTTACGAGCCGCGCGACCCGCCCTACCGCCAGCCCATCCCGATCCTGCGCCCCTCCGACCACATCGGCATACCGACGGTCAAAATCGACCCGAGCAAGATCGTCGCCATCGTCGAGAGCAACATGGCCGATGAAAACGCCGGCTTCGAGCCAGCCGACGAGACCACCGAGCGCATCGGCAACAACGTGGCCGAGTTCATCGCCGCCGAACTCCACGCCGGGCGCATTCCCAAGGAGTTTCTCCCCATCCAATCCGGCGTGGGCAACATCGCCAATGCGGTGCTCGGCAGCCTCGGCGCCCACCCCGGCATCCCCGCTTTCGAAATGTATTCCGAGGTCATCCAGGACTCGGTCATCCAATTGGTGCGCTCGGGCAAGGTGAAGTTTGCCACCGGCACCTCGCTAACCATCGCCAAGGAAATGCTGCTCAAGTTTTACCAGGACTTGGAGTTCTTCCGCTCGCGCATCCTGCTGCGCCCCCAGGAGATCACCAACAACCCGGAAATCGTCCGCCGGCTCGGCATCATCACCATCAACACCGCTCTCGAGGTAGATATTTTTGGCAACATCAACTCGACGCACATCATGGGCAGCAACCTGATGAACGGCATCGGCGGCTCGGGCGACTTCACCCGCAACGCCCACATTTCGATCTTCACCTGTCCGTCGGTGGCCAAGGGCGGCAAGATCAGCACGATCGTGCCGCTGGTTTCCCACCTCGACCACAGCGAGCATTCGGTGCAGGTGGTGGTCACCGAGAACGGGGTGGCCGACCTGCGCGGCAAAGCCCCCAACGAACGCGCCCGGCTGATTATCGAGAAGTGCGCCCACCCGCAATTCCACGACCTGCTCCTGCATTACTACGAGATGTCCAAGCAGGGCCAAACCCCGCAAACCCTCAGCCGCGCCTTCGCCTTCCATGAGCAGTTCCTGCGCTGCGGGGACATGCGCCAGACGCC
>JBILBW010000138.1:0-6698 GCA_044353465.1 Rariglobus sp. | reverse complement strand
GGTAAACCGGTGGTGGCTTATTTGGACTTCGCGACCACCCGCGATCTGTATCTGGCGGCGGGTGCGAGCGATCTCGTGTTGGATCCCTACGGCTCCTTGGTGGTGCCCGGTCTGGCGAGCGAACCGACCTTTTTTGCCGGCGCCTTTGAGCGTTTTGGGGTGGGCGTGCAGGTGACCAAGGTCGGCGATTATAAATCTTACGCCGAGCCCTTCGTGAGAAAGGACTTCAGTCCGGCCAATCGCGAGCAACTGGAAAAACTCCTCGGCGACCTCTGGGGCGACTTGCGCGGGGATATCGCGGCTGATCGTAAACTGGCCGCGGCCGACCTGCAGGCGCTGATCGACGCGGAGGGGGTTATCCGGCCTGAGTCCGCCCTGAAGAACCGCCTGGTTGATCGCCTCGCCTATCGGGATGAGGTGCTGGCTCAGCTTAAGCAGGCCACCGGGGTGAGCGATCCGGCTGATTCGTTTAAGCAAGTCACCCTGACGGACTACGCGCACTCCTTGCCGGCACCGAAGGCGCATCCCGATCATCAAATTGCGGTTATTTACGCCGAAGGGGCGATCGTCGACGGGGAAGGCGAGCCCGACGAGGTGGGCGGGGAGCGGTTCGCCCGCGAATTGCGCAGCCTGCGCCAGGACGACGATGTCAAAGCCATCGTGTTGCGGGTGAACAGTCCGGGCGGCTCAGCCACGGCCTCCGAGCATATTCAGCGTGAATTGCGCTTGGCGGCGGAAGACAAACCGGTGGTCGTTTCCATGGGCAGTTACGCGGCCTCGGGCGGGTACTGGATTTCCGCTTATGGAGACCGCATTTTTGCCGAACCGACCACGATCACGGGTTCGATCGGCGTGGTCGGCATTCACTTCGACATCCAAAAACTGGCCAATCAGCTCGGGGTGACCTGGGACAGCGTCAAGACCGGGCGTTACGCCGATCTCTTCACCCTTTCCCGGCCCAAAACCGAGTCGGAGTTGGCCATTTTTCAAGGCATGGTGGAGTGGATCTATGGGGAGTTTATCCGCAAGGTCGCCGAGGGGCGTGAGCTCGACCCCGCCGAGGTGCGGAAAATCGCGGGGGGGCGGGTGTGGTCGGGGCGTGAGGCGGTTAAGCTCGGTTTGGTGGACGAGCTCGGCGGGCTGGACGCGGCGATCGCCTACGCGGCCAAGGCCGCCTCAGTGGATAACGATTACGAGCTCACCGAGTTCCCGCTCCCGCAGACGTTTGCCGAAATGGTCCAGGCCTGGCTTGAGAACTCCCGGCCGGTGGAGGCGAGCCACCGAGGCCTTGTTTCCCAGGTGATGGAAACCGTCAAAACCCAGGGCAAGGCGCTGGGCCAATTCAACGACCCGCGCGGCATCTATGCGCGTTTACCGCAGGAACTGATCCTCCGCTAACTGGCTTTTCCTAAATCCAACCCGATGAAATCCGAATACATCCTTTCGCGCGCCATCCCGGCCACTTTGATTCCCGCGGGTGACTCCGCCACCTTGCCAACCGGCACCACCGTCCACGTCATGCAGACGTTGGGCGGTAGCGTCACCGTGCGCACTGACCAGGGGCTTTTTCGCCTCAACCGCGAGCATGCGAATGCGCTCAACGGCTTTGATGTGGCCACGCTGGCCGGTGCGGCCGAGCCGGTGGCGGGGGAGTTCAGTGAAGCGGCGGTTTGGGCGGCGATGAAGACCTGTTTCGACCCGGAAATCCCGGTGAACATCGTCGATCTCGGGCTCATTTACGACCTGAGCGTGGAGCCGACCCCGAGCGGCGGCCATGCGCTGGAAGTGAAGATGACGTTGACCGCCCAAGGCTGCGGAATGGGGCCGGTCATCGCGGAAGATGCGCGCCAGAAGATCGCGGCCCTTCCCAGCGTCGAGTCGGCCAAAGTTCACATCGTCTGGGATCCGATTTGGACCCCGCAGATGATTTCCCCGGCGGGCCGGCAGGCGTTGGGGTTGGAGTGAGCGCGGGCAGCGGTGCGTTTCTTGGCGCCCAGTTTTACGGGATAAAAAATTCCGCTTGCCGCCGCCGGAAAAACACCCGTATTAGCACCCTCCCGCACGTCTTTACTGACTGAGGGCTGCCCGTTCTTTACTGCTTCTTTTTTTTCCAGGCAACTGAGCTGGTTTAGCGTCATTTCGCTAAGTCGGTTAAATTTTCTGTGAAAACTGAATTCAGGGAAGAGCCGCAGGGTTTGGTTTCGAATAAGTCGGGGGTCGATAGCTCAATGGTAGAGCAGCATCCTTTTAAGTTGTTGGTTCCGGGTTCGAATCCCGGTCGACCCACCATTCGAACAAACTTTTTCCGTTTTCAGCGTTCCGGATATCGGATCGAAATCGCTCCGCGATCCCCCTACGTTTGGAATACGGAGTTCAACGACCGTCGACTCTCCGCACTTAGCGGGACGACGGAGTCGCTTCGATTCAGGGAATGCCCAATCCCCAGCAGCCGCCAGGCTTTACGAGCCCAGCGCTTTTTTGATCAACTGCTCGGTCGTGGCCTTCGGCCCCAGGGCGAGGAGGGCGCGGCGGATGGCTTCATCGGCGTCAGCCGTCTTGTAGCCGAGGGCGCCGAGCGCGAGCACCGCATCGCGCATCTTCGTGTCCGTAGCCGCGGCAGGGGCCGCTCCGGCCGTACCGCTGGCGGATAGCACGGTCTCGGCTGAACCGGTGGCGCCAACCTTGGTGCGCAATTCGATCACCAGGCGCTCGGCGGTTTTTTTGCCGATGCCCGGGCATTTGGCCAAGGTGGCGATGTCGCCGCTGCCGATCGCACTCTGCAGCGAGGGCAGCGAGAGTTTGCTCATGATGGTGAGCGCCATTTTGGGGCCGACCCCCGTCACCTGCTCGATCATCAGCCGGAAAAAATCACGCTCGGCCGGGGTCGCAAATCCGTAGAGCGTTTGGGCGTCCTCTCGGTAAATCACCAACGTATGCAGCTTCACCAGCGTGCCGGTGACCGGGAGCTTTTCCGCGGTCGTCACGGGGATGTTCACCTCGTAGCCGAACCCGTTCAACTCGATGATGGCGTGCAGCGGGGTGGCGGCGGTGAGCAGCCCGTGGATGGAGGTGATCATAGGGAGATCTGCGGGGGGCGGTAGCGAAAACCTAACGCAGGCCGAGCACGTCCTGCATGTCGTAAACGCCGGCCGGGCGGTCCACGAGCCACTGGGCCGCGCGGATCGAGCCCCGGGCAAAAATCCCGCGGTCGGAGGCCTTGTGGCTGAGTTCAATGCGTTCGCCGAGCGCGGCGAACATCACGGTGTGATCGCCCACCACGTCGCCGCCCCGCAGCGCATGGATGCCGACCTCCGTCGCGGTGCGCTCGCCGGTGATGCCCTCGCGGCCGTGGCGAAGGGCCTCGGCGGTGAGTTTACGTTCTTCCAGAATGATTTCGAGCAACCGGGCGGCGGTGCCGCTGGGCGCGTCTTTTTTAAACCGGTGGTGCATTTCCACGACCTCGCAGTCGTAGTCGGACCCCAGCACGGCGGCAGCGCGGCGGGTGAGGGCAAAAAGCAGGTTCACGCCCACCGAATAGTTGCCTGACCAGACCGTCGGGATCTGGGCCGCCTCGGCGAGCAGGTGTTTTTTCTCCTCGGCGGGATGGCCAGTGGTGCCAATCACCAGCGGTTTGCGGCCGGCGACCGCTAGGCGAATCACCTCGCCGGTGATTTTGTGCGAGCTGAAGTCGATGATCACATCGGCCTGGGCAATGCCGGCAGCGAGGTCATCGCCGGCGTCAATCGCCGCGGCAACGGTGGCACCGGCTTCCTGCGCTGCAGTGGTGATGGCCTGGCCCATACGGCCCCGGGCCCCGATAAGAGCGATACGAAGGGACATGGGTTTATTTGCCAAAGGTTTTGAGTACGGAGACCAGGGTTTGCTCGCTAGTCTTGGTGAGTTCGGTCAGCGGGGTACGAACCAGGTCGGAGCGGATGATGCCCGCGCGTGCCAAGGCGAACTTAACCGGCACCGGATTGGGCTCGATGAACAAAGTTTTAAACACCGGGTAAAGCTTGCGGTGGAGCTTGGTGGCCTTGGCGAGATCGTGGTCGAGGCAGGCGTTGACCAACTGCACGACCTCTTTGGGATAAAGATTGGAGGCTACACTGATCACGCCCTCGGCTCCAACCGCCATGAAGGGCAGGGTGAGGCTGTCGTCGCCGCTGAGCACCGTCATGTCTTTGCCCAGAGCTTGCTTGATCTGGTCGACGCGGTCCACCGAGCCGCCGGCCTCCTTGATGAAGCGCACGTGCGGGTATTTGCTCCGCAGCCGTTCGATCACCGGTACGCTTATTTCGATGCCGCAGCGGCCGGGAATGGAATACAGGATGACGGGTTTGTCGGTGGCCTCGGCGACGGCGGAGAAGTACCGGAACACGCCCTCCTGGGAGGGCTTGTTATAGTAAGGGGCCACCACCAAGACGGCATCCGCGCCTGCCTGGGTCGCGAGGGTGGTTAATTCGACGGCCTCCTTGGTGGAGTTGGAGCCGGTGCCAGCGATCACCGGCACTCGGCCGCGGGTGGTGGCGATCACCGCGCGGATCACCTCGAGGTGTTCTTCGTGGGAAAGGGTGGGCGACTCGCCGGTGGTGCCGACGGGCACCAGGCCGTTGATGCCGGCCTTGATCTGAAACTCCACCAGCTTGGTCAGATCGTCGAAGGCGATGGATTGGTCGGCCTTAAAGGGCGTTACAAGGGCTGTGATTGTGCCGGTCAGGGGGCGGAGTTTCATGGCTGTTTTACGGATGATACCTTGCACAGCAGAGCAGCCCACTTTAACAATTCCGCAACGTTTTTCATCCGACGCCACCCCATGTCGCCCACCACTGAACTTTTTAACGAGTTGCTTAAGTTAGCGGTCCAAAGTGGTGCCAGTGATGTGGTCATCAAATCCGATAAACCGGCCTATTTGCGGGTGTCGGGCCGCTTGAAACCGGTCGACATGGACCCGATTGCCGCGGCGGAAGTGCGCGAGTTTGTCGATACCCACGTGCCGCGGGTCTTTAAGTCGCGCTGGGAAAACGAGGGCCAGGTGGACTTCGCCTACTCGGCGGAAGGCGTCGGGCGTTTTCGTGTGAACGGCTTCCACCAACGCGGTACGGCCAGCATTGTCATGCGGCACATTAAAAACCGCGTGCCGACCTTTGCCGACCTGGGGCTCAATCCGGAGCCGTTGCTCAACCTGGCCAAGGCCAAGGACGGCATCGTCCTGGTTTGCGGGGCGACCGGTTCGGGCAAGAGTTCCACCCTGGCCGCCATGCTCGGCTGGATCAACGAAAACGCCGACAAGCATATCGTCACGCTGGAGGATCCGATCGAGTTCACCTTTCAGGACGACAAGTCGGTGTTTCAGCAGCGCGAAATCGGCCTCGATGTGCCCTCCTTCGAGTTGGCGATCAAGTCGGTGCTCCGGCAAAACCCCGACATCATCCTGATCGGGGAAATGCGCGACCGCGAAACCTTCGAGACCGCCATCTCGGCGGCGGAAACCGGCCACTTGGTGTTTTCCACCATGCATGCGGCCACGGTGGCGCAGTCGCTCACCCGGTTGTTTGAGTTCTTCCCGCCCGAGCAGCAAATCCAGGCGCGTCGGCAAGTCGCCGGTTCGTTACGCGGGTTTGTTTGCCAAAAACTGATCCCCGCCATGGAGGGCGGCGGGCGCGTGCCGGCCAATGAGATCCTTTTCGCCGACAGTGTGATCCGCAGTTTGATCATCGAGGGCCAGTTTGAGAAAATCCAAGGCCTGCTCGAAAGCGGCAACGACTCGGCCAATTTTTCCTTTAATCGCGATATTTACCGCCTGGTCAAATCGGGCACCATTAGCAAAGCGGAGGCGCTGCGCTTCTCCCCCAATCCGCAGGCGCTGGATATGAATTTGAAGGGGATTTTCTTCAAAACCTAGCGGTGCTCGGGGCGCGAGCTTCGCGCGGGAGCCGACCGTTTTCGGGCTTGGTTTTGGGGGGTAGGGGCCTTACCCGTGTACCTTTCCAAACATGGCTACCGCACTTATTTTCTCCGGACAAGGCGCCCAAAAGGTCGGCATGGGCAAGTCTCTCTACGAAAACTCCGCCACCGCGCGCGCTCTCTACGACGAGGCCAACCGGGTGCTCGGTTGGGATTTGGCCAAAATCTGCTTCGAAGGGCCGGATGCCGAGCTTACCCAAACCAAAGTCTGCCAGGTCGCGCTCTTCGTCCACGGGATGGCTGTCCATGCGATCCTCAAAGAGCAGGGCAAGTTGGCTGCGGTGCGCTTTGCCTTTGGCCTGAGCCTGGGCGAAGTCACCGCACTGACCGTGGCCGGCGTTTTTGACTTTGCCACCGGCCTGCGGGTGGTGGCGGAACGCGGTCGCCTGATGCAGTTCGCGTGCGAAACCACGACGGGCGGGATGGCGGCGATCCTCGGCGAAGAGCGCCAGACCATCTATGATCTGTGCGCGGCCTTTGACATCGAGGCGGCCAATTTTAACGCCCCGGGCCAAATCATCATTTCGGGGGACAAAACCAAGGTCGATGCCGCCGTCGCCGCCGCCAAGGACCGCGGGATCAAGAAGGTGATTCCTCTCAATGTAGCCGGCGCCTACCACAGCCGCCTGATGGAGCCGGCCCGGGCCGCCTTCGCAGACTACCTGCAGGGGGTCACCTTCAACGCCCCGCAGCTCACGGTGTTCACCAACACGACGGGCCAGGTGGTGTCC
>JBILBW010000137.1:0-6704 GCA_044353465.1 Rariglobus sp. | reverse complement strand
TACAGCTTGGTTGCTCAAGGTTGTAGTTAAGTTGGGTGTTAAAAAGTTCAGTGTTTGGCTGGTCGCCAATAAATCAAGGATTGTTTCGTGATGGATCCGGGGGAGTGGGGGGGGGCGGTTTGTGCGAATTCCGCTAACGTCATCCTTCTTCAGATCATTTTTAAAAAATGAATGGGGAGCTGGAGCGGAACGATGGCACCGATTCCGCGCAGGAGGCGGGCTGGACGTTAGTCTCAGCGTGTAATCTGTTCGACGGTGATTTTTAAAGGTGCGTCGGGGTGGCAGTCGGCGCGCAAGGCCACAAAGTGATCACGGTGCCGGTCGTAGATCGGCCACAGCGCGTTACGGTCGGATTCGGGAATGGTGAGCTCGTTGATCGCGGCGCGGGAGAAAAAACCAAATCGCCCTTCTTCCATGGCCGGAGGCAGGGCGGTTATGGGCCGTTTGCATTTGAAAAGAAACATCAACCAGTGCGCACTGCCCTCGTAGGATTTTTCCGCAACCATGGCAAAGAGGTGCAGGTCGGCTGGGCTGATCACGTGACCGGTTTCCTCGGCGGTCTCGCGAACCGCACATTCAAAGGGCGACTCGCCGGTCGTCGTTTCGAGTTTGCCCCCGATGGGACTCCACGCCCCATGGTTGGGTGGCTTATTTCTCAGCAGGAGCAACTCCTCGCTTTGATCGTTCTGAATGAAGAAGAGGACTGCTATTTTGTGACAGTTGACCGAGGACATGATATCGCGGGGATATTGGGATTAAGAAAAATAGGCATAAATCTTTTCAGAATTTACCCATTTTCGGCGTGACAGATAGGGGTTAACCCTCAGTGTCTGCAACCTCATACCCCCCTTTTTTTACCCTTAGCATGAAACCCTTAGCACGTCGTGTTTTCGTTGGCTTTGCCTTAGTAGCATTTTCGGCCTTACTGCCGGCCTTTGCCTTAGCCGGCAACCCTCAGCCGCCCATCAGTGTGGCCACTGTCCGGTTCAACTCGGTCCGATCTGCGACCGGCGATTGGCATGTGACTGAAGTAGAACTGCAGCCGCGCGCTGGAGAAGGGGTTAAGAATAGGAATTTCATCGATCGCGTTAAGGTCACCCTTAATCTCGGCGTGTTTAGCGTTAAATCACCGGCTGGCGCCAAAGTTCCCGACACTTATTATCGAGCTTCGGCTGAAGCGGTAGCAGTTGAAAACACAGGGAGTCGCACAGTTTTCCGCTTCTACCTTCCCCCTGAGATTGTCAAACGCGACCAAATCACAGGTGACATCAAGTTTTATTTGGTTGAAGTCTTTGTGGATGGCAAGCCCATGCCTATGGACAAGGATAACGTTTCCCTGTTGACCCTACCCAAACCAGAGATCGTAGAAAGTTTTCGCAGTAAGGTTTCGGGTGGTGCAGGTGTGAACGATGGTATCTTGCTGCCCCAGTACCTTACCCCTTTTGCGAACACAGGCTCCCCGCCCTCTCCTTCCTTCTTTCGCCTAGAACCCGCCCGTTAAAGCGGGTTAAGTCAGTCCGGTTCCGTACCTCGGCGTCTCTACTTTAGATTCATAACTTTCCTATGTCATCCACCCGCGTTCTCGCAGTTGACAGCGGTGCCGGCCACGTTGCTTGCAGTGTGTTCAATACCGCCAAAAACGGTCGTCTTGTTCTTGAGCAGTTCGCCATTGATTCGTTTAATTCCGATGTTGGTCTCGAGTCACAATGGTCCGAACTGATTGGTCAGGCGTTGGCCTCTTCTGCCAAACGCACGGGTTCTACTGGGGCGGCAGTGTTATCGGTGCCGGGACATCTCACCCTAACAAAGTTCGTTAAAACCGCGGCAGTAGACAAATCCAAACGCGCCCAAGTCCTTAAGTTCGAAGCCCAGCAGAATATCCCCTATCCACTCACCGAGGTGGTCTGGGATTATTATCCCGTTAGTGATGATGGGCTTGATTTGGAGGTTATGCTGGGGGCGGTGAAGCTAGATGTTATCGAGTCCCTTTGCGATTCGGTGCGTAATCACGATCTCAATCCGGTTGCGATCATTCCCTCTACGCTAGCTCTACACAAGTCGTTTAAATACAATTACCCTGAGGTTACAGGGGCCTCCCTGATTGTGAATATCGGGGCACGCTCGACCAATCTGCTTTTTATCGATGGCAGCCGGTTTTTTATCCGCACCATAGCCTTGGCGGGTAACAGTGTGACCCAAACGATAGCTGACGAGACTAAGCAGGACTTCGCCCATGCCGAAAATTTGAAACTGCAGGTTCTAAGCGGCTCGAGCGAGTTGCCGGAGACATCGCCGGCTCTGGCTGCGGTCAAAACTGCGGCCGAATCTTTTGCTGGCCGCCTTCACTTGGAAATAACCCGTTCCACGGTTAACTACCGTCGGCAAAGCGGAGCGGAACAACCCGCGGTCATCTATTTGACCGGCGGGGCCTCGCAATTGCCAGGGTTGGCGAACATCTTGGCCGATAAGCTGAAAATTAAGGTAGAGGCTTTTGACGCTTTACGTATGGTCGAGGTTGCGCCAGCCGCTGCGGCAGCCCGCGGGGCATCAGCCCAATTAGCCGATTTGGTTGGGCTCGCTTTGGCCCGGGTTCGCACGGAGAAAGATTTCAGTCTTTTGCCCCCGGCGATGATCGAGGCGTTGACGTTTCGTAAGCAGCAGCCGTTCTTTTTAGCAGCCGCTGGTCTTGTCGTTGCGGCCTTGGTCTTGCCGATTATTCATTTCAACGATCGCGTCCACCAAATCAACGAGCAAGCCGTCCAGTTGGAGGCTAAGATTAGGCCTTTGCGTGAACTTAAGGCCGTCCAATCAACCGATTTGCAGCGGATTGATTCGATCCGCGCCCAAATTACCGCAATTCAGAGTTTGGTAGGATCCAAGTCCAACTGGATCAATTTCTTCACGGATTTGCAGCAACGTTTGGTTAAGGTCGAGGATGTCTGGTTGGAAAAGCTCCAAGTCCTCCGGCCTTCTGCCGATGAGGTTGTGGCGACACCCGAGGGGGGAGTAGGGGCGGTCATCGCAGCAGCTCCTGTCTTAAGGCTGCAGCTCAGCGGTCGTTTGCTCGACACAGCCAACCCGCTTTCCCGTGTCAGTGGTGAATCCTTCGAGCGCGTGAAATCTCTCCTCAAAAGTTTTGGTGAATCCCAATTTATCTCCTCGGTGGAAAAGGAAAAATTCAACCCTACCCAGCCAGGCATTTTGAGCTTCGACTTCATTCTGGTCGTCGATCCCAAGAAACCGCTCTGACCCTCGCCCCATGGCACGCTTTAAGACCTTTCCTGTATTTTATTCGCTGATTACAGCCCTCGGG
The DNA here is from genome assembly GCA_044353465.1 of Rariglobus sp. GTDB lineage: Bacteria > Verrucomicrobiota > Verrucomicrobiia > Opitutales > Opitutaceae > Rariglobus. The sequence goes on along the minus strand of JBILBW010000137.1, from coordinate 3,391 downwards.
TTGGCAGCTGTTGGTGCTTCGTGGTGCATCTATGAGCGCAGCCAAACGGCGCAGAGAAGCGCCAATGCGCTAAACAAGAAACACAGCGAATTGAATCAGCTCCAATCGGTTGTTCCCACCCCAAGCGAGCAAAACAAGGCTTTGATCAAGGCCGACTTGGTTCGCAGCGAAGACGCGCTTACCCTGATGCGTGCCGAGCTTAAAGGCCAGGGGCAGGCTGCCGATGCCCTTCAAAAAGCTCGTGCCGCTTACGTCCAAGCGGCCGCCCTAAAACCAAGCGAACGCGCCGCAATGTTGCGCGAGGCCAAGGTTCCCTACGAACCTACGGATTTGTTTTTCAACATCGCCACCTTTGTGGAGAAGATGCGCGAAAGCACCCACACTGCGAATATCAAGACCAAGGCCGACGAACGTTTCGGCTTTGCCACCTATGCCAACGCCGGCCCCGAGCGGGATTTGATTCCCAGCGTTTTTCGCCAACGCCAAGTGGCCGAATACCTGATGGGCGCCATGATTGAAGCTAAACCGAATGAATTAGTTGCCTTTCAGCGCGAACTACCCGCCGCCTCTTCCTCCCCTGTCGCGGCTAAAACCAGCGCTGCGCTTTCTCGCGGTTCAGCCACCAACACCAACCCGGACTTATTTGAAATAGACCCGCGCATCACCGCCCGGGTGCCCGGTTTCGTCGATGCTTCCGCCTTCCGCCTCACGTTCATTGGTGAAACGGCGTGTTTGCGCAGTTTGCTCAATAAACTCGCCACCTTCGAATTGCCTCTGGTTGTTCGCGGCGTCGAGGTTGATCCCCTATCAAACAAGTCAGACCAAGCTCCCGAAAAGGCCGCCCCGGCTAACACCCTCAGCAGTATCTTTGGGATTACTCCTTCGGAAGCCCCTGAAATTGTTAACCCCAAGCCTTTAGTGGAAAAAGTGCTTTCCAAGTTCACGGTCACGGTCGAGTTGATTGACCTTGTTGCCCTCTCCCCCTCCGAAGCCACCCCGACTCTCTGATATGGCCGCCAAATCCCTTGATAAAATCCTGTGCGGTGCAGCCTCCCTCATTTTACTGTCATCGCTGGGCTGGAGCCTCAGCCAAGGCTCGAAACCGGGCGGCCCCCAAGCCAAGCCCGAAAGTCGTCCCGACGCCGCCTACGTCCCCGCCACCCTTGGCGAGTTGCAAGTCATTAGCACCGTTTGGTTACCGCCCGCCGCTCAGCAAGCGGGTGCGGAGTGGATTTACGAGGTTTTTACCCCTCCGGAAATTTATTATGATGCAGCCAGCAATCGCTTCACGGTTACCCCGCCCAACTCCAAGCCTTCCCCCCCTGTGCCAGAGCCAGCCTTCGGTGTGGAATTGTTCCAAGTCAAACAGGACCCGTTTCGACTCCAGTTGGTCGGCTACACCGGAAAAGAGGGTATTTATAAAGGAACCTTTGAAAACGCAGTCTCCGGTAAAACCATTCTGGCTCAAGCGGGTAACAAAGTTCCTGAACTTGAGCTTACGATCCGCAGCTTCGAGGTGAAACAGAATCGCACCAAGCAGGCCACGGGCATGGATATCATTGAAACCGAGGCAGTCGCCCAGGTCGTTGATGATAAAACCGGTGAAGTCTTTAACCTCACCAACAAAAGCCGCCTGACCAAGGGCACCCCCATCGCCTTCCTTAAAATTGACGGTTCATTAGCTCCCGTCCCGCACCGAGCCGGCGACACATTCACCGTTGGTACGGCCACCTTCAAGGTGTTGTCGGTTTCCTTCGAGCCGAACGAAGTGGTGGTCGTCAAGGAAGACCCTAGCCTCAAGCAGCCGCTGACCAAAACCTTGACCCCGGCTGTCCCGGCCAAGGTTTTGGTGAGCCCTGCCGCCCCGGCTCCGGTCACCTCTCCGGTGCGAGCCCCGGACTTTGCTCCATAGCCCATTCTTTCCGACCCCCTTTTTCTCAATCCCTCTAGCTTATAACCCTGACCCTACGCGAATCTCTTCATGAAACTACCCAAGCTCCCCAAAAACCTCGTTGTTAGCCTGGTTACCCCCGCGATGCTCGCGATGGTGGTTCCACCCTCTGCGCTGCTTGCGCAAGGGCAGACCGAAACGAAAATCCGCCTTATGTCCGAAGCCCTGCGCGCTCGGGATGCCGGGGATTTAGACACGGCTAAGAAGAACTTGGAAGAGCTCCTTGCCATCGCCCCCGCCGATGCCACGGTCCAGCGCCTTTTGGCCGGGGTCGATGAGGCCATCTCCCAGCGCCCTGCCGCTGCTGTTGCTGCCGCTCCCGCTGCTACGAGCGAAACCGCACCTGTTGTCACATCCGAAGCCGTGGTAACCACCGAAGCTGTCGGTGCACCCGCCGCTATCGCTCAGGCCAAGGCCGCAACCGAGAACAGCAAAGCCACTGATAAATCGGCTGAACAGGCGGCGGCTGCCGAGGCCGACGCTCTTGTGAAGCAGGAAAACCTGCGGATCAAAGGGTTGCTCGCCGAAACCAAGTCCAAGCGGGCAGAGGCGCGCAAACTGGCCAAGGCGGGTCGTTATGACGAGGCCTCCGCCATTCTCGACGGTGCCATCGCTGCCTTGCCCGCCAACCCCGCCACTGCCGCGACCCACGAAGACCTCAAGGCGGAGAAGAATGGCCTGCTGATGGAAAAAGCCCAAGCCGCCCTCAAGCAGGGTGATACCGAAGGAGCCCGCGCCGCCCTCGATGCCTACGCCGCCGCCTCCTCCGACAGCAAGAAGGTCGAAAAAGTCGCGCGTTCGATCGAAGCCGCCGAGCTCAACCCCGCGCTGCAGCCAATCGAAAAGGTCAGCCCCGGCTTTATCAAGGACCAGAAGGAGATCGCCAAGCTAGTGGCCAAAGGCCGCAGCCAGTACCTCGCCGGCGACCTTGACGGTGCCCAAGATTCTTTCCGCAACGTCGAGACGATTGATGCCGGCAGCCCCGAGGCCAAGTCGTTCCTCGCCCGCATCGCCACCGAAAAAGCCAAGGTGGGGGAACTTAACCGCGGTAAATCCCGCGCCCAGATGATTGAGGAGGTTAATAACGCTTGGCAGCGTCCCGGCGTTTATATCGACCGCAGCGTTGAAGGTACGAAGCCCGCGATTCCCCAAGCCTTGGCCCAGAAGCTTGCCAGTATCGTCATTCCGAATGTCAATTTCCAGGGTGTCGAATTGAGCAAGGTCGTGAGCACCCTGTCCGCCGTTTCCGAAGAATACGACAAGAGCGAGGGGCTCAAGGGGGTGAACATCATCCTCAATGATCCGAGCAACAAAAACCCCTCGGTCAGTATCACCCTGCGCAATCTTTCGCTCAAGCGCATCCTCGACCTGATTACCGACTCTACCGGCTACCAGTATGAAGTCCAAGCCGACACCATTGTGGTGCGCCCGGGCGGCGAT
>JBILBW010000136.1:0-6721 GCA_044353465.1 Rariglobus sp. | reverse complement strand
TGTCCTGGATGACCGACTGCACATGGCCGCCGGGGGTTTCGATCGTGAAGGTGTCTGATTTGGCGAGTTTCTGATCCCACAAATAACGTGAAAAAATGCGCAGGCCGTTGCCCGACTTTTCAGCCTCGGAGCCGTCCGGATTAAAAATGCGCAGGCCGAACTGGCTCTTTTCGGAGGGCAGCGGGCCCCAAAGGATGCCGTCAGAACCCACGCCGAAGTTGCGATGACAGATCACGCGAATCTCCGCCACGGAGGGGCCATTTTTCCACTGGGGGAAATCGACCGGGTCGCAAACAATGTAATCGTTGCCGAGGGCGTGGTATTTATGGAAACGCATAAGGTAAAAAGTCGCGAGGTTGCTGGGTCACCTGCCCGTTGACAAGGACGCAGCTGGAACCACCTCGGCCCGAGGCGCCAGGCCCCCGGTTGACCACCGGTGGGCCCAGAACCGAGGCGGGAGCAGGCGAGCGCCCCAGTGCGCACCGCCGAGCGATCCGCTATGTTCGCCGGCGCCGCGAGCCGATGATCTTCAACACCTTCACCTATTTCCTGCTTTTCCTCGTGCCGGCGGCCATCGGTTTCCGGCTCGCCGGAGCGCGCTGGCAGCCCTGGGTGTGTTTCGGCTTCGGCGCGGCCTTTTTCATTTTCTTTTCGCTCACTCAAATCGGTGGCGCCGCCGGCGCCTTTTGCCTGCTGGTCTTTTTGTGGGAAAGCGTCTTCAGCCGGCTCTACAAACCGGGTTCCTGGCTCTGCTTGGCCGGCATCGCCCAGGCCCTCATCTTTCTCATCATCTTCAAATACTGGAACTTCCTGTCCGGGCTGATTCTGGGGCCGCCCGAGCAAAACCCGTGGTACTGGGCCGGGGCGTTTTTACCCCTGGGCATTTCCTTTTTCACCTTCGAGTTCATTCACTACGCCGTGGATCGCTACCGCGGCACGGCGGAACGCGGCAAACTGGCCGACTACCTTGCCTTCATCTTGTTTTTTCCAACCATGGTGGCCGGGCCGATCAAGCGCTACCCCGACTTTGCCGCCAAACTCGCCCAACCCTCGCGCGACTGGGCCGGGGACTGGGAACTCGGGATCACCCGCATTCTCGTGGGGTTGACCAAAAAATTCGCCCTCGCCGACCTGCTGACCGCGTTCACCGTTCACCTCAATTTGGCCGACATCGCCCGGGCGGAACGCTGGGCGCTACCGCTGTGGCTGTTGGCCTATGGGGTAAAAATCTACGTGGATTTTTCCGCGTATTCGGACATCGCCATCGGGTCGGCGCGGTTGTTCGGAATCAAGGTGCCGGAGAACTTCGACTGGCCCTACGCCCGCACCAACATCGCTGAATTTTGGGCCCACTGGCACATCTCGCTCACCAAGTGGCTGACCGATTACGTTTTTATTCCCCTGGGTGGATCCCGGCGGGCGCCTTCACGGATTTACCTCAACGTCCTGGTCACGCTTGGGGTGAGCGGCCTATGGCACGGGGCGGGGCTTAACTTCCTCGTTTGGGGCCTGTGGCACGGGTTGCTCTTGGCCGGACACCGGCTTTGGAAACGGTGGAGCCCTCCCGTGGCCCAACCGTCGCGCTGGAGCTTGGCGAGCGGATGGGGGTTAACCTTTTTGGCGGTTAACCTCGGTTGGGCCTTTTTCTGTATGGATTTGCCCACAGCCTGTCTATTTTTCCGCCGCCTCGCGGGCGCTTAACCGGCCATGAAAACGCTCATCTGGATCAAGTCGGTGTGTGAATTCCTCCAAGGTTGCGGCACCCCTCCCCCGCACGGAGTGGCGCCCCTCGACCGGGCCTGGCTGCGGGGGCTCTGGTGGGGCGCACTGCTCGGGGCGATTCTGCTGTTTTGCGGCCAGACCTCGCGGTTCATCTACATCGATTTTTAAACCATGAAAACCCAGCGATTCCTGCTCGCGCTCGGGGTGTCGCTCGGAGTGCTTCTCGCCTTTAACGCGGTCATCGCCAACGTGGCCGCACACTCCCAGCGCCAGCAGGCCCTCGCGGCTCTGACTCATCCCCCGGTTGGCACCCCGGTCGTGTTTTTGGGCAACTCTCTTATGGCGGCAGGCGGCGATCCCAACGCCTTCCGTTCGGTTTGGTGCGCCCAACCCGCAGCGGCCCCCTCGCTCAACTTGGCGCTCAGCGCGACTTCGCCGGTGGAGCATTATCTAATCTGGAAAACCGCGCTCGCCCACGACCTTCGCCCCAAGTGGCTGATCTACGGTTTCTTTGACGATCAACTCAACGCCGCCGCCCGCGGCGACTGGTCGGACTTGGTGGGCAATCGCGCCCTTTCCTATTATTTCCCCACTGAAGCCGCCGAGCTCTACGCGCCCGGCTCCAGCTTAAAACGCTGGCAGCTGAAACTGACCGCACAGGTTCCCATGCTGTCCGAAAGATCATCCCCGTGGTCAACGGTCGAGCGCTGGCGGCGCCAACTCGAGTCGATCGGGCTACCCGCCAAAAAAATAAACCGCTTCGGCCGGGTGGACGACTTCGGCCCCCGCAGTGCTGCGGAAATCGCCTCATTTGACCGCCGCTGCCGGGAAATCACTGAGGGCAAGGTCGGCTTCTCCGCCCCCGTGCGCCAAATCATCGAACTCGCCCACGCCCACCAGATTCGCGTGCTAGTGGTGGAAATGCCCATGCCGCGGCCCCACTGGGAGTCGTTTTATTCCCTGCCGGTTTGGCCCCGCTTACGAAACCATGTGCGGCAGTTGGCGGGCGAAGCTGGGGTCACCTACCTCAACGCGAGCGACTGGGTGATCGATGACTCCCAATTTGCCGACGCCCTCCACCTCAACCCAGCCGGCGCGCGGGTGTTCAGCGCCCGGTTGGCCCGCGAACTGGCTCAACTGGATCCAACAACCGCCCTCCATGGCGAGGGGTTGGCCCATCAGGCAAATCGGCCCAACCCTGCACCGACCGAGTAAGTCTTTCCCGAACACACAGCCCCTCCCCTGCCCCACGCCCACGGGAGCCGCACCGATTTCAGCCATGAAACCACCCAACCCGCCGCTCACTTTTGAAGCCTACCGGGAGACCCGCTACTTCACGGCACTGGATGGCTTGCGTGCGCTGGCGATCCTACTCGTGGTGATGCATCACGGGCCTCGTTCCGAAGGCTGGGCGGCCGTGCTGGCGGATAACGGCCGCTACGGGGTCTCGTTATTTTTCATCATCAGCGGCTTTCTCATCGGCACCCTGCTTCTCCGTGAACTGCGGTGCCACGGTCGAGTATCGCTAGGCAGGTTCTATGGCCGGAGGGCACTTCGCCTGCTACCGCTCTACTACGCCGTTCTGGCGCTCCAGGCCTTTATCGTGCTCGTCCTGCGTCAGTATCGGCCGGAAAGCCAGGAACTGTTTCTGCAAAAACTTCCAGCCTACCTCTTTTATTACAGCAACTGGCTGCCGACCGCTACAGACGGCCCTTTTTTTTGTGCCTGGTCGCTGGCCGTGGAAGAACAGTTTTATCTTGGGTTCGGGCTCTTGATCGTCGTCCTCCGGAAAAACTGGCTGGTCGCGACGCTCGCTTGCGCGCTGGCCCTGAAATTCGCGGTCTTCCAGTTTGTCGGCAACGTCGACGTCGATTCGACCCTCTGGCGAATCGTCTTCAGTTACCAGGAAGCGATCCTCTGGGGGGTCTTGCTAGCCTTTGCCCTCGAGCAGCGCGAGCTCTACGAACGCTTGGCCGGAGCCTTGGGCTCGCCCTGGATGCTCGCCGGCCTCGGTCTGATCATTGCCGGAGGGCTCAGCCTTTATCCGATCACGGCCTCCAGCACCTGGGACGCCGAGGTGCTTTATGGGCTCATGACACTTCTGGTGGCGGGACTGGTGATGCGCCGCGCGGTTCCGGGTCTCTGCCACCCGTGGCTGGTTCACCTCGGCCGCATCAGCTATGGCATCTACCTATTGCACATGTTGGTGATTTGTTTGGTCGTGAGAATTCCGTACGGGATGTCCCCGATATTCTGTTTTATCGTCACCACCGGGGTTGTGAGCTTGATCGCCACCGGGGTCTATTTCTGCTTCGAATTACCGATCATCCGTTTCTACAAACACCGATTTAGTTCGGACCAAGACAACCTGGGGAGGGTGTCGGTGATATCGCCAGACCTGGAGCGTGCGCAAACCGGATCAACGGGTTGAGCGCCCTGCCGGTAAAGGCTTGAATCGTGCACAGAACCAGCGGTACCAACCGGTCGATGCCGTTAGCGTAACCAGGCTCAAGCAAAGTGATAAAAAAGGCGGCTCCGCATGGAGCCGCCTTAATTCCAGCCAGGAATGTCCTTAAGTCTTAGCGCTTTTTGGGCTTCGGTTTGGCTTTAGGCTTCTCCTCTTCTTCCTCGTCGTCGTCCTCGTCCTTTTCATCGTCGTCATCCTCATCGTCGTCGTCATCGTCGTCCGTGGATTTCTTCTTATCAGCGGATGAGTCGTCGGAAGCATCCTCGTCCTCGTCCCATTTGAGCGTGGCGTCACCGGCGAGGGTCTTTTCGTCCTCTTCGTCCAGCTCGGGCAAGTCCTCGTCATCAATGTCATCATCGCCCTTGCTGGCGCGTTCCTCGCCCTCCTCGGATTCCCAACCGGCCGGCACATAATCGAGAATGGCGCTCAACTCGTCGAAGGTGTGGATGGCTTTGCCTTCAATGAAACTGGTGTTTTGGTCTTCGCGAATCTCGTCTTCGACCTCGTCCACCGTGAGCTTGGACTCAAAATCGAAAATATCGTTGAGCATTTTGACTCGGCAACGGGTGAGATGGTCGAGCAGATCGGCGTAGGGCCCGTTTTCCTCATCAAGAATATCGGCCAGGGCGAAAAGCTTTTCGTCCGACTCGAAGAAGGAGTCCTTGACGCGCTTTAGCCGCACGAGCTGTTCACCGGCCTCCCGCTCAATGCGGAAGGGAATAAATGCCGCTTCCATCAGATCTTGATCGAAGCCGTAATCGCGCAGCGGTTCAACCAGCTCAATGAGGTGCGCCATTTGACGCGGATCGATGATGCTAAGGCCATCGACATCCCAGCGCACCGAGTCGCTGACTTCGTTGACCCACCAGTTGTGGTCATCACCGAGACGAACAATACACCAATCGAGAGTTGCAGATGATTTAGCCATGACAGTTTTCTTGTGAGTTGGTCGGAGCAAAGAGCGCGCTCAGCAGTGGAGTCAAACTGCGAAACGGCTTTCGTGAAAAAGATTTTCGAAGTCACTGCAATGAGGTGGCCCAAGGGTAGTTTCAGGGTCAGGGTGCGTTCGATTTGAGCCGGATAACAAGCACAAAAAAGGAGGTGCCCCTCGGTGGGTGTTCACTGGGGTAAACTTGATTTTTGTCGGCCGGTTCCCACTGTGCCCACCACCTATGGGCTACATATATGAAAAGGTGCTTCGTCCGGCGTTGTTCATGATGGATTCCGAGCCAGCCCACGAGCTGGGCGTCGACTCACTTGCCCTGCTCGGGCGCTTACCTCCGGTTTGCCGGTTGCTCGAAGCCTGTACGCAACTGTCGGCGTCACGCTACCGTCCCGTCCAGGCCTTCGGGCTGACTTTCCCCAACGCGGTTGGGTTGGCCGCCGGCTTCGATAAAAACGCACGGGCGTGGGAGGCGGCCTCGGCGCTGGGTTTTGGACACGTGGAGATCGGCACCATCACCGCGCTGGCCCAGCCGGGCAACCCCAAGCCTCGCATGTTCCGCTATCCGGCCGAGGAAGCGGTTATTAACCGTATGGGCTTTAACAACGAAGGCTCGGAAGCCGTCGCCGCACGCTTGGCCAAACAGCCCGGCCCGGGCCAACGCCGGATCCCGCTTGGGGTCAACTTGGGCAAATCCAAGGCGGCACCGCTGGAGGAGGCGGTAGCGGATTATTTGACCAGTTTCTCGCGGCTGGCGGATTTCGCTGATTACCTCGTGCTTAACGTCTCCAGCCCCAACACGCCGGGGCTGCGCCAGCTCCAGGACGAAAAGCCACTGCGGGAACTGCTCGGCGCGATCATGGCCGCCAATCGCGAACGGGCGGCCCGGCGCGGTTGCCCCCTGATTCCGGTGTTACTCAAGATCGCCCCGGACCTGTCGTGGCCCCAGATCGACGCAGCCCTCGGCGTGATCGCCGAGTTTGGACTAGCCGGTGTCATCGCAACCAACACCACGCTGGCGAGACCGGGATGCTTCAGCACGGTTAACGAGACGGGGGGCTTGAGCGGCAAACCCCTCCGCAAAAAATCAACGGAGATCTTGAACTACATTGCGCGGGCGACTGCAGGCAAGCTGGCGATCATCGGTGTGGGTGGTATTTATGATCCGTCGAGCGCGGCCGAAAAGCTCGATGCGGGCGCCACCTTGGTGCAGGTTTACACTGGGATGATTTATCGCGGTCCCTTCTTTGCGCGCGACCTCGCTTGGGCGGTCTGCGAACGCCAACGCGCTTGAGAAACCAAAAAGAGCCCCTTAAAACACCATCCATCCAAAGATAAAAGTACCATCGGGGTATGGCCTTCGACGAGCTAAGCCGGGGGGAATTCCCGCTGGCGAGCAAGCCGGACCGGGAACTGGTCCAAGAGTCTCGCTGGGTCTTGTTGAAGAATCCGGCCAATCACACCGATAGGCAGACAATTAAATAGTCGGCCCTGAAAAAGGCACCCTACGGCATCACCGCCAAAAACTGATCCCGGGATGCCGGGACGAACAAGGAACGCAGCAGGTGGAGTAAACGGCACAAAAAGAA
>JBILBW010000041.1:0-20655 GCA_044353465.1 Rariglobus sp. | reverse complement strand
GGGCGAGTTCCGGCCGGCGGCCCGAATCGAGGGCGATCTTGTCGCTGTCGACCAGCCAGTCGAGGTCGCGCCAGACTTCGCAGCCGAGCACGCGGCGGGGGCGGCGCTCGGCGGGCAGGGCGCGGATGGCCTCCAGGCAACGGGCGAGCACGCCGATGTGGGTGTCGTGTTTGTCGGCGGGCTGGTGCAGGTAAACCACCTCGGGCTGGCAGCCGGCGAAAATCGCCTGCAGGTCGGCGGCGACCCCGGGGTGCCCGGGACCTTTTAGCGCGGCGCTGGGGTGGGCGAGCTGGATCTGGATGGCGTAGCGGCCGAGGTCGGCGGCCTGGCGCTGCTCGCGCCGGCGGACGTCCTGCATCTGTTCGTCGGTGTAGGCGGCGTAGGGTCCGGTGCGGGAGGATCCGGCGCCGTTGGTCATGACCACGCCGCCGAACGCTTTGCCCGGGGTTTCGAGGCAGTCGCAGATGCCGGCGTGGGCCATGATCTCGATGTCGTCCTGATGGGCGCCGAGGCACAGGTGGGTAACGGTGGCGAGAGCGGCTGCGGGCGCAAGCGCGCCACCGGGGACATAGACGTCGGCTTGAGGAAGGGAGAAGTTCATCGGCGGAGAGAGAGCGAGGGGTATTGAGCGGAGCGTTGGCGGGTGGTCGCTGGAGGCAAGGCTTGGGGCTGCGCTCACCGAGGTGCGGACGGGACGGTTGGCGGCGGCGAGCGGCTGGCCGTTGTGTTGGTCGTTGTCCTGCGGCAGGGCGAGACGGATTTTTCGGCGAGGGGCGGGGGCATTCGTAGCAAGCCAAAGTGTCACCTAATAGGTGACACTTTGGCTTGTGGGTTAACGGGGGCAGGGTTACCCGAAGCCCGACAGTCGCCTACGCTACTGCGGCCACCTCGGCGGCGAGAACGCGCACGCCGGGATTGGCGAAGTCGTAGGCGCGCTGCCCAGCGGTTTCTCGACGTTTTTAGCGACCACCCCGCGGGGCCACGTAGAAAGCAGGACTGTAACGGGACAAAAAGTAGCTCAGACCTCCAGTCTGCTTAGGGCGGAAACCCAAGCCGACTGACCGTTTGCGCTACGCGCCGGTGACCGAACCAATGCCTGCTCTGGCGATTATCGAAAACTGATTCTATCAACAGGCTTTGGTTTGTTGCTAAACGCGCCTTCTCGCCGCGCCTAGTAAAACGCGCTTCACCGGTCGCTCGCCAGGCCGCGTCCAGCGCGGCCAATTGGAGCAACGCGGTGCGGGAAGCCTCCGGCAAACGGCAGGGGGGCGCCTTGGCCAACGCCTCGGCTAAGTTAGCCAGAGCCCTGTTCCTGTTCGAAGTGCCTGGTGGCGGGAAACCGGGGTTATCGTGGGACCGGGGATGAACAAGGCTTGCTCCACCTGCCCAATTTACCCTTGTTGTTCGGCGGTAGCCGCATGCTGAACCCAAGTCTTTTACCCCAGTTTTATGAGTACCCCCAGTCTTCTTCCCGAAAAGCCCGTCGCGGCCGCCGCGCCCAACGCCAGCGGGGCCGGCAAAACCTGGTCAGCCGGCTCGCTCACCTACACGGTGGGTGGTCTGCTCCTGCTCATGCTCCTGCTCTTGGGCGGGGACTTCGCCTGGTCGATGCGCGAGCGCTCGGTCCAGCCGCTGTTTCAAATTCTCCTGCGCAAGTATGAGGCATCCGACTTTTTAACCAGCCTGCTGCTCGGCTCGATCCCGGCGTTTACCACGGTGCTGGTCTGGCCGGTGGTGAGCGTCTGGAGCGACCGCACCCGCACTCGCTGGGGCCGACGCATTCCGTTCCTGTTTTTTCCTACCCCGTTCATTTTCGGCTCCATGGTCGGGTTGGGGTATGCTCCCGAAATCGGTGTCTGGGTGCAGCAACTGGTGGGCGGAACCGGTAACCCCAACCCCTATATTCTCGGGGTTTTTGGCTTGTTCTGGGTGCTTTTCGAAGTGTTTGCGATGGTCACCAACAGCGTTTTTTACGGCTTGGTCAATGACACGGTGCCGCGCGTCATGATTGGTCGCTTCTTCGGCCTGTTCCGCATGGCCAGCCTGGGTGCCGGTGTTTACTTTAACTTTAGCCTGATCGGCTACGCCGAGACCCACGCCAAACAGGTGTTTTTGGCCATCGCCACCCTGTACCTGGTGGGCTTTTCGATCATGTGTCTGTTTGTCAAAGAGGGCACCTACCCGCCGCCTCCCCCGGTTGTGGAAAATGATAATCTCCTCGCCAAGGTCGGGCGCTATTTCCGCGAGTGTACCCACGACCGTTTTTACACCTTTGCTTTCATTACTCTGGCGTTGGCCGGTATCGCCACTCAGCCGATTAATTTGTTCAGCATCTTCACTGCCAAAAGCTACGGGATTGAGACCGCCCAATACGGTAAATTTTTGGCTATCAGTTATATTTGCTCCTTCACGCTCTCCTTTCCGCTTGGCTGGTTGTCGGACCGGTTTCATCCCATGCGCACTGCCTTGGTCTGTTTGGCGGTTTACGCGCTCAGTATGACCACCGGGTTTTTCCTGGTGCACACCGCCAACGCCTTCGGGGTGTTTTTTATCATCCATACGGTTTTGAGCGGCTGTTTTGTCACCGCATCGATGGCGCTTTACCCGATGATCTTCCCCAAGTCGCAATTCAGTCAGTTCTACTCGGCCTACTCGTTACTCAACAACGTTCTGTTGTTCGGCGCTGCCCCCCTGCTTGGGCTGGTGCTTAAATTCAGCGGTAGCTGGTACCTGCTCACGTTCCTGATCAGCGGTGGGCTTGCTCTAGCCAGCTTGGGCATTTGGATTTACTGGTACCGGATGTTTAACGCGCGGGGTGGGATCAAAAACTTCGTCCCGCCCGAGCGGGAGCTGCCCACCAAGTCCCACGCGCACGGCTCCCTGAAGTAGCGTTTGCAGCTCCTCACGGAGGCCTCATGGCAGGCCTCCCTGATGCTGCTGTCGCCGTCAACAGGCTGCGTCAGCAGGCTCGCTGAGTTAGGCAAGGGATTTGCCTTAGGGGTCGGCCGGCTTCAGCGCCGGCTTTGACTCGACACGGGTGGTGCGCTCGTGCGACGCCCCCCGGCCTGCTCCAAGCCGGGGTTAAAACAACTGCACCCCAAGGATCTTGGCGACTTGAATCACGTCCTTGTCGCCCCGGCCGCTGAGGTTGATCAGCACCAGTTTATCCTTTGGAAGGGCTTTGGCGCGTTTCATGCCTTCGACTAGCGCATGGGTCGACTCGAGCGCGGGAAGGATTCCCTCGAGGCGCGAGACCAGTTGGAAAACCTCCATGACTTCATCATCGCAGGCATAGGCATACTGGATGCGCCCAATATCGCGGTAGTAGGCATGCTCCGGGCCGATTGCCGCATAGTCGAGGCCCGCGCTGACCGAGTGGGTCAACTCGATCTGTCCGTCGGCGTTTTGCAGAATGTAGGTTTTGGCCCCCTGCAACACGCCGAGTTTACCTCCCTCGAAGCGAGCGGCGTGTTCTCCGCGGATGATGCCCCGCCCGCCGGCCTCCACTCCGATCAGTTTCACCGAGGGGTCCTCGAGGAAATCAAAAAACACGCCGATGGCGTTGGAGCCGCCGCCGACGCAGGCGATGATTTCATCGGGCAGGCGGCCTTCGCGGGCTAGCAGTTGGGCCTTGGCTTCGCGGCCGATCACGCGGTGGAAGTCGCGTACCATCATCGGGTAGGGGTGGGCGCCGAGCGCGGAGCCGAGGATGTAATGGGTGTCGCGCACATGGCTTACCCAGTCTCGCATGGCCTCGTTCACCGCGTCTTTGAGGGTTTTCTGGCCCGAGTCGACCCCGCGCACCTCGGCCCCCATCAGGCGCATGCGAAAGACGTTGAGCGACTGGCGCTCCATGTCGACCGCGCCCATGTAGATCACGCACTGCAGGCCGAACTTGGCGCAGACTGCGGCCGTGGCGACGCCGTGTTGGCCAGCGCCCGTCTCAGCAATGATCCGCTTTTTGCCCATGCGCAGGGCGAGCAGCACCTGGCCGAGGGCGTTGTTGATTTTGTGGGCGCCGGTGTGGAGGAGGTCCTCGCGTTTGAAATAGATTTTGGCCCCGCCGCAGTGGGCGGTGAGCCGCTCGGCGAAGTAGAGCTCGGTGGGGCGGCCGGCGAACTCCTTGAGGTGGTGCTCCAGCTCGGCGACGTAGGCGGGATCCGCCTTGGCTTGGGTGAAGGCGGCCTCCAACTCTTGGAGTGCGGTCATCAGGGTTTCTGGCACATAAACGCCGCCAAACGGGCCAAAATGGCCGGAGGCGTCAGGCTGAAGCTGGCAATTGAGGGGAGTGGGGACGGCGGCAGGCATGGAAACGATAACTCAAGGCTCAAGCTGCGGGGATGCAAAGGGATTTCTGCGCGGACAGGCGGTTCAGCGGCTCTCCGGGTGCTGGCCAACCGCCCAGCGTCACCCAGCGCTGGCGCTCCGGCCCTTGCCTTTGGCCCCAAACGCAGCCGGGTGCGAAGCGGCTGGAGCGCCTTAGACGTCCGGGTGGCCGTTAGGCGCAGGTGTAGGGCAAAGCGTGCAAGAGGTCGTCGCGACGGATGCTCCCGGTGTACTCGGTCTTGGCGGGAAACCGGTTAAGCTTGCCCGCGAGGTGGCTCGACGTGTTCAGCGCCCACCCCGCGGGACCACGGGCCAAACATAACCTGTTTTAAGCACTTCATTTCCCATGTGCTCACGAGGGCGTTCACTGTAAAATCCAAGCCCTCAAAGCCGATGCCCGGGGCTTCCGTGAGTTAGAAAACCACTGCACGCCTATCTTTATCTTCTTTTGCGGGTGGCTCGATCTTGCACCTCATGTGCCTTCCGCCTCTGCCCGCAGCCTTCCGGAAAGACCCCGTTTACTCCTGTTCTTAAGAGCGACCTCACCGCTCAGCCGAGGTTGGGATGTCTGCTGGAAAAAGGCTACGTGCCATCCAAAACCGGCTTGCTTACCCTCCCACTAATCCTATCACCCTTCCGCCATCTGGGTGGCTGGTTTTGATGGGATCGATGACAGTTCATGAACCCTTGCGTGTAAATATACCTCCTGCCTGAAACACAAACTCAGCTCCCAATAACTCTCTTCATCGCTGAGCTTAAGCGGTCGGTAAAAGCATCATGAAAACACTGCTATCCATACTTTTAATTTCAGCTATCGCGTTTGCGGTCGTTGAGTATAAGAAAATCGAGGATCTAGAGTGTGCCAACCGTTTATTAAGGCAAAAGATAGATCAGGAAACTCTTGATTTTAAAAATGAAACCCGTGCTTTGTCGGATGAAAACGCGGCTTTGAAAAATGAGAATCACGGTTTGATTGAAAAGGTTTCTGTTTTAACCAAATCAGCCAATGCTGAGGCCCGTAAGGCTGATCGTGTCACTGGTATCAAGATTAAGGGCGCCAATGGTGTTGATGCTGAATTCGTGGCCTTGTTCGATGCACGTCCGGAGGGATTAGTGGTTTTAGTTTCCCCGGATTCCGTGGCACTTACAATACCTTGGTCCCGAATTGATATGCAGAATCTGAAAAACATACATCCTGAGGTAAGTAAGGCTTATGAAAAGGCTGTTGCGACTCAAAAGGATCAGCCATTAGGAATGGGAATAGCGGAGGGCATGTTGAGTCTGAGTCAGTTGCCGGAAGCACTGAAACAGGCAGTTAAGGATCCTTACGACTGGCCTTTTTTGAATTATAGCTATCAGACCGTTTACACAGATTCGGATGGCAAGTCGACAACCAGAACTTATGTGAATACGACGACTCGTTATAATTTTGGTTATATTTCACCGAATGGGCCTTATGTCATTTTGAAGAAGTTGAGGGATGCGCGCGATGACAAGCAGAAGAAGGAGCTGTTTTCTGTTTTTAAGAATGATGGGTTTGGTTCTTATGGTTTAAATTCGATGATCGAGCGGTTTGATTATGTGATGAGCAAAATACCCCCGGAGAAAATGTTTCCTCGGCAGGCAAAAGAGTTGATGTTGATTCAGGCTGCCATCGCCTTTAGGAAGGTTATACAGGAGATGCAGTTATCTGATTATCTCTCAGTGGATCACCAAAGAGACATCAGCGTTTTCTTTGGCAAAATTGGAATCGACTAATTCGGAGCCGAACCCGGCGCTATAGTGAATGGACGCGCTTGGCGCAAAGCGTGCCTTTAGGGAGATCCTGCAGGTACTAACGATTCACCGGGGGTCGATTGGCGGTCCTGAGTGCGGTGGCGCCCACCAGGACCGCGTTGTAATTACCGGCGTGGCGTTTATAGCGGACGCCGAGGCGGCGAATGCGACTCCAGCAACTAAGTGCCCGCTCGATGGCCCCTGGGTAGCGACCAAGTCGCTCGGAACTCGCTATGCCGCGCCTGGCTTTCCGAGGAATAATTCGATGCTTGGGTGGTTCCCGACGACGTCCTGCCGATTCGTACCCCCTTGTCGGCATGAAGTTTCCTGGGGCGCCGATGAGGCCGGCCACGCCCCCGCTGAATGGGTGGAATCATTGCTATCATGTTCCCTCGCTGGGTTTGGCCCCCGTCACCTTTGCGGCGGTACGCTCGACCGCCGGCGGCACCCCTTTTTGTCCACGACGATATATTGAATTGAGTTCCTTGCTTGCCGCTGACCGTGGGGTTCGGGCCAGTCACCAGGGATTCCCGCTGCGAACGACGAAAAGGATCCCCGTTAAACATGCCCGGTCGTCCGCGCGGGGTCTGCTACCCTTTGGACTTGGCTCGGTTTGGGTGTTCTTGGTCGCTCTAAGCCTCAACGGGAGACGGGAAGTCAGCGCTATTTCGCCGTCCCCCCCTGGCCGCCGAAATCGAACTTCACTTCGCCGGCAACCACCTTGAGTTTGGCCTCAAAGGGTTTGCCCGCCTTGGACACAAACCCCGGCAGCACCGCGGTGACCTGAGCCGTGAGCAACTGATGGACGAGGTCGGGGGTGATCTCTTTCTGGGCAATGACCTTCCAGACCACGAAGCGGCAGCCGTTGCGCCAGTTGGAACAGCCGTAGGCTTTTTTGCCCACCACCACGTCGCCCGCACACACCGGGCAGGCGCCGAGCGACTCGTCCCCCGCCGTGGCCTTTTGCGCAGCCTCGGCCACGTCGTAGGCCGGCTGGCCTTTTTTGTCGAAACGCAAGTGGGCGAAATGCGCCACCCCGTCCACCGTGATCGGTTGCGGCGTCAGGCTGCGTTTGTGGATGAGGATTTCCCGCGCCAACACCGGCGCAATCTCCAGCCCCCAGAGTACGCCGGGGAGGACGAACTTACAGCCGTCCTTCCATTTCGAGCAGCCGTAGCCGGTGCGCCCGCGGATCACCGGCGCCTGACAGCATGGACACGGCCCGAGATTGGCCAAGTCAACTGTGGCCTCGGCCTTGCCCTCGAGGATTTCGCGCGTGTAGGCGGCGACCTCCTGCATAAAAACGTCCGGCGCGTAGTCGCCGCGCTCGATGCGCTTGAGCCGGTGCTCCCAGTCGCCGGTGAGCTCCGGGGACTTCAGCCGCTCGTCCTGCACCAGCGAAATGAGCGCGCGCCCCGAGTCGGTGCTCACCAGGTTTTTTTTGCGCCGCTCGACGTAGCTGCGGGTGATCAACACCTCGATGATCGAGGCGCGCGTGGCCGGCGTGCCGACGCCCTTTTCCTTGAGCGCCTCCTTGAGGGTTTCGTCGGTCACGATCTTGCCGGCGGTTTCCATTAACTGGAGCAAGCTGGCCTCGTTGAAGCGCTTGGGCGCGGAGGTTTTTAACTGGGCGAGCTTCGGCTCGTGCGGGTTGCGTTCGCCCTCTTGGAAGTCGGGGAGTTTTTGCGCCGGTTCGGCGTCCTTGTCGTCGGAGAGGTCGCCGCCGTAGAGCGCCGCCCAACCCGCGTCGATCAGCACGACCCCGCGGGCGCGAAACGGCTCACCGGCCGACTCCGCGTCGACCACCGTGACCGCGCGCACGCAGGGCGGGTAAAACACCGCGATCAGCCGGGTCAGGACGGCGTCGTAGAGAGTCGCCTCGTCGCCCTCCAGGTTACCCCCGGGCACCGGCGTAGGGATGATCGCGTGGTGATCGGAGACCTTTTTGTCGTCGATGATGCGCTTGGAAAACGGCAGCGCGCCCAGGTCGAGTTTGCCGATCTCGGCGGGTTTGAGCGGGCGCAGTTTTTCCAGTAGCGGGGCGATTGTCGGCTGGATGTCGGAGCTCAGGTAACTGCTGTCGGTGCGCGGGTAGGTGAGGAGCTTTTTCTCGTAGAGGCTTTGCGCGAGTTTGAGGGTCTGGTCGGCGGTGAACCCGTGGCGCTTGTTCATGTCGCGCTGGAGCGTGGTCAAATCGTAGAGCGAGGGCGGGTGGGCGAGGGTGTTCTTTTTGGCCACGCTGGTGACGACCAGATCCTGGCCGGTGGTGCGCGCGACCACCGCTTCGGCCTCGGCCTGCACGGCGAATTTCCCCGTGGTGTGTTTGAAGCCGGCCCCGCGGCAGACGGTGTGCACCTCCCAAAAAACCTCGGCGACGAAGCGCTCCACCTCGAGGTCGCGGCCGACGATCATGGCGAGAATGGGCGTCTGCACCCGCCCGAGGCTCAGGAGCAGGTTGCGGCGGCCGTATTCGACGGTGAAAAAGCGGGTGGCGTTGAGCCCGACGATCCAGTCGGCCTCGCTGCGGCAGCGCGCCGCGCGGTAGAGCCGGTCGAAGTCGGCGCCGGGCTGCAGTTGGGCGAAGCCCTTGGCGATGGCCTCGTTGGTCAGCGAGCTGATCCAGAGGCGGCGCACGGGCTTTTCGGTGCAGCCGGACCATTCAAGAATGTAGCGGAAAATCAGTTCGCCCTCCCGCCCGGCGTCGGTGGCGCAGACGATTTCGGCGGCACCGCTGAAGAGTTTTTTAACCGTTTCGAGCTGCTGCAGGGCCCCGGCATCGCCGCGCGGGCGCAGGAGGAACTTTTCGGGAATGATCGGCAGGTGGGCCAACCGCCACGATTTCCACGCCGGATTGTAGTCCTCGGGCTCCTGTAATTCGACGAGGTGGCCGAAGGCCCAGGTGACCGCCCAGCCGTTGCCCTCGAGCCAGCCGTTGGCGCGGGAGGTGGCGCCGAGGTGTTTGGCAATGTCGCGCGCGACCGAGGGCTTTTCGGCAAGGACGACTTTCATGCGGCAAACTGGAGGCGAGCGAAGGGCAAGGGTCCATCAGCAAGGATGGCGGCACGCCGGGGTCGATCTCCAATCACCGCAGGGGCGCAGGGAAGGGAACGAGCAAGCGCAAGCGAACGAGGGCGGCGCCCAGCAACGCCGAGTTCCGGCTCGACCCGGGGCCCGGCTGCGGGATTTGGCTGCGGGCGGGATTGTTCGCTCGACAGGCCCGGCGGGGCGGGCTTCCAGTATTCGCACGCCGTAGGCACCGCTGGCGCTTAGCCCACCACGCCCCGACTTCCCACCCCTTGAAAATCCTAACCGTCGAAGATGATGCCGTGGCCCGGGCGGTGATCCGCCAGGGGTTGCTCAAACTCGGGCACGAGGTGGTCGAGGCCAAAAACGGCGCCGATGCCTTGGCGATTTTGGCCAAAGACCCGGTGCGCTTGATCGTGTGCGATTGGATGATGCCGGAATTGGACGGCTTGGAGTTGTGCCGGACCCTGCGCAACCGCGTGGAGGCCGATTATGTGTACTTTATCCTGCTGACGAGTCGCGATCCCGACGTGGAAAGCCAACGCGAGGCGATCGAGGCCGGGGTGGACGATTTACTCACCAAGCCGCTCGATTTGCAGGAGGTCTGGATGCGCCTGCGGGTGGCCGAGCGCATCTTGCGCTACGCCACCCGGGTGCGCCAACTGGAGGCCTTTCTTCCCATTTGCGGCTACTGCAAAAAGGTCCGCGACGACCAAAACT
Source organism: Rariglobus sp. (assembly GCA_044353465.1). Lineage (GTDB taxonomy): Bacteria > Verrucomicrobiota > Verrucomicrobiia > Opitutales > Opitutaceae > Rariglobus. The sequence goes on along the minus strand of JBILBW010000041.1, from coordinate 10,809 downwards.
ACTGGCAGCAAATCGAGAGTTACATCAACGAGCGTACCGGCACCGATTTTAGCCATTCAGTCTGCCCGGATTGTTACCAACGCGTGGTGGTCCCTGAGATCGACCAATTGCGGGCGGATGCGGCGGCTCGACAACCCCACACCTGTGTCAAACGAACGCATTGATCGCCTCGAAGAGCGCTTGGCCTGGCTGCAACGCCACGTCACCGAGCAGGATAAAGCCATGCTGGAGATGGCTGGCCAACTGGACCGCCTCAAAGTCGAGCTGACCCGGCTCAAGCAGCGCGCCGATTCCACGTTTCCAGGGGCGGAATCCGCCGATCCGGGCAGCGATCGCCCGCCCCACTACTGAAAGGGCGGGGGGCCTTTCGGGCGTAAAACCCGTTCACCGATTAGCTTTCTGCGCGTTTAAAGACTTAGGCGCGGTGGGTTAGGGGTAATTAACCGGGCCGCTGCTGGTGCTTTTGAGGGTGAGGTAGTCATCGGCGGCAAGGATCACCTGCAGGGCACTGGTGACGCTGGCGTGGTTTTGGCCCGGGTTTTTGTTCAGGTAGCCTTGGGCGGCCTGGGCGATTTTGGGGGTCAGCGCGACGGTGTGGGCGACGGTGCCCATCGGGGGCAGCCCGATCGGCTCCTCGTCGTCGATGATCCCGATGGATTTGGATCCCAGGGAGAGGGTGTGAAAGGAGCTGCTGACTACCAACGGCACCGAATTGGGATTGGTGAAACTAAAGGCGATGCGGCCGGTATTGCCGGAAAAGCCGAAGGCTTCGATGCGGGCGATGGGGGCGGCTAGCGCTTCCTCCGAAGCCGTGCGACAACCTGCAGGGGCCAACGATACCGCCAGCCCAATGAAGAGGATGCGGGGGCACATGGGCCCAATGAACGGGGCCCGCTCGCCCGCGCAAACGCGCGGCGCAGTTTTTAAAACAAGACCAGCGCTTTTGCGCTTTCCAGTGCCACCCAGCCGGCACCGAGGGCGGCCGCCAGCATGAAGCCCGCTCGAGTGAACTTTTGCAGGCGCAGCCGGCGGTCGTGGCGGTCGACATGCCGCCGGTGGTTGTGGTGAACCGCCATAAAACTGGCGAATTTGCCGTTGTGCACCGGGGTGAGGCCCCTAGCCCCGTCCGGCCTCAACCCGCGGACGAAGGTCGGCAGGCGGAGCAAGCGGAGGAGCTGGAGCAGGGCGCGAATCACGGTACATTTCACCATCGGCACACTACCGACAAGCACAAGGGGGAAGTCGGTGCGCGGCCGATTTTCACCCTTCTTTCGCACCGCCCTGCGCGCAAGCCCGAGCGCCAGGGGAGAAGTGGCCTTGGGTGTGCGCTCAAGCTTAGCCGCGGGCCGGGGAATCGCCCCGCACCCCGCGGTGCCCCGGCGGGGTGGAAAAGCGGCGAAAATTTGAGTGGTTTTCCCGGAGCAGACGGGGCAACTTCGCCGGCTCTCAAGACCGCCATGCACCATTTCAATTACACCGGCTCCAACCTTCATTGCGAATCCGTCGATCTCGCCGAGATCGTCCACCTCTACGGTACGCCGTCCTACGTTTACAGCGCCGCGACCATGGCGGACAACTACAACCGCTTGGCCAAAAGCATGGCAGGCCTGGATTTGCAGATCTGCTATGCGATGAAGGCCAACTCCAACATCGCGCTGCTGCGGCACTTTTCCAACCTCGGCGCCGGCTTCGATTTGGTCAGCGGAGGCGAGATCAAGCGGGTGCTGGCGGCAGGCGCCAACGTGAAGACCAGCGTGTTCGCCGGCATCGGCAAGACCGAGGCGGAAATCCAGCTCGCCCTCGAAAACGGGATTTTCTCCTTCCACGTGGAGAGCGAGCCGGAGTTGGCCCGCATCAATCACGTGGCCGGCAAGCTGGGGGTGAAGGCCCCCATTGCCATCCGGGTTAACCCCGACGTGGACGCCCACACCCACGCCAAAATCACCACCGGCAAGAGCGACAACAAGTTCGGCATCCCGCTCAAAAACGCCGCCGCCGCCTACGCCGCCGCCGCCCAGTACCCGCACCTCACCATCAAGGGCGTGCAGATGCACATCGGCTCGCAGCTCACCTCGGTGGCCCCGTTCGTCGAGGCGGTGCGCAAGATCACCCCGTTTGTCGAGCAGCTTAAAGCGACCTACGGCATCACCTATTTCTCCATCGGCGGCGGCATGGGCATCGTTTACAAGGACGCGCTCGCCAGCGGTCAGCAGGAATGGTGGGACGCGCAGCCGGCCGAACAGCGCCCGCTCAACCCGGAATCGTACGGCGCGGCCCTGGTGCCCCTGCTCCAGCCGCTCGGCCTGAAGATCGTGCTCGAACATGGGCGCTTCATGGTGGGCAACGCCGGGGTGCTCCTTTCCGCCGTCGAGCATCTCAAGCAGGGCGCGAGCAAAAACTTCCTCGTGGTCGACGCCGCCATGAACGACCTGGTGCGTCCGGCGATGTATGAGAGTTACCACGAGATCGTGCCGTTGTGCCGCGACACCACCCGCCGCGCCTTGGTGGCCGACGTCGTGGGCCCGATCTGCGAGAGTGGCGACTGTTTCGCCAAGGACCGCCAGTTGCAGGCCGTCGGCGAGGGCGAGCACATTGCCTTCCTCAGTGCCGGGGCCTACGGCTACACCATGGCCAGCCGCTACAACACCCGCGCCATGGCCGCCGAGGTGCTCGTCCAGGGCGCAACCTTCGAGTTGATCAACGCCCGCGAGACCTTCGCCCAGCAGATCGCCAATGAGGCTATCCCGGCGTTCCTGAAGAGCTGAGCGGTTCTGCCCACGAAACACACCGATCACACGGAAGAATCGGCAATGAATACGGCGGCGGGTCCTCGGATCTGACGCCGGTTTCATCCGTCCGGCTAAGCGGGTGAAGGTAAACGCAGGCGTTTCTTTTTCCGTGTGTTCCGTGTGTTCCGTGGGCTAATTCTCTGCCCATGAATTTTGCCATCATCGGGGCCGGGGCGTGGGGGACGGCGGTTGCCATCCATCTGACGCGGCTCAACCACACGGTCACCCTGGTGCCGCGCCGTTTCGAGCAGGCCCTGGCCCTCGCCTCGACCCGTGAAAACACCGACTACCTGCCAGGCATCGCCCTGCCGCCCAGCCTGCAGCTCGGCCACGAGCTCACGCCGGTGTTGATGGAGGCCGACGTGATCCTGCTCGCCTGCCCCTCGCAGGCCCTGCGCGAAACCTGTGAGCGGGTCCGCCAAAACCTCGGCCTCGCCAGCCAACTCAAGCTGGTCGTCTCGTTGGTGAAGGGGCTGGAGCTGGGCTCGCACCTGCGCCCGAGCGAGGTCATCGCTGCTGTGCTGCCCCAGGTGGCGGTGGGCGTGCTCAGTGGGCCGACCAACGCCGCCGAAGTCGCCCGCGGCCGCCCCGCCGCCATGGTGCTGGCCGCCGCCCAAACCGACGCCTTCCTCGCCGAGGTGCAGGCCGCGCTCAGCGGGCCGACCCTGCGCGTCTACACCAGTGACGACCTGGCCGGGGTGGAGTTTGGCGGTTGCCTGAAAAACATCTACGCGATCGCCGCGGGCTGCTGTGACGGGCTCAAGCTCGGCGACAACGCCAAGGCCGCGTTGCTCACCCGCGCCCTGGCCGAGATGGTTCGCGTCGGGGTGGCCCTGGGGGCGAAGGCGGAAACCTTTTATGGGCTGGGCGGCTTTGGGGATTTGGTGGCGACGTGCACGGGCGCGTGGAGCCGCAACCGCAGCTTTGGGCAACACCTCGGGGAAGGCGCCAAGGCGGCCGACTTGTTGGCGGGCAGCAAGGCGGTGGTCGAAGGCTACCGCACCACCGAGTCGTTTTACGGACTCTGCCAGGAGCGTGGGATCGACGCGCCGATTCTGGCGGAAACCTACCGCATTCTTTACGCGGGCAAGCCGCCCGCCGAGGCACTCATGGCCCTGATGAGTCGCGAACTGCGGCGCGAGTGAGCCACGATGGCGGGACGCGCCTAGCGAGAATACGGGGCGTGAGCGGCCGACGGCATCGATTCGATCTAGGGAGGGGTGAAATCGCTCCGCGATCCCGCTCCTTTCCGGAGGCCCCGGGCGGAGTGTTCAGTTTAAGGGGCGTTCAATCGCCGTGACCTTGCCAGCGGTGAAGGTCACGCGGAGTACGGTCTGGGTGCGGTTGGTATAAACGGGCCGGGAGCCCCACTCTTGGTAAATGATGGTCGAGCCGGTGGCCGGGTCGCGCCGGATCCGCGGCTGAAAGCCGCTGATCATTTCGCCCCGGTATTCCAGCCAGTAGCGGAGATAAACCCAGGCGGTGGTTTCGCCGCTGGTCGTGGTGGTTTGCTTTTTTTCGTCGGGGGAGCCTTGGGCAAGGTAGACGAGGTCCTCGCTGTCGCCGAGGCGGATCTCGCCTGCCCGCAGCCGCGTCAAGCTGGGGCCATCCAGGGTGGCGACCAGGGCCGCCTTTTGCCTCACGCGGTGGTCGAAGTTAAGTCACCCGCTGGCGGGCAGCAGACCGGCGCACAGCAGCAGGATCAGGGCGGTTTTCATGGACCGATGGAGCCGAAAATCCAGCCGAGGTTTAGCGCCACCGTAGGCAGATTAACCCTTATAATCGGGTCGCAGGGCCGCGAGGTCGGGGTCGTTGGCCGCTTCGGCTTTCCAGGCGGGTTCGCGGGCGAACACCACTTTTAAGCGGCGCAAGGCTTCCGGCAGGTCACCGAGCAGGCAGAAGTAGCAGGCCAGGTTGTAGCCAACCAACGGGCTGGGGTCGGGGATGGCGCGCTCCCCGCGAAGGAGCACCTCGCGGGCGGCGGCAACCTGTTGCAGTTCGCGCAAGGCATAGGCCCAAGCGATCCAGGGGCGCTCCTGGGTGGCCTCGAGCTCGGTGGCCTGGTGGGCCAGCAACGGCACCTCTTCCCAGCACTCCTCCAGCATGGCGATTTCGAGCCGGGCGGGCAGCGCGGATTTATGGCTCAACTCGGCCGGACTCAGGCAGGCCAACTCTTCCCGGGCCGCCGTGCCCAGCCCCAACGAAATAAAACCCAAGGCGTAGTCGATGTGTTTGCGGGCGGAAATCACGCGGTGGGTAGCAAAACCCCGCCAACCGCTGGCTGCCACCTCAAAGATTCACCGGGGGCGCTCATTGGGGCTTTCCCCGAATGCGGCGAATCCCGCGTTCTCGCCCCAGTCGCAGCGTCGGTTGCCCACTAAAAGCCGGCCCCCCGCGCATGGGGGGCCGGCCGCTGGATCGAGCGGAGCCAAACTGCGCTCACGCTGAATCGGACCGGTTATACCTTGTCCATGCTGACCTCGGGCACCGGTTTCTCGGCCTCTTTCACCGCAAAACTCCGGCCGGTGAGCTTCTCGATCAGGCTGATGCCGAAAAAGCCGTTCATCAACCCGCCGGCTTCGCCACCGGCGCCGGTGCCGCCGCCACCGCCGATCACCAAGTTGTCGGGGATCAGCTTGAGCGTGCCGGTGGCAATCTTGTCGACCACACGGATCTGGCCGAACACGTCCTGGCCCATGGCCTGAACTTCCAGCCGGTAGGCTTCGGCGGTCGATTGGCCCTTGGCGAGGATGACTTCCGCCTCGGCGTTACCCACCTTGGAGGTCGCCTCGGCCTCGGCCACCGCGGTGACTTTGGTCGCCTCGGCCTGGGCGGCTGCCCGCAGCTTGATCGCTTCGGATTCGCCGGTGGCTTGGAGGATGGCTGCGGCCTTGGAGCCTTCGGCCTCCTTCACTTTGCCTTCGGCCAAGTTCTTTTGGATTTCCACGTTACGCTCGGACTCCACCACCTTCGGCTGCATGGCGGCCTGGGCGGTGGCGTTTTCCAAGGCGCGGCGCTCGTCCTGGGCCTCTTTCTGGGTGGCGTAGGTTTTCTTCTCCTGCTCGGCGATCTGGCGGTCGGTCACCGTTTTGGTTAGCTCGGCTGGCAACACCACGTCGGCGATCAGGGTGTCCTTGGAGTCGATGTGGTGCACCCGCAGCACGTTATCGATGTGCAGTTTGGCTTTTTCCTGGAGCTGCTTGCGCTCGGTGTAGAGGTCAAGCGCCTTGATGTACTGAGCGGCGTTGCGGAAGTGTGAACTGATCGCCGGCTCGAGCACCTGGGAGATCATGTTTTTCACCGAGCCGAGGTTGGCGATCACCTTGGGGGCGTTTTTCATCGGGATGTGGATGATCACGCTCACATCCATGTTGACGTTGAAGGCATCGGCGGTGCGCAGGGTGATGGTTTTGAGGCTGGAATCGAGTTCGTGGGCGCTGGAGCGGGTGTCGGCCCAGTTAAGCAAAATCTGGGTGGTGGGGACGATATCAACCTTGAGGATCTTGGTATTGAGCGGGTGCTTGCCCGGCTGGAGCGAGTCGGCCCAGATGCCCTTGTAGCCGTTGGCGACGATTTTGGCGTTAACCGCCTCGTCGGTGAGGTCGGCCCCTTCGGCGCCGACGTAACTGGTGACTACGCCGCAGAAGCCGATATCGACGCGGATCATCGGGACCTTTTCGACGGAGGCGAACCAGGGGTTGATGGCGTAGTTGCCGGCGCGCAGCACCGGGATTTGCAGACCCTTTTGGCCGCCGGCGGCGAGGAAGGCGGCCGGATCCTGGAAGTTGTTGTGCGTGCCAAGCGGGAGCTCTTCGGCGGCGATTTTCGAGGAATCGACGATCGGTTGACCCTCGAGGATGGTGACGATGCCGACTTGGTCCGCTTCGATGTTCGTCCAATCGACCACGCTGATGACCTTGAAGAGGGCCGGGTTGATCCGGTAGCGGCCGGGCATGAGCACGTCGAGTTGGCGGCCCTTTTCGCCGCCGTTTTTGATGAAGGCCTCGCCGTCGTAGAAGCTGTTGTGGCCTTGGACTTTCAGGGCGAGCAGGCGGCCTTCGGGAATGCGGGCGCCGTCGGTTGCCTCGACCAGGCCGACCTGGCCGCCCTTGATCTCGGTGATGGGGCGTTTCTCGATGCGAAACAGGATGGTGTTGATCCGGTAAAAACCGGGGGTGAGGAAGGAGATCTGGGGGCCCTTTTGGCCGCCGTTGTCGATGAAGGCCTGGGCGTCCTGGAAATTGTCGCAGACCACCGGGGAGCCGAAGTTGCCGCCGGCGCGGGTGACGGGCTGGCCGGCGATGGCCTCGACGTAGCCGACCTCGTTGTCGTCGATCATGATGGCATCGACGATGGTGATTTCGAACAGGGCGGGGTTAATCTTGTATTCGCCCTCGGGAAGGATGGCGAGTTGGGGGCCCTTTTCGCCGCCGTTGCGCAGAAAAGCTTCGCCGTCTTGAAACAGGTCGCAGGCGATGCTTTTCGCCATGTAATTGCCGGAGGGAATCGGCGCGCCGGTGATGGCGCGGACCACGCCAACCTGGTTGGATGGAATCACCAAAAAGCGGTGCTTGGTGGTGCGATAAATAAAGGGCAGGAGGAAATGGAAGCCGGGTCCGAGCACGCGCGCCTGGACCCCGACCTCGTGGCCCAGCGCCACGGTGCGACCATCGGGCATTTGCCGGCCAAACCAGCGCCGCTCCAAGGTGACGATCTGATCACCCCCGGCGATGGTAATGGAATTGTAGAGGATTGCTAAGAGCGGAACGCCAATGAGGACGTAATCGAGATTTTGAAGCACGAAATCGATCATGGATGGGGTGGTGGAAGACGACTACTGGGCAGGGTGAAAGTCGGCGACGATCTCCAATGAAGAAGGCGGTCGGCAACTGGTTTTGGCTAAGTTGGAATTTGACCGCGAGATTATAGCTTGGCGCAGCGGCCGACGACGGGAAGACCGGCCGATTTTGGGCGACAAAAAAGCCGCTCTGGCGACGCAGAGCGGCTGGGGGGGGGGCTTGGGGCGCAGCGCTTACCAGCCCATTACGGCTTTCTTTGACTGCTTGGCGATTTCCCGCTCGTCCTCCCACACCGTCAGGCCGCTCTTCACGCTGATCAGCGACATCTGGAAACTGTAGGTGTTTTGGGTCACGCTGTTGATGCGGTCGGACTGCTGAATCAGCTTGGCGTAGAGGGTGAAGGCCGGGGTGCTCAGTTTGGCCTTCTTGCCGGTGGTCAGTTCGTCCAGTTCGGCCACTTCGCTGGCCACCACAGCCCGCTCGCCCAGGCCCATCGTGTTGCTGATCGACACCTTGCCGGTCTGGCTGAGGGCTACGCGGATCTTCTTGATCAGCAAATCGGTGTCCACCTGAGCCTGGGTGTTGTTGATGACCCGGTCCACCGCGAGGATCGCGGGGGGATTCGGGACCTTGTCGAGGGCGCCGGAGGCCAGCAGCGAGCCGACGAGTTGGTCAGCCGCGTTGGCCCAGTCCTGGGAGTTGATGCCGCTGGTGTTCAGGGCCTGCGGGCCTTTGGAGTCCACATTACGTACTTGGTTGGACGAGCAACCGGTGAACACAAAAGCAACGGGCGCCAGCACGGCAGCGACAAGGGCGGTTTTAAGCGAGGAGGCGGTGGTCATGGGAGGGGGGGAGGGGGAGCTAGGAGCTGGGAGCTGAGAGCTAGGAGCTAGGAGTGGGTTATTTTTTGTATTCGCTGAGCTTGAGGACGAAATCGACCGCGCGGGGGGTGATCGCGACCGTGGAAATCATCGTGGTCTCACGACCTTGAAGCATGAGGGTCTTCCAGGTCTCGGTGGGTGAGTTCACAGCCATGCCGCTCTGGTCAATCCACTCGAACTTGTAGCGGATGGTGCGGGGGCTGTTTTTGAGGTTTTCCAAGGTGGCCTGGATTTTCAGCAGGTTGCCGGAAACGGTGGCCTGGTTGATCGCTATGACCCTCACGGTGCGGGCCAGGGAGTCGTCGGTGATCACGCGCTTGTCGGCGACAAAGTCGGGGGTGGCTTGGGGCTGGGCGCGTTCAACCGTGTTTACGTTGGTGGCGCAACCGCTCAGGGCGGCAAGGGCGCCGGCGGCCAAAACGCTGAGTACGAGGAGCCGTTGTGGGGATTTCATTTGAGGAGAAATTGGGAGACGAGCAGGGGGGAGTTGGCGGCGATGCTTTTGACGTAAACCACGTTGACCGCTCCGGGGTCGAGGGTAATCGTACGCGACTGGCCCTCGGCGGTAAGGGTAAGCTGGCGGTCGGCCGGAGTGGCCAAACGGGCGTACTGGAACTCCTTGGGCAGGGTAATCCAGGTGCGCGTGTCGGCGATGTTGGAGGAGGCGTTCAGCGTGGTCATGGCCACCGCGCCAGCGAAACCGAGGAGCGGGTTCTGGTCGTTGAGCTGTTTTTGCACCACCGCTTGGATGATGGCCTTGGTCGCGGTGGAGATCAGGGTTTTGGTCAAGATGGTGGGCCACTCGTTTTTGAAGTCGTTGGCCACCACGCTGTCCATGCTGGCCACGGTGGCGGTGGAGATCGCCTGGCCTCCAGCGCTCACGGTGAGGTTGGGCTGGAAGTTGTGGTTATATTCGAGGCGGGGGAAGGCGGCGCCAACATAGGCGAGTTTGCTGGTGACGATAAAGGTCGGGATGTCGATGCGGAGTTGATCGCGAATCGGGCCGGTGCCCGTCTCGAAAATAACGTAGGTGATCGCCCCAGGCAGTTTGCCCTCGGCGGCGGCGGCCCCGAGGGCGGCATCGGCGGCGACGTAGGGGTTCTCGGGAACCAGGCCGGCGAGGCGCTCGAAGGACTTGCGGCCGCGCTCCCAGTCGGCGCCGTTTTCGCCACGCAGGGTGAAGAACAGGCCATCTAGGAAGACGGCGAAGGGGTTCACGTAGTCGCCGTAGGCCTTCATGTTGGCGGTGGAGGCGGCTAAGGCGGCGGAGAGGGCCGGGCCGGTGGCGGGGTCCGCCTGGGCGGCGTTCACGTCGTAGGCGACTTTCTGGCCCTTCTCGTCAGCGACCTCGCCTTGGGCGGCTTTGGCCGCTTGGGCTTGGGCCTCGGCGATGGCTTTTTGGTTGAGCTCAACGGCGTCGCGCTGCCGCTGAAGGGCGCGGTTTAACTCGACGCGGGCTTTGTCCGGCTGGCCGATTTGCAGGTAGTTAAGCGCCTGGTAGGTGTTGAGCAGGATTTTGTCGTAGGTGCGGCCGCGGTAGGGGATGTTGGCTTGGTTGGTGACCAGGGCGAAGGCTTCGCCGCCGACTTTGATCTTCGCCTGTTCCTCCCAGTAATTGACGCGCTCGTCGGCCAGGTTGAAAGCGGTGATCGAACGCTGGGCATACGCGGTGGCAATTTCTACCGGGGTGGGTGCTACGGGGATCGGCGCGGTTGGGTCCTTGGGCGGGGGGATGATCGGGGGCGGCAGCAGGGACGGATCGGCGAGCACGGCGGTGCGCAAAACCGCCCCCTGTTCGAGCCGCCAGAGCAGCTCGTCCTTGCCGCCCGCCTTGCTGTTGGCCTCGCGTTCGACCTCGGCCACCGCCGCGGCGATATTGGAACCGCGGTAGACGCTGGAAAGATCGGCTGTTTTTTGTTGGTAGGTTTGGCAACCGGAGTGCAGCAGCAGGCCGGCAGTGGCGGCGAGCAGAGCGAGGCAGCGAAGTGCAGGGCAGGGGCGGGCGGCGGAGGGCATGGTGGAGTAGCGGGAGTTGGGGAAACGAAAACCGTCGGGGTGGCGGATGGAGGGCCGGCCGGCGGTCGGCCCTCCGCCAGAGGGGTGAGCTTATTCGGCAGCCGGCTCGGCCACGTCGTCCTTCAGGCGGACCAAGGCGAGCTTGTCGATGCCGGTGTCCTCGACGATCTCGGCCTGCGAATTCTGCGGGGTCACCCGGCTGATTTTCACTTTGCCCACGAGGACTTCCTCGCGGGTTTTTTCGCCAGTGTCGGGGTCGACCAGCTCGTCGCCGAGGGTGAAGGCTTCCCAGACCTGGCCGACCTTGATGCCGGAGGTGTCGTT
>JBILBW010000040.1:0-20839 GCA_044353465.1 Rariglobus sp. | reverse complement strand
ACGGTGAGGCGGTTCATTACCTCACAGCGAACAAGTCCGCCGGAGGTTTAACCCCTCAAAAGTGGCCGGTTTTGAAGTGACCAGTCGTGGCCGGTTTTAAGTGATCGCTGACAATGAAAGAACCGATTGGAGCAGATGTCGGCGCGCTGGGGTGCGCAGATCAGTCGCCAGACGATGGCCGCTAGATCGACATGACGGCCGACTGTCTCGAACCGCTTTATAAACACATGTACCGGGAGCTGCTCGCGGGCGGCTATATACAAGCCGATGAAACCCCGATCAAATGCAACGGCCCCGATGTCGGAGCGCGGCAGCGCTTATAAGGCGCAGCCCGAAGCGCAGCTCAGAGTGAGCGAAGCGTGTGCCCGCAACGCGGGCTGAGGCGCGAACAAAAACGCGGGGGCACGAGTCAAGGTTACCTCTGGGTGGTCAGCCGACCGGGTGGCGATGTGGTCTTTGACTGGCGACTGTCGCGTCGCCACGGCGAACTGACTCCGTTGCTCACCGAGGACTACCGGGGCGTCTTGCAGTCGGATGGTTATGAAGCCTAAGCGAGTTATGCCCGCGAGCACGAGGGGTTGGTGTGGATGGGCTGTTGGGCGCACGCGCGGCGGAAGTTTTTTTGCACAGAAAGATAAGCCGAAAATCGCGCGGGTCGCCCTCAAACTGATCGGGCGCCTCTATGCCTGGGAGCGGACGTGGGACCAGGCCGGGGTTACCCAAGCGCAGGCCCGTGCAGACCTGAGGGCGCAACACATTGCCCGGCCCCTGCGTTGGCTGCACTCGCTCGCCTTTGGGCTGATATCCCCAAAAATTGTTCTGCCCGGCTCGCTCACGGGCAAGGCTTGTACCAACCTGCTCAATCAGTGGGAGCCGTTGACGGAGCATGTGCGCTATGGGGACACCCGAATCGACAATGATCGGGTCGAAAACTCCATCCGGCCCTCGGCGATTGGCAAAAAGAACTGGTTGTTTATCGGCCACCCCGATGCCGGCCAACGTTCGGGCGATCCGCTACACGTTGGTCGTCTCCTGCCAGCGCCACGGCAAGGATCCCTCGGTTTAGTTACGCGATATGCTCACTGGCCTGCCCCGCATGACCAACCGGGACGACCTCGGGGCGCTGACCCCGGCCCGCTGGCAACCGCCAGGCGTGGTTGATGTGGTCGCAACGGCCTGCTGATCGCAGGAGTCGGGCGCATAGGCGCTCGTCATATTGGTTACCATGAGTGGCCATCGGCTATGTCAAATTGGTCACCATTATGACATAGCTTTGGCTCCGCACTATGCTTCTTCCGAGGTCGGAGACCGGACGCTTACTTTAGTCACAAGACCTTTGGCGGACTAAACTAACGTTTTCCCCTTAAACCTCCGTTCTAAATCGCACCACTACCTCGTCCGGGTTCATGCCGAAACCCCGGAGAGGGCTTCAGGCTGAACGCAGGAACTGCGTGATCCGCGGGATCGCCTCGGTGTTGGCGTCGGCCAGCACATAGTGGCCGGCATCCTCCAAGTAATAACTTTGCGCCTGGGGTAAGCGCTTACCCCATTCCTCGTAAAAATGGTCGTTGAAACAGAAATCCCGCCCGCCCCACATAATCAGCGCCGGGTTGTTTTTAAAATGCTTCAGCCCCGCCGCCGTATCGGTCAGTGTTCGCCACGTAGGGTGAGACGGCAGCATGGGGATGTCTTTGACGAACGCGTCCACCGCGACGCGATTGTCCCACGAATTGTAGGGCAGCAAAAACCCACGTTTCTCGGCGGCGCTGAGTTTGCGGCGGTGCATCGACATCCACACGGCTGGTCCAGCGAAACCGTTTAACCCGCGAACCAACGCAGTGCCGGGGAAGCTGGTTTTACACAGGGCGATGGGAGTGGGAATGTGCGGGGATGGAAAGGCCCCGGTATTGAGTACGACGAGCTTGCCGATGCGTTGCGGGTAGCGCGCCGCATAACCAAAGCCGATCGCCCCACCCCAGTCGTGAACCACCAAATGGATGCGCTTAACCCGAAGGTGCGTGAGAAGCGCGTCCACGTCGCCAATCCGCGATTCCAGATTATAAAGATAGCGCTGGGGTTTTTCAGACAACCCCATGCCGATGTGGTCGGGCACGATGCAGCGCATGTTCGGGGAGACCGAGCGCACCAGTTCGCGGTAATAAAACGACCAGGTTGGATTACCGTGCAGCATGACCACGGCTTCGTCGCTGTCGCCACCCTCGTCGAGGTAACTCATCCGCGCACCTCGCGGAGTAGCGAAGGTGTGCGGCGTGAAGGGATACAGGGGCTTGAGCCAATCAGGAATTATTACCATTCGAGTGCGAGCATCAGACAATTGAGGCCGCTGCCGATACCGAGCAACGCGACCTTGGTTCCAGCGGTCACCGCACCTGCCTCCACGGCCGCGGCGAGGGTCGCGGGCAACGCCACCGAACCGGTGTTGCCCAGGGTTTCAAAGGTGGAGAAATCTTTGGCAAGATCGAGGCCGAGGGCCTCGTAAAGTTTGCGCCGGTGCGTGCTGCCAACCTGATGGCAGATAAAGCGGTCGGCCGAACGTGCATCGTAGCCAGTTTCGGCGGTGAACGCATCCCAGTTCTGACGCGCCAACGCCAGACCGGCAGTGAGCAGCGCCTCGCTATCGGTCTGCATGGCGAGCGCCTCGGCGCCGTGGTTGTCACCTTGGCAAAGCTCACTGTGCTCAGTGGCCGCCCGGGCGATGCCTCCCAGCAGGCGGTGGGGCCGCGCTCCGGCCGGCAAAACCGATTCATGGCAAACCACCGCGCCCACCGCACCCGAGCCGATCGTGAGGTTGGCAAAAAAGGGTTTGATGCCGTTTCGGTCCAGCGGCGTTTCCAGCAGGGTTTTGAGCGTTTGCTGCACCAGCGGACCTCCATTTTCGCCGGCAACGACCAGAGCGCACTTGATTTGCCCGCTCTCGATTAACCCGGCGGCGACGGTGAGCGCGTTGAGGAACCCGAGGCAGGCGTTCGACAGGTCGAAAATCTGGGCGGTGGCAGGCAGGCCGATCTTGCGATGGGCGAAGGACGCGGTGGCAGGCTCCAGCATGTCACGACAGACCGCGCTATGGATAAACAACTCAACCTGTTCGGCGCGCAGTCCTGACTTGGCCAAGGCGGCCTTGCCCGCGGCCGCGCTGGCATCCGAGGGACGCGTGCCGGCGGGCCAGATGCGGCGCTCATGGATGCCGGTCATGAGTTCGAGCCGGCCGAAGGGGAGTTTGAGCCGCTCGTAGAGCGGACGCAGGCGCTCCTCGATTTCAATCGTGGTGAGCACCTCGTCAGGCAAGGAGACGGCGAGGGATTCGATACAGGTGTGGGCGAATCGCATCAGGTTTTCGACTCCATGCGCATGGCCAACCGCACGACCTCTTGGTCAAAGTAATTACACCCAAGACCGGCATCCACGACCACCGTAGTGGCGTTGAGGCCGCTGCTGCGATCGCTGAGCAGAAACACCGCGGTGTTGGCCACCTCCTGGGTACTCAAATTGCGCTTACGGAAGGTAAGTTTTTCGGCGAAAAGGTAACTCTCCAAATAGCCGGGAATGCCGGCCGACGCGCTGGTCTTCAGTGGGCCGGATCCCACGACGTTGAAGCGAACCTCGCTGTGTCCGCTAAAGGATTTGGCCAGAAACCGTGCGGCCGATTCGAGCGCGGCCTTGATCGGGCCCATGTAACCGTAGTTGTCCGGGGTAACCTGGAGGGAGGAGATTCCGATGGTCACCACCGAGGCGTTTTTGACCAGCAGCGGCTTAAAGGCATTAGCCACTTCAACGAGCGAAAAGGCCGAGATGGCGGTGGCCTGCAGGAAGTCAGCGCGTTTGGTTTCGTGGAACGGCTTAAATCCATCGCTGTAGTTGGCGAAGGCAATCGAGTGCACAATGCCGTGAATCGCCGTGAATCCGGCCGCGGCGACCGCAGCGGCCAAAACGGCGGCCGCGCCCTCATGCTCCACGTCGCACACGAAGACCGGCTTGCCCGCCAATGTACTGGCAAGCGAGGCCTGGCGGGCGGGACTGCGCACGCTGTAAACCACCGTCGCGCCCTGCTCCTCCAAGGTCTTGGCGGTTAACCAGGCGACACTCTTTTTGTTGGCAACGCCAAGGACCAGGATGGTCTTACCGCTGAGATTCAAGAAATCGCTCATCACTGCTGCTGCTGTTGCTGCTGTTGAGCGGCGGCAGCCCCGCCCTCGGGCGTTTTCCACGCCACCGCGAACTCGACCGTGAGTACGCGGGTACCGTCGGCTTTCTTGATGGCTCCCGTCATCAGGGTGAACGCACCGAGTACTTCCTTTTTCTTCACTTCAATTAAAATGGTGTCTCCGGGATAAATCGGGCTGCGGAAGCGCACGTCGGAGATTTTGGCGAGTAGCGGCACGCCCTCGCCCGGCTTGGCCCCGGCGGCCAGCGCCTGCTTGGCCATGAACAACGCGCCGGTTTGGAACACGGCCTCGCATAACAGCACGCCGGGGGTGATCGGCGCGGACGGATAGTGCCCCTTGTAGAAATCCTCCTCGGCCCGCCAGGTGCGGCGGGCGGTGAGGCTGTCGGCCGTTTCGGCGACGATGTCGTCAACGAAAAGAAAGGGCGGCCGGTGGGGAATGAGGTCGGTGACGGCGGTGGACATGGAAAGGGGGAAACCACACCGAGACTCCCCCTGCCCTGCAAGGTTGGAAATGGCCCGGTTGGCGCTAGTTTTTCCGCAGCCCGGCGAGGATTGCCGGCACGTCCGCGTGCAGGTCGAGGCGGTTGCCGCGGGGTTCATGCCCAATCGCCTCCGGTCCTTCGGGAATCACCGGGATATAGTCCACGTTCGCCAACTCCGCCAACCGGCCGAAGCAGGGGTTAACGTAGGCACGGTGAAAAAACTCCACCACTCGCGTTCCCGGCCGGCAAAACACCAGATTGGCCAAACCCGCCCCGTGCGGGGCGACCACCTCGCGCGCATGGGCGAAGGCATTGATTTGCTCGCGCCACGACAGCTCCTCGAGTCGCAACGTTCTAAATCCGCGCGCGTCGAGGTGGTCCCTCAGTTCGGCCTCATTGCTTACTCGGCGCCGGCCGGCCTTTTCCCGGCTGATGTAGAGTCGCTCGCCCCAAGTTGAAGCCGTGCCGCGCCAGGAGTCCGTGAATTCGGTTAGCAGTTTAACGCCGAGGTGGGTCGGGTGCCCTGCGCGCCCGATCAACTCAGGAATGAGGAGCTGTTCACATTCGAAGTGAGTGTGGCGCCCTACCGTCCAAATCGGTCCAGGGAAACCACCCAGCTCGAAGGCTTTCCGAATGAAAGGGGCACTCTGGTTAACGATTACCCCCTGGCCGTCAGTTCGCCCCAGCGCCAGCAACCGAGGCAGTTCTTCCAGTAACCAGTGGCAATAACGCGTCCCCAGATTCACCGCCACCACCGCCGTCGCCCCTGGCAAGTGCACGGGAGGACGGATTTGCCGAAAGCGCAGCAGCCAGTGGGACTCGGCGGGGCCGCCGAAGTCCGAGGAAACATCACTGGCAATCGACCGCCCATCGGGAGAGAGCACGGTGCCGGAGCCAAACACCCGGCCGTTGGGCAACTGCGCGACGCGTGGCTTCACGGGGTCGGTCGCCAAGCCCACATAATGCCCGCCCCAACGGGGAAGCAGCTCGGCCAGTCGCTCACAGGCGACGGGCGGCGGCAAGCAGGTGGTGGCATGGGTGCTCATTCACGAAGGGCTGCGGAATAACCCCCGGCAGGCTTTAAGTTCCGGATTTAGCGGCGGCGCGGTGGCAAGCGCGGCGACCACGAAAAATACTCCTTCGGCTCTTCGGCCAGCGGCGGGTTTGGGTTTTTCGACCCCGCCGGGGGCGTGGTGGGGGGCAACCCGGCGGCTTCGCGCAGTTTGTCCTTTTTGCTTTTTCCCCTCCCCTTGATCCCACCCGTGGACGGAGGTGCCGGCACGATGGTTTCCGCCGGCTCCAGCCCCGGGAGTTGCTCACGCACAATAACGAGCCGGTTACGCTTCTCGATCAGACGGAAATGGGCATCGGTCTCCGCGCTAATAAAACTGACGGCGACACCGCTTTCGCCGGCGCGACCGGTGCGGCCGATACGGTGAACATAATCGGCGGGGGAGCGCGGCAGATCGTAGTTCACCACCACCGGCAGGCTGGCGATGTCGATGCCACGCGAAGCCACATCGGTGGCCACGAGTACCCGCACTCGACTCGCCTTGAAGTCCGCCAGCGCCTGGGTGCGGGCGCCCTGGCTCAGTTCGCCATGCAGCGCCGCCGCGTCGATGCCGGCGCGTCTCAGCTTTTCGGCGACATGCTCAGTGGTGTATTTCGTGGCGACGAAGACCAGCACCCGCGTCCAGCCGTTGAGCTCGATGAGATTGCGCAGCAGTTGAGTGCGCAGGGGCGCGTCGACTTCAAAGGCGCGCTGTTGAATGGCGGGCGTGTCCGTGGGGGCGGCCGGCATCTCGATGCGCGTGGGGTTGCGCAAAAGATTTTCGGCGAGCGCCCAAACCGCCGGCGGGAAGGTCGCCGAAAAGAGTAAGTTCTGGCGCCGCGCGGGCAGCAGGGCGATGACCCGCGCCAGTTCTTCGGCAAACCCCAGCGAAAAGAGGCGGTCGGCTTCGTCGAGCACCAGGGTTGCCACCGAGGCAAGGGAAACGGCGTTGTGGTCCACCAGGTCGAGTAACCGCCCCGGGGTGGCCACGATGATATCAGCCCCGCCCCCGAGCGCCATCATCTGCGGGTTAATGGAAACCCCGCCGGTGACGACCAAGGTTTTAAAGGAATCGGCGCCAGGCAAATAGCGACCATAGGCCTGAATGGCCTGGGCGATCTGTGCGGCGAGTTCACGGGTGGGAACGAGGATGAGGGCGCGCACAAAACGGCCGCGGCCGCGCGGGGTCGCGGCCAGGGTTTGCAGCAGCGGCAAGGTGAAGGCGGCGGTTTTGCCTGAACCGGTTTGCGCCGAGGCCCAGACGTCGCCCCCGCGTAGGATCGCAGGAATGGCGGCGGACTGAATCGGGGTGGGCGTGAGGTAATTGCGCTCGGCGAGGGCTTGGAGCAGTGGCGCGGACAGGCCAAGGGCGGAAAACGACATGGCCTAGCGATGAGCGCCCGGCGCCCGGGTGGGAATGCTAAAGATTCAGCGCCCAACCCCGCCCCACCGCCTCTGCCTGTGAGATACTCCACGTGAGTCACCACCCTGCGCTTGACTCTGCCCGTCTGAATCCGGCAGGGTCCTCAACTCACCTAATAAATCTATGGGCCAACAATCCAACAAACACATCAAGAAGAAGCGCCGCATTGCCTACCACAAACGCAAGAAGGAGGCCGCCGCCGCTGCCAAAAAGCCCGCCGCCAAGTCCAAGAAGTAACCGACTTCGCTTCGACGAAAAATTTAAAACCGCAGTTTAACCACTGCGGTTTTTCTTTGCCCCAATGCCGATACCTTCCGTCCCGCTGCCAGGCTTAACCGCTCCCCGCTCACCCGCATTCAAGGAGTGGCAGGTGATCGTCGCCGCGCTGGCGGCGGGCGAACAATCGCTGCTCTTGCGCAAGGGCGGGATCGCCGAAGGCAGCGGCGGATTTGACCCAGCTCACGCCGACCGGTTTTGGCTGTTCCCGACCCAGTTTCACGCCCAGCTCGACAAGACCAAACCGGCGCTGGCCCGACATTGGAGCACCCCGTGCGACGAAACACCGGCTTCGCCGGTTATGCTCACTGCCTTTGCAGAGGTGATCCATCAGCAGTGGATCACGGAGTGGCCGATCATCGTCGCCCTGGACCCGTTCCATGGCTGGACGGAGGCGGCGATCAGGGAAAAATTTGAATGGGGGCCCTCGCCTGGAGTACATGCGCTGCTTGTTCAGGTACACCGCCTAAACGCCCCGATAAGGTTGGATCGCACCCCCGCCATGGCGGGTTGCAAATCTTGGATCGAGCTTCCCCTGGGCTTTGACGATTATGCCGGATCCCCGGTGGTTCCGCACTACGCACCCACCGCCTTGCTGGCGGCGCTCGGGGCGTTGCCAAGCGACCACAAAAACGCCGGCCCCTGAAGGGGCCGGCTTTTATCCGTCTAAATCGTACGATTAAGAGGAAGGACTGACGATGGTGATATCCACCGGACTGAGAGGAGTGATAACAGGAGGAGCGGGTTGCTCTTGAGTGTCACCAGAAGCCGTGGCCGTGATGACCTCGACAGTTTTATCAACCACTTGAGCCTGTAGGGTATTGGAATTGATGAGGTCACCCAAAGTTTTGTCGGTCTTGGCGATTTCGACAGCGACCGCAGCAGTGTTGGCCAGGACCGTTTGAAGGGTGGCGTCGGCGTTTTTATCCCCCGACTCCTTACGCGCTTCAGCGAGGGTGGCCACCACGCTCACCGTGGACTTGAGGGCTTCAACTAATAGCAGCTTCTCCTCGGCGGGAGCCGCAACAATAGCCGCAGCGATGCTGCTGGCGACCGTGGAATTGGAGTTGGCCGACATGCCCTCGGCAACATCGATTCTGCGGACACCCAAGTTGAAACTGACGACCCCGGTGAGGGTGTTAACCGTAACTAAGACCTCTCCACCGCTGAGGTACATAACGGTGCAGGTGTAGGTGGTACCATAAGCCACGGCGGCACCCTTGGGCGTACGCACGCTGTAGTTGTTAATCTCACGCTTGCTGGGGTCGAGTACCGAAACCGTGGTGCCTAGCTTGAGCTCAATGACCGCTGTGCGCACGCCCTCGGCGTTAACGCTGTGACTGCCGATCACGGCGGCCGTTGCCGAGCTCAGAGAAGTGGTGATGCCTAGGTGGGACTCGATCAGAACGCTCGCACCATCGGCTGTGACGATAGTGGTACCCTCAGGCAGTTTTTGACCAATAACTGCGGGAGCGCCAGCAGAGGAGCCTTTGGCGGTCACCTTTACGTCGCCAACGAAGGAAGAAATAAAGGCTTCAACGGGAGCCTGCTGAGCAGAGGCCACTAGAGCGGCTAGGGCAGCTGCAAAAAATGATAACGTAAAACGGATGGTTTTCATGAGGGATTGTTGCTAAGCCGAAGGCGTACGAAGCGTTTTTTAGCGGAAAATTAAAAAAAGGTCGCTCCGAATTTTCTTTTTTTAGGCGACATGTCGAGACTGTTTACTCGGAGAGGTTGTTAAAACCCGTACCGCTGTAATTAATTAACGCTTTCGTCACTTAATAGATGAAGAACGGCACTCACACGGAGCGCCCCGACCATCGCTGGGCAGTGATGACCTTAATACATTTATACAAATAGGTTTCACTTGGTTTACTCGGTTCAAGGCAGCCTGCTTTATTAACCAATTGTGCTCAATTCCAGGCAAACGGAGTTTTTCCTTCCGCCGCCCTCCTTCCGCGGACAGGTTCAGCGCCCCGTTGCCATGCTCCGCCTCTTGCTTCCGCCCAATCTCGCCGCTGCCGCACTCCGCGACGCGATCGCCGTAAAGATCGAAATCGACACCTCCGCTTCACCCAACCGAGCGGAATTCCCCGCGCTCGCGATTCTTAAGCGACTTTGTGGCGGAGCGGCGACGCCCCCGCCGTTTGTGCAGCTCACTCGGGCGCAGTTGCGCGAGCTTATTGCCGCGCTTAAGGGTCAACCCGCCTTTAGCTTTGTTAATGCAACCCCAGCGGCCCTGCTGTGGATCGGCCCCCGTCTGCGCGGCGTAAGCGAACACCTCGACGAGGCGCCCGTTCCCCTCCCGACCGCCCCGGCCCGTCCCGCAATTATGAAGCGCCCGGTCTTAGCTCAAGAGGCACTCCAACCGGTCAAACCCGTCACGTTATTAACGGTCGACGGCAGCGAGCATTTTGTAGCGATCACCCTGCCCTCGCGCGAACAAAGCGCTTATGCCACCGCCCTTGAACTGGTTAAAACCCACGGCTTTTCCCTCGACGCGTCCACCCGCACGTGGTGGCTGCGCGACCGGCACAAGACGCTCAACTTCCTCGCCACCCACCTAAGCGCGCTGCGCGACACGTACCACGCCGAGTTCACCGATAACTTCGAAAAGAACACCGCCAAACTGGCCGAGATCGACGTCCAGTGTGACATCGCCGAAAACGCCGGCGAGTTCAGCCTCACCCTCGGGCTGCAGGCCGGAAAAATCAGCGAAGATGCGCTCCGCTCTGCCCTTGCCACCAATCGCGGGTATGTGGAGGAGGCGGGTAAAGTGTATCTGCTCCCGCCGGAAAAAGTCGCCCGTCTCGCCGCCGCCCAACGCGCACTTGCCGGCAGCGCCAACGCCCCGGCCTCCGCCCGTCGCACCTGGCGCATCCCGACTGCCCGCGTCGCCGAGGTGCAGGAGTTAATCGACGAACTCGTCCCTCACTACCAACCGCCCGCCGGCTGGAAGGTCCGCAGCGAAGCCCTGCGCAACCTCTCCACCCTTACGCCTGCACCTCTCCCCGACGAACTCAACGTCCTGCTCCGCCCCTACCAACAGATTGGCGTGGCCTGGCTCTGGCATCTGCACCGCCACGGCCTTGGCGGCATTCTGGCCGACGAGATGGGCTTGGGGAAAACCCTGCAGGCGATCGCCCTGCTGGCAGCGCTGCGCGGAGGCAACGCGCCGGCCACGAACCCCTCCTTCCAGATTTCATCCGGACGCCCCGGCCATTCCTCACCCCACGGGATGCCATCCTTGGTGGTTTGCCCCGCCTCGTTGGTGGAGAACTGGCGCCGCGAAGCCGCCCGCTTCGCCCCGCAATTGAACGTCTATGTGCACCACGGCACGGCGCGGTTGAGCGCGCCGGAGGCCGCCACTGTCCACGACCTGCTGATCACCTCCTACGGCACGCTCGCCCGCGACCGCGAGTTGTTTGCCGACATCCCGCTGGCGTGCCTGATCGCCGACGAGGCCCAGCACATTAAAAACCGCCGCACCCAAAACGCCCAGGCGCTGCGCAGCCTCAACGCCCGCAGCCGCTTCCTCCTCACCGGCACCCCGGTGGAAAACGCTCTCGACGACCTGCGTGCACTCTTCGACCTACTCATGCCGGGTTACCTCGAGAAAATCCCCGCCGGCACCCGCAGCGACGAGCGCCAGTGGTTCGACGAACGCCTGCGCGCCAAAAGCTCCCCCTACCTGCTGCGCCGCACCAAAAAGGCGGTCGCCCCCGAGTTGCCCGACAAGATCGAGCAAGTCCTCTACTGCGAGCCGTCCCCGGTTCAGGCCCGCCTCTACGCGGAGTGGCAACAAAAGTCCGAGCAAGAACTCGATGCGCTCGCCGCCGACGGCGCCTCGGAGAATTCCCTGCGCCTGGCCACCCTGACCCAACTGCTGCGTCTGCGCCAGATCTGCTGCGACCCGCGACTGGTGGCCCCCGGCACCGCCGCCGATCACTCCAGTAAGTTGGAAACCTTCCGCGAACTCTTGGCCGAGGCGATCGATGACGGCCACCGCCTGCTGGTGTTTTCCCAGTTCACCTCCCTGCTCGCGCTGCTCCGCGCCGAACTTGATGAACAGGGCTTGTCTTACTGTTACCTCGACGGCGGCACCCCGCAAAAACAGCGGCAGGCCGAGGTCGATCGTTACAACCACTCGGCCGAGATTCCCGTCTTCCTCATCTCACTCAAGGCGGGCGGCACCGGCCTCAATCTCACCGGCGCCGACACCGTGGTCCATTTCGATCCCTGGTGGAATCCGGCCGTCGAGGCGCAAGCCACCGATCGCGCCCACCGCATCGGTCAAAAGCGCGTGGTGACCAGCTATAAACTCATTTGCACCGGCACGGTGGAAGAAAAGGTCCTGCACATGCAGGCAACCAAGCGCGCCCTGCTGGCCGACGTCTTCGAGGCCAGCGACCTGAGCAACGCCAAGCTCACGCTCACCGACCTCAAGTCGCTCCTGCAGGATTGAAAGCCTCGTGCGAAAAGGAGTGCAAACGTCCAGTCTGTTCCGCCACCGCTCATGGCACTAAGCCAAGCCGACTTGAAGTTTGCGCTACTTTTTGAACCCGCCACGTCTCGGTCGCCGTTATCGTTTCGATTTATTTTTCCCGACTTGCTCCCTCACCTTGGCCTCTAGTTTGGTAACCGTGGTGATTTCGGTGAACGTGATCACCACCCCGTCGATGCGGTTGTCCATTGTCCGGTAAGGCATCACCCGCAGTGCAAACCAGCGGCCGTCCTTAGTGGCCAGTGCCTTTTCAATCGGCACCAGCGTGCGTAACACCTCCTTGGATTCGGCCGGCAGATCGGGATCTATGACGTTAAAGGCGAGATCGGTCACCGGGCGGCCCACATCGCTGGGGATTAGGTGAATGAGCTCGGTGGCATGCTCCGTGAAAAAGCGCACCCGCAGCGAGCGGTCGAGGAAGAGCGTGGCAATCTGCGTGCTGTTAAGTAGGTTGCGGATGTCGTTACTCGCCGATGAGAGTTCGTCGAGTTTGGCCTGCAGCTCGGCGTTGACGGTCTGCAACTCCTCGTTGAGCGACTGCAACTCTTCCTGGGCGGTGGTGAGTTCCTCGTTGGTCGACTGGAGCTCCTCGTTCGTCGACTGGAGCTCCTCATTGGAAGACTTGAGTTCCTCCTGGGAGATTTGCATGGCCTCGCGGGTAGACTGCACCTCGTCACGGGCTTGCAGTAGTTCCTTGGCAAGTTCGCGCACTCGGGCGCTTCCGCGTTCGACTTTGGCCGGAGGCTCGGTTCGCGCCTGTATCGGGTCGGAAAGATCGGTGAAAATAACCATGGCCAGCCCCATCAATGGGCCTTTGGCCGTGATTTGCTCGACTGATACTTTGACGGAACAGACGACTCCGTCGAACTCGACTTTGCAGGGCCGGCTGAGCACCGCTTTCGCCTCATGCGCTGCCTTTTGAAAGGCGCTGTTCAACTCATAGCGCAGTCCCTCACGCACCATTGCGAAGAGGTTCCAGTTGGCCTTACCGGCAACGGGTTCAAGGTAACGACTGGTCTTTCCGCTGATGAATAAAATGTCCCCCTGCGGAGTGACGAGCACCGCCGAGGGGGCGTGATACCGCATCAGCCACTGCTCCGCCTGAGCCTGCAGGTTATCGATGGGATCGGGGCCGCGCACGACTGGCGTGCGATCGCGCGCACTGGCCACGTATCCCGAAGGAAATTCCGCGGGACGGACGACCTGGCTGGCTTCCCGACGCTGAAACAAACGCGCCGGGCCGGCAAACGGAGTAAACAAATGGGTGAAGCCGCCGATCGCCTCGGCGCTACCCAAAAACAGCACCCCGCCGGGGTTGAGGCTGTAGTAAAATAGCGGCATCAGCTTCTTCTGCAGCTCGGGGGTGAAATAGATCAGCAGGTTGCGGCAACTCAACAGGTCCAGCTTGGTGAAGGGCGGATCCATGATCAGGTTGTGCTGGGCAAAGATAACCAGTTCCCTGATCTCCTTGGTGACGCGGTAGCCGCCCGTCTCCTTGACGAAAAAGCGGTTCAAACGCTCCGGCGTCACCTGCTCGGCTATTGAATCCGGGAAAAGCCCCTGGCGGGCGCGGCTGATCGCATCAGGATCGATGTCGGTGGCAAAGATTTTCAGGCCGAAGTTTTTTCGGGAAGGCAGGGCGTCGAGCGCCTCTTTGAAAACGATTGCCAACGAGTAGGCCTCTTCCCCGGTCGAACATCCCGGCACCCAAGCGCGGAGCTTTCGGCCGCTGACGCCTTGGGCAAGGAGCAAGGGCAGTACCGAACCCGCCAGTTTTTCCCACATGGCCGGGTCGCGGAAAAAGTGGGTCACCCCAATTAGCAGTTCGCGATACAACAGCTCCACTTCCTGGGGATTTCCAATGAGGTAACTGGCGTAATCACTGATTTTAGCCTGCTGATGCAGGCTCATGCGCCGCTCGATCCGCCGGTAGAGCGTACTTCTTTTATACAACAAGAAGTCGTGCCCGGTGTGGCT
Organism: Rariglobus sp.; assembly: GCA_044353465.1. Lineage (GTDB taxonomy): Bacteria > Verrucomicrobiota > Verrucomicrobiia > Opitutales > Opitutaceae > Rariglobus. Next base: position 6,940 of record JBILBW010000040.1, on the reverse strand, counting down.
GCGCAGAATATGGATGATTTGCTCCAGAGCGCTTTCGCTGCCGGCATCCGCCGCCGCCGCCGCAGTGCCCGTCAACAGGGGAACGTGCTGGAGGTAATCCTGGAGTCGGCCGAACAAATCACCTGCCGGGGCCACGATATCGGCCAGTCCGGCGGCGATCACACTGCCCGGCATACTGGGGAATTTCGCGGTTGCCGGGTCTTGCACCAAAACCAGCCCGCCCTGATCCTTAATCGCTTTTGCCCCCTCGGTACCGTCGGTGCCCATGCCCGAAAGCACCACCGCCACACTGCGCTCCCGCTGATCTTCGGCTAAGGCGCGGAAGAAAAAGTTGATCGGCAACCCGTGCCCTCGGGCGGCCGCGGGTTCATGTAAGTGAATTACCCCTCCCCGAATCGACAGATCCTTGCCGGGTGGAACCACGTAGACGCAATCGCGGCGGACGCGGGTTCGGTCCTGGACCTGGCTGACCGTCAACGGGGTCACCCGTTGGAGTAATTCCGGCAGCAGATCAGGGTGCGTCGGGTCAAGATGCTGAACCACCACCACGGCTTGCATCGCCCCAAGCGGCAGAGGCGCCAAAAACTGCGAGAGCGACTCCAGTCCGCCGGCGGAGGCCCCGATCCCCAAAATCGTCAGCGGCCTTGGCGGCAGCTTGCCGCCCCCCGCCAAGGGTTCCTGCTTCACCCCGGGTTTGGGCGTAAGCAGCGCAACTTTTTTCTTCGAGACGGGACGAGTGGACTTTCGCATTACAATTAAAAGCAGCAGCTAAGGATTTTTTCCGGCCTGAGTATACCACCAAATTTAACCCGCTGGGGCGGGGACCGATTCACGCCTTGCTAACGCAGGGCCCGCGCCTTGTTGTCGAAGCCTTATTTTTTGCTCCATGACTTCCGCCGAAATCCGCCAGTCCTTCCTCGATTTCTTCCACGCCCAGCAGCACACGATCGTGCCCTCGTCGTCGCTGTTGCCCGACTCACCCGGACTGCTGTTCACCAACGCCGGCATGAACCAATTCGTGCCGATCTTCCTCGGCGATAAACAAGCCGACGTCTCCAAGTGGGCCGGTGCCCGCGCCGCATCGAACACCCGCGCCGCCGACACCCAAAAGTGCATTCGTGCCGGGGGTAAACACAACGACCTCGAAGACGTTGGCTACGACACCTATCACCACACGCTCTTCGAAATGTTGGGCAACTGGTCCTTCGGCGACTATTTCAAAAAGGAGTCGCTCACTTGGGGCTGGCACCTGCTGACCAAGGTCTGGGGCATCCCCGCCAAGCGCCTCTTCGCCACCGTTTACGCCCCCAAGCCCGGCGACCCGTCCGAATTCGATCACGAAGCCGCCGCGATTTGGACCGAGCTGTTTAAGGCCGAAGGCCTCGATCCCGCGCTCCACATCGTCCACGGCAATCGTAAGGACAATTTTTGGCAAATGGGCGACACCGGTCCCTGCGGCCCGTGCTCCGAGATCCATTTTAACCTTTTGGAAAACGACGACGAGGCCGAGGGCCGCAAGGGCGTGAACAGCTCCTCGCCGCGCTGCATCGAGATCTGGAACCACGTTTTTATTCAATTTAACGCCAACGCCGACGGCACCTTCTCGCCGCTCGCTGCCAAACACGTCGACACCGGCATGGGCTTCGAGCGCGTCGCCGGCATCATGGCCACGACGAAGAATTTCACCGATTTTTCCCCCGAGCCGTCCAACTACAACGCCGACGTGTTCGCCCCGTTGTTCGCCACGGTCACCACGCTGTCCGGCAAGACCTACACCGGCACGGTGCCCACCAAACGCGAAGGCCTCACCGAGCAGGAAAACACCGACATCGCCTTCCGCGTGTTGGCCGACCACGCCCGCACCATCAGCTGCGCCATCGCCGACGGCATCATGCCGGGCAACGACGGCCGCAACTACGTTATCCGCCGCATCCTGCGCCGAGGCATTCTCTACGGCACCAAGCTCGGCCTCAAAACCGGCTTCTTTGAACAACTGGTGGCGCCTGTGGTGGAGAGCCTTGGCAGCGTGTTCTCCGAGCTGAAGGAGCGCCAGGATATCGTCCGCCGCGTGATCCGCAGCGAGGAAGAATCCTTCGGCCGCACGCTCGACCGTGGCCTGGGCCTTTTCACCAAGGCCGCACAGGGTGCCCGGCAAATCAGCGGCGCCCTCGCCTTCGAACTCTACGACACCTACGGCTTCCCCCTCGACATGACCCAGCTGCTCGCCACCGAGCGCGGCCTGACCGTCGACAGCACCGAGTTTGAGCGCCTGATGGAGGAACAACGCAACCGCGGCCGCGCCTCGACCAAGAAGGAAATCGTCGTCGCCGCCACCGAGGGTGCCGAAGTCGCCGAGGCCAAACCCACGCCGTTCATCGGTTACGTGATCGGCAAATCCCAGTCCTTCGGCGTGGTGGTCACCGAGGTGGTCCGCACTGAAAGCGACACCTACCTGGTCTTCGACCAGACCCCGTTTTACGCTGAAATGGGCGGTCAAATCGGCGACTGCGGTGTACTGCTGGCCCACGGCGAGGCCGTGCAGATCGGCGACACGATCAAGGACAAGGCCGGGCGTTACCTGCACAAGGTTTCCAATCTTGAGGGACACCTGTTGCCCGATGCCCCGCGCGGCGCCCGGACGGTCACCAGCGAGTTCGTGTATTCGTTGGTCAACCAGACGGTCGAGGCGGGCGTGAACATGATTCACCGCCGGGCCATTCAGCGCCACCACACCGCCACCCACCTGCTCAACTTTGCGTTGCGCCGCGTGCTCGGCACCCATGTGCGCCAGGCCGGCTCGCTCAACGCCCCCGACCGGATGCGCTTTGATTTCGCCCATTTTGAGGCGATCACCCCGACGCAACTCCACGAAATCGAGAGCATCGTTAACTGGCGCATTTTGGATAATGCCGAGGTGAAGGGCTACGAAACCGACTTCGACGCCAAGCCCAAGGGCACCCTCGCCTTCTTCGGCGAAAAATACGGCAAGCGCGTGCGCGTGGTCGATATCGGCGGCTACAGCCGGGAGCTGTGCGGCGGCACCCATGTGAACACCACCGGGGAAATCGGTTTCTTTAAAATCGTCTCCGAAGGCGGAGTCGCCGCCGGCACCCGCCGCATCGAGGCCGTCGCCGGCCAGGCCGCCTACGACTACGTGCGCTCGCACGAAGAAAAGCTCAACGCCCTCGCCGCCAAAGTGGGCGTGCCGCTTGCCCAAGTGGAGCAAAAGCTCGACTCGATCCTCAGCCAAAAGGCCGAGTGCGAGAAGAAGCTCAAGGCCCACGAACAGCGCGCCGCCGCCGCGCTTGCCAGCGAACTGGCCGCCAAGGCGGGCCAGAAGGACGGCCTGCCCTATGTTTCCGCGGTGGTTACGGTCGATGCGCCCGAGACGCTGCGCGAACTCGGCTCGCAGGTTCTCGCCAAGCTCGGCGAGGGCGTGGTGGTGCTCGGCGCCGCCTTCGGCGCCGACAAGGTTTCGCTGGTGGCCTTCGCCTCGCCGGCGGCGATCAAAGCCGGTCACCAAGCCGGCAAGATCATCTCGGCGCTCACTGCGCAACTCGGCGGCAAAGGCGGCGGCAAACCTGACTTCGCCATGGGCGGCGGCAAAGACGCCGCCAAGCTGGCCGAGGTCCTCGGGTAACCGCCGAACCGAGCTTTTTCACCGCTAATGGACGCTAAGTGACGCTAATTGAGAATAATACCATGTCCAGTATTAGCGGCCATTAGCGCCAATTCGCGGTTAGAAAACTCCGTCAGCTCCGATGTCCGCGCCGCTCAAGGACCTTTTCAACGCGGCGCGCTACCGCCAAACCGCCGCGCAACTCGCCGCGCTCCACCCGCGTTTTGACCCCGTACGGTTTTTAACTCACGCGCTCGATGGTCTCGCCGAACGCGAACTGGTCGCCCGCCTGCACCGCACCGCCGAGGCGTTCCACCTGGCGATGCCCTTGCCATTCGCTGAACAACTTGCAGTCCTCCGCGCCCACCTCCCGCAGATCAGCCAGGGTTTCGTCGCGATCTGGCCCTGCGCGCACGTGACCAACCACGGTATCGACGACCCGGCGACAGCGCTCGAAGCCCTGCGGTTGTTCACCCGGTTTGGTTCGGCCGAATTCGCGGTTCGCCCCTTCATCACCCGTGACCCCGCCGGCACCCTCGCGGTGCTGCGCCAGTGGGCCGATGACGCCGATGAACACGTGCGTCGGCTGGCCAGCGAAGGATCACGGCCGCGCCTGCCGTGGTGCGGTAATTTACCCGCACTTATCGCCGATCCTTCGCCCACCCTGCCGATCCTCGCCACCCTGCGCGCCGATCCGAGTCTCTACGTTCGCAAGTCCGTCGCTAATCACCTCAACGACATCACCAAAAACCACCCGGAGCTGGTGCTGGAGTTCGTGTCCACTTGGGACCGCACCAACGCGCGAACGGCCTGGATCGTTCGCCACGCCCTGCGCACCCTGATCAAACGCGGCCACCCGCGCGCCTTGGCGTTGCTAGGGGCCGGCGCGGTGCCCCGACTCGACGCCAGCCTCAAGGTCGGGCCGGCCCGCTTAGCCCTCAGCGGCACGCTGGAGTTAACCGCCCGGCTCGTTTCCTCCCACGCCCACGCCCAGTCGCTGATCGTCGATTACGTGGTCCACTATGCCCGCCCCGGCGGCACCTCGATGGAGAAGGTTTTTAAGTGGAAACAACTCAGCTTGGCCGCCGGGGAAATCGTGACGTTGCGCAAACGGCAAGTGATCCGCGATTTCACCACCCGGAGGCATCACCCGGGACGCCACCGCTTGGAATTGCAGATCAACGGACGCCGTCTTGCCGCCGACGGGTTTTACCTCTCTGAATAGCTGCCTTCAAAACCCACCCTTCAAATCCCCCCATGAATCTCAGGCCCATCATCGACGAAATCGCCAGCCAAGCGGAGGACTTTTTAAAGGGGATCACGGATCGAAAAAAGGCGCGGGCGGAACTGACTGAATTTATCGCCTTGGACTACGCCGGGCTCAGTGCCGACGACCGCAAAATCGTCACGGACGCGGTCATGGCCTTTTTGCAGGAAGAAAACGTGTTCGAAGGCGGTTTTGCCGGCCACTCCTTCGCCGATGAAGCCGAGGCAGAAGTCGAAGCCGACACCGACGAGCAAGAGGACGAAACGTGAGTGATTCCGTTACACTCGTTTTTGACTCGAACAACCGCCTCGCGGTTCAAGCGCGCGCGACCGGCTGGGTGCCGGCCCCGATCACCGCTTTCGGTAGCCATACCGAACCCCGGGAGTTTTTCACTTTGGCTCATGCCGGTCGGTCACACAGGGTGTTGTTTTCCCAAATTACCCAGCCAGCCGATTTCGCGCCAGAGGCGGCTGCCGACCTGGCACCGGCCCCCTCAAGCCTGGTTTTCCGTTCGCTGGAGTGGTTGGAGACGGCGCCCGCTACTCTTTCGCCGCTACTCGCTGCGTTGCTGCCGGCGCTGGAGCCTTACCTGATTTACATCCCTTACCTGCAGCTCGGGGAGAACGATTTCATCTACAAATTCCGACCGGAGAAAGACCGCAACCTCGCGCTCTACGCGCAGGACGCCCACACCAGTGCGCTTTACCAATCGGCCTTGTGTGCCGCCATCAAGGCAATCGCGCGCCGCCGCGAGGGCATCGCGGCCGCACCGATCCCACTCGATTTCGGCTCGGTGCGTTATCTCATCCCGAGCCATTTCGGTTTCTGCCTCGGAGTGAAAAACGCGATTGACCGCGCCTACGAAACGCTCGCCGCCCATCCCGGCCGTCGTGTGTTCATGCTCTCCGAGCTAATCCACAATCCCTTCGTCAACGAGGACCTCTTGCGCCGCGGCCTGCGTTACTTGCAAACCGAAAAAGGGGTTCCCTTTGCCGTCAATGGCCAGAAGTCCAGTGCCGCTCCCGGCTTGCCACTACTTTGGGAAACCCTCACTCCCGACGACGTGGTGATTATCCCCGCCTTCGGGGCCACCGATGAGGATAAAAAACGGCTGGTGCGCAAGGGCCTGGCCGTTTGCAACTACGACGCGACTTGCATGCTGGTCGAAAAGGTCTGGAAGGCGGCCCGCGCCTATGGCCGAGCCGGTTACAGCATCGTCATTCACGGCAAGCACGAGCACGAGGAAACCAAGGCGACCTTCTCCAACACCCGCCGTTACGCCCCGGCGGTGATCGTTCGCGATTTGGCCGAGATCCGCCGCCTAGGCGAAATCATCGCCGGGGGCCGCCATGACCCGGAAAATGCACAGGCCCAGTTCGAGGCCGCCTTTGCCGAGCGCCACACGCCTGGCTTTGACGTGGCCCGGGACTTGGCGCGCGTCGCCGTGGTCAATCAGACGACCCTGCTCATGAACGAAACGCAGGCGATCATCGCCCACCTGCGCGCCATCTATGCGAACGTCTTCGGCCCTGACCAGCCGGGTGTCCCGGCGCGCATTGGCGGCAGTGGCCGCAACGACACCCTGTGTTACGCAACCCAGGTTAACCAAGACGCGCTCGCGCGTGCCCTGGAAGAGCCGCTCGACGCGGCTTTTATTATTGGCGGCCAAAACTCCTCCAACACCTACCAGCTTTATCGCCTGTGCGCGCAAAAACTCGGCGCCAAGGCGTTTTTTATCCAGAGCGAGGCCAACATCCGTTCCCTCGCTGAAGTGGAGCATTATGTTTTTCCCGCGGCCGGTTCGGCGCAAGGTGGCCAAGTGTTGGTTAACCCGCTCTGGCCGGAAGGCCCCGGGGACACACCTCGACGCATCCTGATCACCGGCGGCGCCTCCTGCCCGGACGGTGTGATTCAGCAAGTGATCTGCCGAATCAACGGACTGTTTCCCTCCGGCCAGTTGCGCTCGCTCGCTCAGGTGCAAGCCGCCATCGAGACCGCCGCCGGCGTGAGCGCGGAGTAGTTCCCCCGGGTTTACGTCATGCTGTCCCTCCTTA
>JBILBW010000039.1:0-20929 GCA_044353465.1 Rariglobus sp. | reverse complement strand
CCGCCAGATCAAACGCTCCCTGCGCGCGGATTATCTGACCCTGTTGGTCAACCAGGAGACGCTGCAGGCCCTGCGCCTGCGCCGCCAAATCACCGCCGACGGCATCGCCCGCTCTCAGGCCGACAAGGACCAGGGGGCGGTTTCTGCGCTCGCGGCCGAGCAGGCCGACCTGGCGCTTAGCCAGGGCCTCATCGACATCGAGCAGGTCGAGGCGGAGCAGACGCGCATCTTGGCCGATTACAAGCGGACGCTCGGTTGGGACGCCCCGCTGGCCTTGGACAAACCGGTGCCCAATCCCGATCCCGCTGCGGTGATCGCCTGGGCCGCCCAGACCCGTGCCAGCGGGCTCGATGGCTGGCTCAATGACAACTCCGAGGTCCTCCGCCGCCAGAATCTGGTGGCGCGCGAACGTGAGGAGCTGATCAAGGTCAAGGCCGGCCAGCGCCCCCAGTTGAATCTCACCGGCAGCGTGATCCAGGAGCAGCGCAACACGGCGGCCAAAAACAACGTCGAGGCGGTGTCGTATTTCGTCGGTATCGGCATGACCTGGAATGTGTTTGATGGCTTCGCAACCGCGGCCAAAAAGCGCGAGACGCTGCTGCGCGAGCGCCGGTTGGAGCGCCAACTCGAGGCCTACCGCGCGGAGTTGCGCGCCCAGAGCGTGGTGGTGGTTACCCAGATCGGCTTTATTGCCCGCCAGCTTCAGATCGACCAGCGCCGCGCCGAACTCTCCACCCAAAGTTTCAGCACCCAGCAAACTGAGGCCAAAGAGGGCCGGATCGCCCCCCAGGCCTTCCGCGGCGTGCAGCTCGCCCACCACGAGACCCAGCAGGCCGTCTCCCGCACCCGGGTGCGCCTGCTCCTCGCGATCAACGACTACCTCGACCTGACCCTGCCGGCCTCCGTTAACCTGTAAGGGAGCCGGCGTCTGGCAGGGGAGAACGCGCGGTTTTCGTCGCATGTCCCGTTGGACGCCCTCCGCTCCACCGAACTTTTCGCCCATGAAACTCCCTGCCAAAACCCTTCTGCTCGCTGCCGCTATCGGGGCTACGCTCGTCGTCATCGGGCTGTTTTTCGGCGGTCGACCAGAGGTTGCGGTTGCATCCATTCGCCGCGACCTCGCGTTGGACGCCGTGCCAGCCGCGGTCAAGGTCAGCCCCGAGTTTCAAGTCACCATCACGAGCGATGTCCTCGGGTTGGTGCGCAAATCGAACCTCAAAATCGGCCAAGTGGTCAAAGAGGGCGACGTCCTCTTCGAGATCGACACCTCCAAGTACGAACTGGCCCTGTCCCAGCTCGAAAACCAGTTGTCCAACACCCGCGAGCAATTCGCCCTCGATCTCGACCAGCGCAACGCGCTGGATCGCCGCAAGGAGGACCTGGTTCTGCTCACCGCCCGGGCAAAAGCGGGGGAATACCCGCAATTCGAGCTCAAGCGCCGGGAGGAGGAACTCGCGATGTTTATCGAAAGCCAGGGCAAGGACCGCCTGGTGCGGGCCCGACATATCGCTGACCTCGAGCACGCCATTGCGCTCATTCGCAAGGATATCGCCGATTGCGTGGTACGCGCGCCGGCGGCCGGCACCGTTACCGAGTTGTTTGCCCAGCCCGGCGAGGTGGTGGCACTGCGGGCCCCGCTGGTGCGTTTATTCAGCCAGGCCCTCCTCGTTGAGGCCCGCATTAACGAGGAGGATTTTTCCGGCATTCAGCCCGGGCTCGATGCCTCGGTGCGCTTCCTCGCCTACGGCCCCGAGCTTTATCCGGCCAAGGTCGTCAAGGTCCTGCCCAACGCTGACCCGCTCAACCAGCAGTACCGCGCCTACCTCGAGGTGGCCATCCCCGCCGCGTTGCTCATTCCGGGGCTAAGCGGCGAGGCCAGCGTGATCCGCAACCGGCGGGCGGGATCACTCATCGCGCCGCGCGCCGCGCTCAAGGACGGAGCGGTTTTTGTGATCGAGGACGGGGTTGCCCGTCGTCGCCCGGTCACAGTGGGTTTCCGCAGCCTGAGTGCCGTGGAGATCCTCACCGGGGTCGCCGAAAACGCCGAGGTGGCCGTCACCCAGATTGAGTCCCTGCGCGAGGGCACCCGGGTCAAGGTCGGCCGTTAACCCGCTGACGACCGCGCACTCCTGATGAGTCCCGCTCTTTTAATTGCGCTCCGTTTTCTTGGGGCCCGCAAGCGCGCCATGCTCATGAGCCTGACCGGTATCGTCTTTGGCGTGGCCTTTTTCGTCATCACCCAGGCGCAGACCGCCGGCTTCGAGGCGTATTTTATCAAGACCATCCTCGGGGTGAACGGGATGGTGCGGATCGAGGATCGTATCCAATCGACCCGCGCGCTCAACGCCGGGGCGGGCAGCAGTTTCGCCATCGCGGTGGAGGGCTCGGTTAAATACATCCCCGGGGTCCAGCACGCCAAAGCGGTTACCGACGCGCTCAAGGGGTTCCCCGAGGTCACTGCGGCCTCCCCGGTGATTCGCGGCAACGCCACCCTCATCGCCAACTTTCGCGAATACGACACCAAGCCCTACGGCATCGACCTGGCCACTTTCCTTAACGTCTCCGATCTGGAAACCCAGATCATCGACGGCTCGATCAAGGCTTTTGGCGAGAGCCCTTACGCGCTGATCGTGGGTTCGCGTATCGCCAAACGCATGAACCTGCAGGTGGGTGATTCCGTGCTGCTCGACGGGGCCGGTGAGCCGCAGCGCTTCCGGGTCGCGGCCGTTTTCGAGACGGGCATCGACCAGGTGGACCGCGAACGCGTTTACCTGCACCTGCCGGCGATTCGCACCCTGCTCAACAAGCCCACCGGCGCCTCGTTCATCCAGCTCAACCTGCTCGATCCCTCGCTCGCTCCTGCGCTCGCCCCGCGCATCCAGGAGGCCCTCGGCCACTCGGCAATGGCCTGGCAGGAGCGCGAAAAAACCTGGCTGCAGGTGTTTAGCGTCCTGCGGATTTCCTCCGCGCTGACGATCTCCACGATCATCTTCATCTCCGGGCTGGGGATGTTTAACACCCTGGTGATGATCGTCGTCGATAAGACCCGCGAAATCGCCATCCTTCGTTCGATGGGTTACACCCGCGCCGACATCAGCCGGATTTTCATGCTGCAAGGAGGCATTGTAGTCGCGTTGGGCGTGACGCTCGGCTGCGCGGCCGCCGCGCTCGGAACCTACACGCTTTCGCACATCCCGATCCGCATCCGAGGGATTTTTGCCAGCGACCACTTTGTGGTGTTGTGGGATCCGTGGCACTACGTGGCCGCGGCGGTTATCGCCACCGGGGTCGTGCTCATCGCCAGCTATTTCCCCGCGCGCCGCGCCGCGCGGCTGGAACCGGGCGCGGTTATCCGGGGGAGTTCCTCATGAGCCTGCTGCGCGTTGAAAATCTCCACCGCCACCTCGGCGAAGGCGACACCCGCTGCCATGCTTTGCGCGGGGTAGGTTTCACCATCGAGCCTGGCCGGACCTATGCTATCGCCGGCCATTCCGGCTCGGGTAAGAGCACCTTGCTTTACCTGATCGGGCTGCTCGATATCCCCGACGAGGGCCGCATCTGGGTGGGCGACCGCGAGACCAGCCGGTTGAGCGACGATGAGCGCACGGCGGTGCGCAACGAACACATGGGCTTCGTCTTCCAGTTTCACTTTTTGCTCAAAGAGTTCACCGCCCTGGAGAACGTGATGCTGCCCATGCGCAAGCTCGGGCGGCTGTCCGAGGAGGCGATGCGGGCTAAGGCGAGCGACCTGCTCGGCGCGGTCGGGCTGGGCGACAAGACCCGCCGGTTGGGCACGCAACTCTCCGGCGGCGAGCAGCAGCGGGTGGCGATTGCCCGGGCCTTGGCCAACGACCCCGGCTTGATCTTGGCCGACGAGCCCACCGGCAACCTCGATCACGCCAACGCGGACCGGGTGTTCGCCCTGCTCAGCGACATCGCCCACCAACGCGGTAAGGCGCTGCTGATGGTTTCCCACAACCCCGAGTTGGCCAACCGCTGCGACCACGTCTTCCGCATGCAAGACGGCGTGATCCTGCCTTAGGTTTGAGCTCCTACGCAAATGGCGTTCACCTTGACTTCAACGCCAGCGCGTGTTCCGGCAGACGCGACGCTCGCTCCAGGCGCGGATTGCTCGCGCTCAACCCGGTGGCTCGCCTGGGCCACTCTGGTGGTCGCTTGCCTGCTCTTTGGTTCGCAGTTGGCTGAAATTCCTTGGCGCAGTGCCCTCCGGGGTTCGGACAACACGTATAATTACTTATGGCTTCGGTCGGCCATGGTCGGTGGCGATTGGGATTTCCGCGACGATCTGCTGGCCTGCAATACCCTGTCGGAAAACTACCGTGCCGCAGGTCTAAGCCAGCCGACGACCCGCACGGGTCTGTTGCCCAATAAATACGGCCTGGGCTGGGCGGTTGTCAGCGTGCCGTTCTATCTGATCGCCGACGGGGTGGTGGAGATTGGCCGTTTGGCGGGGTGGTGGACGCTGGCACGCGACGGTTTTAACCCCGTTTATCAGGTGGCGCTGCAGACCGGTCACTTTGCGTTGGCGGTGCTGGCCCTGTTTTTGGTCCACCGGGTTTTGCGTCGGTGGTGCGGTCCGGATGCGGCGATGCGGGGCCTTTGTCTGGGTTGGGCGTGCTCGCCAATGCTCTATTACCAGACGAGCAACCTGAGCATGAGTCATAACGTGGGGTTCCTGGCGGTCGCCATTTGCCTTTGGGCACTGTTGCGCATTAGCGAAAACCCCTCCGTTTCCGGGTGGTGGATTCTCGTCGGTACAGCCATTGCGCTTGCTGCGATCACGCGCTTTCAAAATGCCCTTTTAGGGATCATCCCGCTTTGGGTCGGCTGGTCGTTACGGGCCCGCTTGCCCGGTTTTATTCGGCCTTTGCTCGGCTTGGCCGCAGGAGCGGTGCCGCTCATTGTCCTGCAATTGCTGGCCTGGGAAATTGTTTATGGCCAGTGGTTGGTTTTTAGCTATGGCACTGGAGGAGAGGGGTTTGATTTCCTCTGCCCTGCCCTGGTGCAGGTTCTTTTTTCACCGTTCCACGGGCTTTTTTATTGGCACCCCCTGCTCCTGGTGGCCAGCGCCGGGCTGGTTCTATTTGCTTATCGCCATCCGCTTTTGGGGGCCCCGCTTCTGCTCGCGTTGCTGCTGACGGTTTATGTTAACGCCTCGTGGTGGTGCTGGTGGTTTGGCGCCTCGTTTGGCCAGCGCGCCTTCGACGGGAGCCTGCCGGCGTTGATGCTGGGGTTGGCCTGGCTTTTCCACCAGTATGCGGGGCGCTCAGGAGACCGACTTTTTCGCCTAGGGAGCGTTCTTGCCGCCATTAACTTGGTCGCCCTTATTCTTTATCGTCTACAGTTCATTCCTCGTAATCAGCCTGTCACTTGGCTGGATGGAGTTATTGCCCTGTTCAGGCTCAATTAATCACCGCATTTATGGCCTTCCCGTTTTTCTCCAAGACCGCCAACCCGATAGTCGCCCGCGCCCGTGACGACGCGGCCACCAAACTGCGGCTGCGCTACGCGCCTTATTACCACGCCATGGAGGCCCAGCAGGGCACCGCTGTGCGGCTCCTGGGGCGCGACATGATCATGCTGTCGAGCAACGACTACCTCGGGCTCTCCTTCCACCCCAAGGTCATCGAGGCCGCCCGCGCCGCCTTGCTCAAATGGGGCTCCAGTCCGACCGGCGCGCGCGTCTCTAACGGGTCCCGCGCTTACCACCACGAACTCGAAGCCAAACTCGCCGCCTTTTTGGGCAAAGAAGCCTGCCACGTCCATGCCGCCGGCTACCTCTCGTGCCTGGCCGGCATCGCCTCCTTCGCTCAAAAGGGCGACGTCATCCTCGCCGACAAAAACATCCACTCCTGCCTGTGGGATGGCATCCGCCTGTCGACCGCCAGCGTCGAGCGGTTTTCCCACAACAGCGCTGAGGACCTGCGGGCGGTCGTCGCCAGCCTGCCGCCCGCTGTCGCCAAGCTGATGGTCATTGAGGGGATTTATTCGATGGAGGGCCACATCGCCGACCTGCCCGGCCTGCTCGCGGTCGCCGCGGAATTTTCCTGTTTTAACGTACTCGACGATGCCCATGGTTTTGGCGTGCTGGGCCGTCAGGGGCGCGGGACCTGCGACCACTTGGGGCTCACCGACAAGGTCGATATTATCTGCGGGAGCATGTCCAAGGCCCTCGCCAGCACTGGCGGCTTTGTGGCTGGCGACCGCGCGCTGATCGAATACCTGCGCACCCACAGCAAGCACACCATTTTCAGCGCCTCGCTCAGTCCGTCCCAAGCCGCCGCTGCCTCGGCCGCGCTCGACGTGCTCCAGTCCGAGCCCGAGCACCTTGAGCGCCTCTGGGCCAACACCCGCCGCTACACCGCGATGTTAAAACACCTAGGACTGGACACCTGGGGCAGCGAGACCCCGGCGGTGCCGGTGGTGATCGGCGACAAGCAGCGCGCCTATGCTTTTTGGCAGGCCCTCTTGGAGAAAAACGTGTTCACGGTCATGTCAATCGCCCCGGCCGTGCCGATCGGCAAGGACCTGATCCGCACTGCCATTTCAGCCGGCCACAGCGATGAACAGCTCGAGCGCATCGGCGAGGCTTTCGCCTACGCCAAGAGGAAGGCGCTGTGAGCGCCCCGTACGCATCGGGCCGGATTGGGTAGGGCTAGACACCTGCCCGGCCAGTCCCTTGGCGTGCGCTTATCCTCCCCAGGCCTACCTCAGCCTCCCCGCACCATCGCCGCATCCCGACCCCCCGCGGCCCTGCAAGTAGTGTCACCTATTAGGTGACACTCTGGCTTGGCGCCGGTTTGGGTTCCTCTGCGAGAAATTAGGATGTCATTCTACCCTAAACGCGTTCCGCCGGGCTTCCCGCCAGAATCCGCAGGCAGGCCCAGGTTTTGCCAAGGTTTGATTTCCACGGGTAAACCACGGTTTTCCTCAGGTAGGTTCGGGCAAAGAGCCGGGCGTCTTTCTCGATAAACTCGCGCCGGATCGTGTCGCCCCAGATCGCCCTGAAGCGCTCCAGGTTGACGTCGTTAAAGCGTTTTCGGCCCGGGGAGGCGCCCTTGTGATGCACGATCACACTCTCGTTGGCCACATAATGCCGGCGTCCGAGCCGGTGCATGCGCAGGCATAGGTCGATGTCTTCGCAGCCGTTTACGTAGGCTTCGTCGAACCCGCCCGCCGCCCAAAACGTGTCGCGATGGGTGAGGCAGCACGCCGCAGTCACTGCACTCCAGGATGTAACGCCTGTCTTGAGCCAGGCCGGCACCTTAGCGAAATGCTGCCCGTAGTGGGCCGGGGTCAACCACGGGGCGAACACCACGCCAAGGTGGTCGTAGCGCCGGGTGGTGGGGTTGGTCTGGTGGTTACCAATAAATCCGGCGTCGGCGCTTTGCGCTAGGGCTGTGCGCATCGGCTCATACCAGCCCGGCGCCAGGGCAGTGTCGTTGTTTAAAAACAGCAGCCGTTCCGCCCGTGCCTCCCGCGCCGCCCGGTTGTTGTTAATCGCGAAATTACCCTTCTGCTTGTTGAGGAACACCCGGTAGGGCGCACCGAGGGTTTTTAGAAACTCGCGCGTACCGTCAGTGCTGACGTCGTCTACGATCAGCACCTCGTAGACGATCCCGGCGAGCGACTGCTCAAGGGAGGCCAGGCAGAGCCGGGTGAGATCGAGTCGATTGTAGACCGCCATTAGAATACTGACCTCGGGCGGCGGCGTGGAAGTAGGGGCGGGCGTCACGTTTGGGTAGAATTTGGATGCGCGGAAACGCCCCGCAACCTTGAATTGCCTGACCTGCATTGGTCAGGATCCTCCCCCCTCTGTCCGTCGGGGCAGGGTCCCGGACTGCTAGTCCTTGCGCACGCGGGAGTCGCGGGCAACTTTCTTGGTCTTGGGGTAATCGGCGATGGCGTGCAGGCCGCGGCTTTCTTTGCGCTGCAACGCGCAGGCAACGATCATCTCGGCGACCTGCGTGAGGTTGCGCAGCTCAAGCAGCCGGGCATCGACGGCGAAATTCCAGTAATATTCGTGGATCTCTCGGGAGAGGTTCGCGATCCGGGTGCGGGCGCGTTCCAGGCGGCGGGTGGTGCGCATGATGCTAACATAGTCCCACAGCGTCCGGCGCAGCTCGTCCCAGTTGTGGGAAACCACCACGCGTTCGTCCACATCGCCGCCGCCCAGATCAACCCAGTCGGGGATAGCCGGGGTGGGCAAGCGCAGGATTTTTTTGAGGTAGCGGTCGACCGAGGTCGAGCCGCGGTGGGCCATGACTACGGCTTCGAGCAGCGAGTTGGAGGCGAGCCGGTTGGCCCCGTGAAGTCCGGTGCAGGCCACTTCTCCGCAGGCGTAGAGTCCCGGCAGCGAGGTCTCGGCCGAGAGGTTGGTGGCGACCCCGCCGCAGGTGTAGTGGGCCGCCGGCACCACCGGGATCATGCCCTTGGCAATGTTGATGCCGATGTCCTTGCAGGTTTTGTAAATGAGCGGGAAGCGCGAGCGCAGGAACGCCTCGTTGCGGTGGGTGATGTCGAGCCAAACGTGGGGCGCACCGCTTTTCTTCATCTCGGCGTCGATGGCGCGTGCCACGATGTCGCGCGGGGCGAGGTCTCCCATTGGGTGGTAATCCTTCATGAAGGCCTCCCCCGCGCCGTTGCGTAGGATCGCGCCCTCGCCGCGCACCGCCTCGCTGATAAGAAAGCGCAGCCCGCTCGTCGAATAAAGCGCGGTCGGGTGGAACTGGATGAACTCCATGTTGCGCACCTCGATGCCGGCCCGGTAGGCCATGGCGATGCCGTCGCCGGTGGCGATGTCCGGATTGGTCGTGTAAAGGTAGGCTTGGCCCGCGCCTCCAGTGGACAACATCACCACGGGGGCCTCGAAGGTGAGCACATGGCCGTCGCGCACGTCCAACGCGTAGACGCCGAGCACCCGGTCAGCGCGGCGTGGGGTCTTGGGCGCGAGTTTGCGGCGCGTGATCACGTCGATGGCGAACATGTGCTCGTACATCGCGATGCGTGGTTCCTGCGAGAGGGCTTTGATCAGCGCGCTTTCAATGGCCTTTCCCGTCATGTCCTTAACGTGAAGCACGCGCCGCTCGGTGTGGCCGCCTTCGCGTCCGAGGTCGTAACCGCCGGAGGCGTCCCGGGAAAACTCGAGTCCGAGGTCGACCAGTTCCTGCACCCGGGCCGGGCCGTCGCGCACGATCTCGCGCACGACCTTTTCGTCGCACAGCCCGTCGCCGGCGATCAGCGTGTCCTGCACGTGTTTGTCGATGTCGTCGGTTTTGGCCGTGACCACCGCGATGCCTCCTTGGGCGTAGTTAGTGTTGGATTCGGCCTGGTTTTTCTTCGTAAGAATCGCCACCGAGCGGCCCAAGCGGGCGGCCTTGAGCGCGAAGGTCAGACCAGCGATCCCGCTGCCGATCACCAAGACGTCAAAGGAGGGCCCGGTGCTCATAGGATTTCGTTGTCGATCAAACGCACTTCGTCCACCCACACGGCGATAGTCATCACCGCCGTGCCCGGGGTGATCTCACCCTTGACCGCCTCCATGGTCTGGCGGTTGACGATGGAGACATAGATGATGCGCACCCGGCGCTGCTGACCTATCAGGTGGGTGGCTTCGGCAATCAGGCGGTCGACTCGGCGCTCGCCGGCCGCGACCATGTCGGTGGCTTTGCGCAGAGCGCGGCTGAGGACGAGGGCCTCACTGCGCTGGGTCGCCGACAGATAACGGTTGCGCGAGCTCATTGCCAGGCCGTCGGCCTCACGTAGGGTCGGCGCTACCACCACCTCGATGTTAAAATTCAGGTCGGCGACCATCTTGCTGATAACTGCGACCTGCTGGGCGTCCTTTTGCCCGAAAAGCGCGCAGTGCGGGCGCACGATGTTGAACAGTTTGGCCACCACCGTGGTGACCCCGCGGAAATGTGACGGGCGCGAGGCGCCTTCGAGCGGCTTGGCGATGTGCTCCTCAACAACATAGGTCGAGTAGTTTTTGGGGTAAATGTCGGCCGCTTCAGGGACGAACACACAGTCCACGCCGGCCGCCTCGCAGGCGGCCAGATCCGCCTCCAGTTGCTTCGGGTATTTGGAAAAATCCTCGCTGGGGCCGAACTGGGTCGGATTGACGAAGATCGACACCACCACGATTTGGGCGAGCGCCTTGGCCCTCGTGACCAAGCTGAGGTGGCCGGGGTGGAGCGCACCCATCGTCGGCACGAGGGCGATGCGTTGGTCTTGGCCGCGCAGGCGCTCGGCCAGCAACTGCATCTCGGAAACGGACGTGATTGTTTGCATGAAACGGGGGGGCGCGCGGAACAACGCGAGGCTTGAACAAAGCTTCGCCGCCGCGCTTATTCAAGTTTTTCGCCCGCTGCTCCACTTTTTTCAAATCCGCTCACCATGATCCGCATTAACGAAAATTACCTAAAACTGAAGGCCTCCTACCTGTTTTCCGACATCGCCAAGCGCGTGACGGCCTACACCACCGCCAACCCGGACAAACCGATCATCCGCCTCGGTATCGGCGACGTCACCGAGCCGCTGGCCCCGTCCGTCCTTAAGGCCTTCCATGGCGGCGTCGACGAGATGGCCCAGCGCGCCACGTTTAAGGGCTACGGCCCCGAGCAGGGCTACGCCTTCCTTCGCGAGGCGATTGCCGCCAACGACTACACCGCCCGCGGCTGCCCGATCGTTGCCGACGAGATCTTTGTTTCCGACGGTTCGAAGTGCGACTGCGGCAACATCCAGGAGATCTTCGCCACCGAGGGCCTCAAACTGGCCATCCCCGATCCGGTTTATCCGGTTTACGTGGACACCAACGTCATGGCGGGCCGCACCGGCGCCAATCTCGACGGCCGCTACGCCGGCATCACCTACCTCGATTCCACGTCGGCCAACGGCTACGTGCCTGCGATCCCCGCGGTGGCCACTGACCTGATTTACCTGTGTTTCCCCAACAATCCCACCGGAGCGGTCGCCACCCGCGCCCAACTCGAGGCCTGGGTTGCCTACGCCAAGGCGCACAAGGCCCTGATCCTCTTCGACAGCGCCTACGAAGCCTATATCCGCGATCCGCAGATTCCGCATTCCATCTACGAAATCCCCGGGGCCGACGAGGTGGCCATCGAGTTCCGCAGCTTCTCCAAGACCGCCGGCTTCACCGGCACGCGCTGCGCCTACACCGTGGTGCCCAAGAAGCTCATGGCCTACGACCTCGCGGGTAACGCCCACGCGGTTCACGCCCTCTGGAATCGCCGTCACACCACCAAGTTCAACGGTGTTTCCTATCCCGTGCAGAAGGCTGCCGCCGCCATCTACACCGCCGAAGGTCAGGCCGAGGTGAAGGCGATGACCGACTTCTACCTGGCCAACGCCGCGCTCATCCGCAAGGCGATGAGCGACCTCGGCTTCAGCTGCATCGGCGGCGACAACGCGCCCTACATCTGGATCAACACCGGCACGGACTCCTGGGCGTTTTTTGATAAACTTCTCAACGAGGCCCAGGTCGTCTGCACGCCCGGAGCCGGCTTTGGCAAGTGCGGCGAGGGCCATGTGCGCATCAGCGCCTTCAACAGTCGCGAAAACGTCGAAAAGGCTCTGGCCCGCATCGCCACCGCGCTGAAGAAGTAATCACTGGGCCGGCTGATTTTTTAATCAACCGCGTTGGCCCCGGCAGCCCCGAGCGCTGGTCGGGGCTTTTTTATGCCCAGGCGGCGCCGTCTTCCACCCCGGGCGTTTGCTCTAGCCGGCGTGTGCGACGGCTAGGAGAAACAGCGTGATCATGGCCAGCGCGCAGAGCACGCGACCGATCGTTGAGAGGAGGAATCCGGCGGCTGCGCCGACTCCGGCCAGCAAGGCGGCACGACTGGTTTTTTCGGCGATCAGCTTTTCCGCCACGACCGCTCCAAGCACCGTTCCCAGCAGCAGCAGTGGCAGGGAGAAAAACATCCCAATCACCGCCCCGCCGCCCGCCCCCAGCATGCCCCATTTCCCGCCTCCAAATGCCCGCGTGCCCAAAATCACCCCGGTGAAATCGATCAGGACAGAGAGCAGCCAAACCCCCGCTATCCAGCCGATGACGCTCCAGGAAAGGTCTGCCGGCAGCAGCAGTTTGTGCAGCACCATGCCCAGCAGGATCAAGCTGGTGCCGGGCAGCAGCGGCAGCACCACCCCAGCCAGGCCTACTAGCGAGAGCAGGACGGTGAGCGTCCAAACCAAGTAGGTTTCCATGGGGGGAAGGGTTTCGGCTCAGCAATGAGGGTTAGGCGGGATCTCGCGCAGGGTGGGGGCTCCAGCGCCGTTGAGGGTGCGGCGCTTGGGCGAGGCTTCGGGCTTAGCGCAGGTGGCGCTCAATCAACTTATAGAGCTCGACCGAGTTCTTTTTGTCGCCCCCGGCGCCCCAGCGGATTTTGAGCATCGTTTGGCGGCTGTTCATTTCCGCTATGCTCACATAGATCTTTTCGTCTTTGCGGGTGCGCGCGATCAACTCACCTGCATAGGTTTCCAGCTTGCTGCTTTTGGTTTCAAACAGATCGAGTTCCCGGAACGCCTTTTGAGTGGCCGCGTAAGTGGCCGGCGCGGTCGAGTTGAGCACCATGCGGAACTCATTGATTTGATATACCGCAGCGGTATCGCCCGAGGCATCGAGGTTGACGGTGCTGCAACCGGTGAGTGCGAAGCCGAGGCCGGAAGCCAGGAGAGTGGAGCGGAGAATAGTAAAAGCGGTGATTTTCATGCTGCTGGGACGCTAAACAATGCGTGCGGGTCGTTTGATTCAAGCTCTCCACGTGAAAACCGGTTTGCGGTCGACCCCGGGCTTGGTTTATCGCTTTCCGCCTATGGTCAAGCCACTGGTCGGCATCATTATGGGAAGCACCTCCGATTGGAGCACGATGGAGCACGCTGCACAGACGCTCAAAGCGCTGGGCATTGCCGCGGAGCACCAGGTGGTCAGCGCGCATCGCACGCCCGACAAAATGTACGATTATGCCAAAACTGCGGAGCAACGCGGCCTCAAGGTGATCATCGCCGGTGCCGGCGGGGCGGCGCACCTTCCGGGCATGACCGCGGCGCTCACGGCGTTGCCTGTGCTCGGCGTGCCGGTGGAATCGCATACCCTCAAGGGGGTGGATTCGCTCTACTCCATCGTGCAGATGCCCGGTGGCATCCCCGTGGCCACCTTCGCCATCGGCAAAGCCGGGGCGATTAACGCGGCGCTGTTTGCCGCTGCCATCCTCGCCACCGGTGGCAACAAGAAGGTCAAGAACGCTCTCGAGGCTTTCCGCGCCAACCAAACCGCCTCGGTTTTGGACGCCAAACTCCCCTAATTTCCAGCTAACCGCTCCTAGCTCCTAGCTCCTAGCTCTAAGCTCCTAGCTCCTAGCTCCCAGCTCATTTCCTCATGATTCTTCATCCCGGTAAAACGATTGGTGTTCTCGGTGGCGGTCAGCTCGGGCGCATGTTTGCCCACGCGGCCGAGCGGCTCGGTTTTCGGGTGCACATCTACGAGCCGGAGTCCAACGGCCCGGCTGGCGAGGTGTCCGCCTTGGAGGTCAACCGCCCCTATACCGATCTTGCCGCGCTCAAGGCCTTCGCCCACGCCGTCGACGTGGTTACTTACGAATTCGAAAACATTCCGACCGAGCCGCTCGGTGAAATCGAGCACCACGCACAGCTTTACCCCCATTGGGGAGTACTAGAGACCTGCCAAAACCGCATGCGGGAGAAAACCTGGCTGCGTAAAAACGCCTTCCCTCATGTGCCCTTTGCCGAGGTCGAGGCGGGTGACGATCTTGCCGCGGCGATCCGCCGGATGGGGCTGCCGTGCGTGGTCAAAACCGCCGACTTCGGCTACGACGGCAAGGGCCAGATCAAAGTCGCCGACGAGGCCTCGCTGGCCAAGGCCCTGGCCGCCTTCAGCAGGCAGCGCTGCGTCATCGAGAAGTTCATCGACTTTAAGTGTGAGCTTTCCGTCATCGTGGCCCGTTCTAGCATCGGTGAGGTCAAGGCGTTCCCGGTCGCCGAAAACATCCATACCCGCCACATTCTTGACTTTTCCATCGTGCCGGCCCGGGTTGGCGCCGCAGTGCTCGCTGATGCCGAAAAACTGGCCCTCGCGATCGTCGAGAAACTCGACGTGGTCGGCCTGCTGGCGATCGAGTTGTTTCTCACCGACCGGGGCGAATTGTTGGTCAACGAGCTCGCCCCCCGCCCGCACAACTCCGGCCACTGGACGCTCGACGCCTGCGTGACCTCGCAGTTCGAGCAGCATGTGCGTGCCGTCTGCGGCCTGCCGCTGGGCGACGTCTCGGTTGTGGCTCCGGTGGTGATGGTCAACATCCTTGGCGACGCCTGGAAGTGGGACAACGGCTACCTCGCCGGCGATCCCGCCTGGGAGGCGATCCTCGCCGAGCCTCGGGCCAAGCTTCACCTTTACGGCAAAAAAGAGCCGCGCATCGGCCGCAAGATGGGGCACTTCACCGTGACCGCCGCCACCGCAGACGCCGCGCTGGAGGCCGCCCGCGCGCTCAAGGCCAAGCTTTGATTCCTCTCTGGCGCGCCGGGGCCGCGCCGCACGCATCATGCCGATTCTGCTCACGCCGCGTGGCCACTTGGTGCCCAACGTGGTGGATTTTGCCCTGCTTTCGCCTTCTTTGGCGGCGGCTCTGACCCGGGACTGCGACGAGGTTAACGAAGCCCCCGAATCAACCGCACCGGCGAGCGGCTCGGCCCGACTCTTAATCGGGTTGGGCACCGCGGCGCTGGGCGAACCGCTGCCCATGGCGGGAGTTTTCTGGCGCGAGCTGGCCCGCCGGTATTTTTCCCTCCTCTGCCAGCAACCGGAGGCCGCCGGCACCCTCGTCGCGCCCCTCGACGCGGTGGGCATGGACGTCGTGTTGTCGGCCCCGCCGTTGCCGGGTGGCGAATACCTTAGCCCTGAGGTACTCGCCGCGCTGTGGGCCGATCTGGACGCGGCGGTGGCGGCGGCCGGCCGATCACATCCGGGCGGGGCGGGGGCTTGGTTGCATGAGCGCAGCCCGCTTTGGAACCAGGTCGGCCGGGTGACTTTTCACTTAGCCGAAAACAAGCGCGACCCCGATTGGCCGTTTGCGTTTCTGGCGACCTATACCCACCGCCTTTCCGAGCAGGCCAAGCCCCAATACCTGCCCCTTGGACGCGCGTTGCAGGAGTATGCCCAGGCTGAGCAACGCCCCGCCCTCGTCGCCCTGCTCGCCCCCGTCGAGCGCGCCGCCGCGCGCAGCGCCTTTGTGCGCGAGCTGGTGGACTCGCAGCGCATCTTTCACCCGCAACGCTGGAAGCCGGGCGAGGCTTATCGGTTTCTGCGCGAGGTGGCCGCGCTCGAAGATAGCGGCGTGCTCGTGCGCCTGCCGGACTGGTGGCGAGGCGGTAAACCGGCGCGGCCGGCTGTGTCCGTCACCGTCGGCGGTAAATCCCCGGTGGGCGTAGGGTTGGATTCGATGCTCGATTTCCAGGTCGGCCTCACCCTCGACGGCGAAACCATTTCGCCCGAGGAATGGGCGCAACTCGCTGCCAGCACCGCCGGCTTGGTGTTGCTTAAAGGCCGCTGGGTCGAAGTGGACCGCGAAAAACTCGGTCACGTGCTGGCGCATTGGCGTGAATTGGAAAAAGGCCGACGCGCCGGTGGGGTGAGCTTTGCCGAGGGACTGCGTTTGCTGGCCGGTGCACAGACGGGCACGGGTGCCCCCGAAGCCGAGTCCGACGACGTGCGCCGGTGGACCCGCGTGCAGCCCGGCGAGTGGCTGCGCGCCACGCTTGCGGCGATGCGCGACCCCAGTTCCGGCGCGGACGGGGTGGGGGTGGGCGAACCGGCTCCGCCAGGCTTGTTGGCGACGCTGCGCCCCTACCAAGCGGCGGGGGTGGCGTGGTTGCGTTTTCTCAGCCGCCTTGGCCTCGGCGCTTGCCTGGCCGACGACATGGGGTTGGGCAAAACAATCCAGGTGCTCGGCCTCCTGCTCCAGGTCCGCGCTGAACAGCCGGAAGCTCCGCCCGCGTTGCTGGTGTTGCCGGCTTCGCTGTTGGGCAACTGGAGCGCCGAGGCGGCGAAGTTCGCCCCGTCGTTGCGGCTGAGAGTGGCCCACGGCTCGGCGTGCACCGCCGCGGAGTTGGCGACGCTCACCGCTCCTCCCCCGGCCCTGCTGACGGAGGTGGACGTGGTGCTCACGACCTATGGATTGGTCGCCAAGCTCGACGGTTTGCGCACCCGCGACTGGTCCTTGGTGGTGCTCGACGAAGCGCAGGCCATCAAAAACTCCGGCTCGCGCCAAAGCCGCGCCGTGAAGGAACTGCGCGCCCCTCGCCGTATCGCCTTAACCGGCACCCCGGTGGAAAACCGCCTTGGCGACGTGTGGTCGCTCTTCGATTTCCTCAACCCCGGGCTGCTGGGCACCGCGGCCGAGTTCACTCGTTTCGCCAAAAAGCTCACCCAGGCCGCCGAGCCGGCCGCGTACGCCCCGCTGCGCCAGTTGGTCGCGCCATATATCCTGCGGCGCATGAAGACCGACCGCCGCATCATTGCCGACCTGCCCGACAAGACCGAGGTCAACGCCCTGTGCGGACTCTCCAAACGGCAGGCAGTGCTTTACGCCGGGATGGTCGAGGAACTGAAGGAGAAGCTCATGGCCGCCGACGCGATGGAGCGCCGCGGGTTGGTGTTGGCCATGCTCATGCGCCTTAAACAGCTCTGCAATCACCCTGCGCAGTGGGCCGGTGCCGCCGCCGGGGCGGACTACTTGCCGGAGGAAAGCGGCAAGTTCCTGCGGCTGGCCGAGCTCGCCGGCGAGATCGCCGAGCGGCAGGAGAAGGTTTTGGTGTTTACCCAATTCCGTGAGCTGACCGGGCCGCTCCAGCAGTTCTTGACGGGCGTTTTTGGGCGGGCGGGGCTGGTCTTGCACGGCGGCACGCCGGTGGCTGAGCGCCGGCGATTGGTGGAGCAGTTTCAACAACCCGAAGGGCCGCCGTTTTTCATCCTTTCGCTCAAGGCGGGCGGCACCGGGCTCACGCTCACCGAGGCGGGACACGTCATCCATTTTGACCGCTGGTGGAATCCGGCAGTGGAAAATCAGGCGACGGATCGTGCCTACCGCATTGGGCAAAAGAAGAACGTGCTCGTGCACAAGTTCGTTTGTCGCGGCACGCTGGAGGAGCGCATCGACAAATTGATCACCGAAAAACGTGCGCTCGCCGACGCGGTGCTGACGGAAGGCGGCGAGGCGGCGTTGACTGAGATGGACGACGACGAATTGCTCCGGTTTGTGGCGCTGGACTTGCGTACAGCCACGGCAGCGGACGCCGGGTGAAGGAGGGGCGGCGAACACTTTTTGCCTGTAAATCGTTCAACCCTTTCGCTCATTTACACCCATGGCCTGGTCTTCCTTCCGCTCACGCAGTTCCTCGGGTTTCGCGCCCTACGTACCCGTCGCGCAGCGTCGCGAACAAGCGGCGAAGGCGGCCGCCAAAGCCGCCAAAAACGGCGCGGGCTGGAGCCCCGTGGTCATCACCGGCAAGAAAATTGCCACGACGTTTTGGGGCAAGGCGTGGTGTGACCACTTGGAATCCTACAGTGATTACGAAAACCGTCTGCCGCGCGGACGCACCTACGTGCGCAACGGTTCGGTGGTGGATTTGCAAATCGACTCAGGCCGGATCACCGCCTGCGTGCAGGGCTCCTCACTCTACACCGAGTCCATTAAAATCAAGCCGCTCGCGCCAGCGCGTTGGGTGGCAATCAAAGCGGCTTGCGCCGGAAAAATCACCTCGCTGGTTGGGCTGCTCCAGGGGCGTCTGCCGGATGAGGTTTTGCGGGTGATCACCGACCGCGCCAGCGGGCTTTTCCCCGCTCCGGCCGAGATTGAACTGGACTGCAGCTGCCCGGATTCGGCCAGCCTGTGCAAACATCTCGCCGCTGTGCTTTATGGCGTTGGCGCGCGTTTGGATACGCGCCCGGAGCTGCTGTTTTTACTGCGCGGGGTGGATCATCAGGAGCTGGTGGCCGAGGCGCTGAATGCGGTCACACGGGTTCCGTTGGGCATGCCGGAGGGTGCGGGCGCCCCCTTGGGCGACGAGGATTTGTCCTCTGTATTCGGTATTGATATCGCCGCCGGGGAGGCCCCGGTTGTCTCCTTGGCTGCAACCGCCCCGAGTTTGCCTGACTCCGTTTCGTTTGGCGCACCCTTAAAGCCCTCCAAGCTCCCAAGGCCACCGCTGCAGGTCGCCCGGGAAAAAAGGCTGAAGTCGTCTAAAGCAAAACCAGCCGTTAAAAAGTCGTCGGCTCTCCCCACCAAAAAAACGACCAAAGTTAGCTCAACCTCAAAGCGCGGGGTGAAGATAAAGCGCGCTGTGAACGCTTCCAGCGCTCCGGCGTCAGCTATTGCGGAAATAATGGCTTCGCTCGACACGGTGCTCGCAACCCAAACGGGGGCGAAGGCTGGGGGTGTGCGAGCCACCGCGATGCGGCGTAAGTCCCGCTGAACCCGGGCATCCGGCGTGTGTCGGGCGCTCTCAATCCCACGTTAGGCGTAACTCGCCGGTGTCGGTCCGCCAGTCGATCGTGGGCCAGCCGCTAGTCGGCGCGGGCCTACCGAGCCGGTGGCGTTTCGTGAACGATGGGTGGCGGCGCGTGCTCACGCCGTCGGTCAGTTCGAGGTGGCTCACGTCAAACTCACCCAGGCAGCGTGCACAAATGCGCAGCGGTGCCTCGGGGTGATCGACCGGGCAGGCAAACTCGAAGCGTAGTTTCGGCGTGTTGACCTGCGCGGCCTGTCCGCGGAACTCGATTAGGACCCGGCTGTGTAACTCCCGCCACGTGCCGTCCGGGGCTTGTTGTTCAACGACGACTTTCTGGTGGGCGGGGGCGAAGTGATGAAGCGTGAAACGCAGCGTCCAGCGACCGCAGACCGGCGCGGCGTGGAAAACGTGGGTGTGTTGACCGCTGCAGGCAGCGAGCCATCGGCGCAGCACCAGCAGTTGAGTTTCGTCGTCGGCCAGCAGGCGGGCGTTGGGCGATGCGGCAAAGGTGGCGGCTGGCCTTGAGGTGATCCAGAGCTGGCGGGCGTGCTCGCGGGCTTGAGCCAGTGAGTCGGCAAAGCGGGCGGCGCGGGCTTCGGAGGCGTTGAGCTGATCGCGAAGGTGCTCGGCGTCGGTCGTTAATTCGCGGCTAGCCAGTCGGCGCAGCCGGTGGATGTCGGCGGCGGCTTCGCGGACAAACGCCTCGCGCTCGGCCAGGTAGGCGAGGAAGCGGGCGGTGGCTCCGAGGAAGGCGAGGGTGGATTCGCGGCCCGCGAGTTCGTTGAGTTCGGGGCAGGCGGCCAGGCGAAGGAGACGGCGGGAGGCGCGGGCAAAGGGCAGGGGGCTGTCGCGCCGCGAAGCGACCGGGGCCCACCCGGTGTTGATTTCCCAGCGAGAGTTGCCCACGAACGCCAGGGCGTCGGTGGCCAATATGCGGCGGGCCAGGCTGTGGGCGGCGGTGCCGCCATGTGACGGTTGGTAGCGCTGCAGGCCGGCAGCGAGCAGGCTGGCCGGGTCGTCGGGTGTGCCGGGGTCAAGCCAGAGGGTGGCGGCGGCGGCGTCCACCAGCGTGGTGGTGGGCAAGGCGAGGCGGTGCGGCTCCCAACTGGTCATCAAAAAACCCGCAGCGCCGGTGGCCTGAGCGCGGCGATGCCAGGCGGCGAGGTTTTGCAGGCGGTCAGTCCAGACCGGCGCGGATTCGTGGCGGAAGGCGCCGTTCATCGGGCAGGCCCAGTAGGCGATCCCGGCCGCCGCCAGCGAGGGGGCGAGGTCATACTCGGCAAAGTTGTACAACTCCATCCGCGGGTGCTGGCCGAACGGGTGGTAATACCAGTCGTAGGCGACCAAGCCGGCGTGGGCGGGGAGCAGCGGAATCGACTCGGGGAGGAGGGCGAGCATATCGGCCCAGAGTCCGAGGCGCAGAGCGTGGCGCGCGGCAGCAGCGTGCAGCCGGGTGACGTGGCGGGCGAAGTGGGCGGCTAGCCCAACTTCGGCCACCTCGGCGCGGGAGAGTGGGTGCTTGCCCAGATGAAAACTCTCGTCGAGGCCGGCGTGGATTTCGCCTGCAGTGCAGAGTGGCGCGAGGTCGGCGAAGAGCCGCGTGACCAGCTCGGGGGTGCGGGGATGCAGCGGGCAGATCTGGCCGGCGGGCAGGGCCTCGCCGGTGATGGGGTCGCGCAGCTCGTTGAGGTCGCGCCAGTCGGGGTGTTTGATGACGTATTGGGTGTGCCCAAGTAAGTTGGCGATGGGCACGGTTTGGATGCCGTGGGCGGTGGCGTTGGCGACCAGACCTTGCAGCTCGGCCCAGGTGTAAGCATCGGCGCGGGCCAGTCCGGGCAATGACGGGTAATCCACCGCGTCCTCCAGATGCAGGTAGAGTCGGGTGTAGCCCCAGGCGGCGTAGCGGGGCAGCAGTGCGAGCAGGTGGTCAAGGCGCTCGACCTGCCGGGCAAGGTCCCATTGAAAGGCGCGGATCATGCGGTGGGGGCAGCCGGCTGGAAGTCGAAGGGCGCCTGGGCTTCGCCGCCGCTGCGCAACCAGCGCCGGAAAGCGCGTAATTCGGCGAGCGTGCCCACCACCAGCAGGCTGTCGCCAGCGATGAGGCGCTGGTCGCCGGTTGGGTTGATTATCTGCGTCTCACCCCGTTGGATGCCAACCACCCGTACCCCGGTGAGCCGGGCGATTGAGAGCGAGGCCAGGGTCTGGCCGGTGTGCGGACCAGGAGGCATCTCATGCGTCTCGAGCACCGAGCCACCGAACTCGGCGGCCCCTTCCGCGACGGGCTGTTTCTGGCCCTCGATAAAGCTGCGTGCGGCGACCAAGTCGGTGGATTTACCCAGGAGCATGAGTTTGTCGCCCGGGTAGACGC
>JBILBW010000135.1:0-6779 GCA_044353465.1 Rariglobus sp. | reverse complement strand
GCATGCACCCCTCCGAGCAGAGCCTTGATACCGGCTACAGTGACTATTGCAAAAACTAACAAGTGAATAATCGATTTGAGCACCCACGGGCTTCCATCAGCAGGTTTGAAAGTGCGGATATACATCAACACCAACCACAAAACCCCAATGGCTACGTGGCAACCGTGCGTTCCAGTGAGTGTATAGAAGGTGGAGCCAAACATGCTACTGCTGAGTGTTAACCCCTTTTCATGAACAAAGTGGGAGAACTCATAGACCTGGCAGGTGAGAAAGATAAGGCCGAAGGCAATCGTTCCCAGTAGCATTTTACGGGTAGCGCCGACGTGGCCTTTTTGGCAAGAATTTACCGCCAACGCCATCAACAGAGATGACATCAGAAGGATGAACGTGGAGAAGGAAGTCAGTTCGAGCGAGAACAAGCTGACAATGTCAGGCTGGTTGGGCGTCGGGTGAAGGCGGTAGATGAGGTGCGTAGAGATGAGCGCACCGAAGAACATGCAGTCCGAAGCTAGAAACGCCCACATAAAGAGTTTCTTGTTCGGAATGCCCGTGGTGGTGGTATGGTCGTGGTGGTGGTCTATGGCCCCGGTGGCCGAATGAGTGCTCATGGCTGAAAGGTAGTTGAAAAGAATGTTTGTCTGAGGAGAATCTCAGGGGGGGCCTGAGAGATCTAACCGTTCAAGCTCAATGTTTATTGATTTTTTTCGAATCGAGGTGGATATGATAACCGCCGGGGCCTTCGGCGGCCCACAAGTACACACCAAGGAACATGATCGCTCCGCCAGCAATAGCCCCGATCATGATATGATTAACAAAAAACAGGGAGCCGACCAAAATTCCAATCGCTGAGACGAATGGGAACCAGGATTGGCTAGGCATGTGAATACCGCCGTGGGATTCTTCAGCCAATGCGTTGGAGGCCTTTTCTTTGGCGATCTCGCTTGCATGGGTCTTCTCATACCAGAAAGCGTCCCGGGCATGAACTGTGGGAATAACGTCGAAGTTGTGCTCAGGCGGCGGAGTGGTCGGGACGGTCCATTCAAGCGTTCGTGCTCCCCATTCGTCGTGAGTGGTTTTCTCACCCTTAAAATAAGTATAGACCATGACGCCAAAATAAATAGCCACACCTACACCCAGGATGAGAGCGCCAACGGTGGCGATGAAATTGGCTTCATTCCAACCCATGTTGCCGTCATACACGGCAGTACGGCGGGGCATTCCATTCAATCCGAGGAAATGCATCGGAAAGAAAGTGATATTGAAACCCGCGAAAATAACCCAAAAGGAGGTTTTGCCCCAAGATTCGGAAACTTTTCGGCCAAAGACGAGGGGGAACCAATATTGTATACCGCCTAAAAGGGCGAAGACTGATCCACCGATTAGTACGTAATGGAAGTGGGCCACCACAAAGTAACTGTCCTGTTGTTGGGCGTCGGCCGGGGCGGCGGAATGCATCACACCGGAAAAGCCGCCCATCATGAACATCCACATGAAGCCGAGCGCGAACATCATGGGTGTCGTCATGCGCAGAGTGCCGCCCCAAAGGGTGCCGATCCAGTTAAACATTTTAACCCCGGTTGGCACCGCGATGGCCATCGTCAACAAGGAGAAGGCTGCGGTAGCCACCGTTCCCATGCCCGTGGTGAACATATGGTGCGACCATACCCCGAAGCCGAGGAAACCGATGGTAGCTCCGGAGAATACAATGATGGGATAACCAAAGAGGGGCTTGCGGGCGAAAGTCGGGAGAATTTCCGAAACCACACCCATTGCCGGTAAGATGAGAATATAAACCTCCGGGTGTCCGAAGATCCAAAAGAGGTGCTGCCAAAGGATAGGCAAACCACCGTTAGAAACATCAAAGAAGGTGGTCCCGAAAGAGCGGTCCATCATTAATTCTACTAAGGCGATAGTGATGGCCGGAAAAGAAAGGATAATAAGGAAAGCGGTGACTAATGTCATCCAAGTGAAAACCGGCAAACGCATCATGGTCATGCCGGGTGCTCGCATATTTATAATTGTTACAATAAAATTAAGAGAGCCAACCACTGAGGAAACACCCAAAATTTGCAGGCCCATGATCCAGAGGTCAGTGGACATGTCTTTAGTGAATTGGTTGGAGTAGGCGGTCGACGTGAGAGGGGCGTACCCAAACCAGCCTGCGTCGGGAGCACCGGATTTTACAAACCACCCAATATTAAGAACAATAGCTCCTACTAAAAAAACCCAAAAGGCGAAGCCGTTGAGCCTGGGAAAGGCAACGTCTCGAGCGCCAATCTGTAATGGCATCATGTAGTTAAAAAAAGCAGCCGAAAGGGGCATGACCGCCAAGAAGATCATGGTGGTGGCGTGCATGGTGAACAACTCGTTGTAGAGTTGGTGCGAGATGAGCGTATTATTGGGTACCGCGAGCTGGAGGCGGATAATTAACGCCTCAAAGCCGCCAACCAGGAAAAAGAATAAAGCCGACATTGCGTAGAGCAGGCCGATCTTCTTGTGGTCAACGGTTGTCAACCAACTGATCAAGCCAGTCTTGGCTGTGGGCCGGGTGAAAAGCCAGGAACGCTTCTCCGCAGAAGCGGCGTCGTGACCAGCGGAATGAGTTTGGGATTGGGCAGACATGGTGGAGGCGACTATCGTTAAATTTAAAAGAATTACTTCAGGCTGTGCAGGTAGGCGACAAGTGCACGGGCTTCATCATCATTGACGACGATATTGTGGCCTACGGTTTCGCCGGTCTCTCGGTCGATCGCGACATAGCCAGCCATCACGCTTCCACCGCTGGTGGGAACTCCGACAAACATTTTGTTACCCGGCTTCAACTCGTTCGGTTTTGTGATCCAGTGATGGAGGTTTTGCGGGGTGTTTTCGAGAAGACCGGCCGCGATCGTGGATCGAGCTCCCATGTGGGTTAGGTCCGGTCCGGTCACTCCCATGCCTTCGTTACCTCTTATAGTATGGCAGGTTACACATCCTTTTTGCTTGAAAATCGCCCGCCCGGCGGCAATCGAAACGGGGTTCTCCCCCTTGGCGATTTCTTGCTGAGTCTTCCACCCGGCAAAGGGATTGGCGTCAAAGCCCGAAGTATAACCCGGGGCGTTACGACCTGGGTTGGTGTAGGCGTAAGGGGTAGCAGGTGCCGAAACGCTAGTGGTATCGGCGGCTAAACTGCGGGCGGGTTTTTTCTGGTGGGCTACCCAGGCTGCGAAGTCGGGCTCCGCCAAGGCGATCACACGGAAACGCATCACGGCGTGTGACTCACCGCAAAACTCAGCGCACTGGCCCCAAAAGTAGCCGGGATTGTCCGCTTGTAACCAGAGGTGGTTACCGCGGTTGGGCATCATATCCACTTTACCCGCGAGTTTCGGAACCCAAAAGGAATGGATAACGTCTGAGGTGCGGAGGTTGACTCGAACGGGCCGTCCGGCAGGGATAACCAGTTCGTTAGCAATGGTAAGTGGGCCGGCGCCGTCAATTTGTTCCTTTGGGTATTCGAAGCGGAACCACCACTGCAGGCCGATCGCATTCACTTCGTAAGCGTTGGCTTTTTCTTCGGCAGGAACATCATAGGTGTACCAGATAGCCTTGAGTGTCGGTACCGCGATGAACACGAGGGCCAAAACGGACAGACCGATCAAGCTCAGTTCAATTAGCGGATTACCATGGCCTGGATCGGGGGTTAATGCCTGAAGGTCGTCGGTTTTGCGGGCGCGGAATTTGATCATGGCGTACGCCATGAAGCTCGCGACAATCACAAAGGTGATCCCCGTCACCCAGCAAGTGGCGTAGAACACTTCAAGTTGCGAACGCGCCACTGGACCATGGGTGTCAAAGGTCGATTGGTGGCCCGAAAGCCAATTGAGCCAGCCGCCGGTAAAAAGCGGCAGCACGGCAACGGCCGAGCAGGGGAGTGCCCGGCGCTTGAAAAGCTTATAAATGGACTTGAAGGTCATTTTTCAAAAAGGCGGTGGTGCGGGCGAGGCAGACTGGGTGGAAATTGGCTGATGAGCTGTGAGAGCGTCCGTAACCCACGGTGCATTTCAAGTCATAAACGTTGATGGATGAAACCATAAGCAAACCATTCGTCTCCTGCAGTGCAGCTGAAGGGGCGGCGTTACGTGGTGGCTGGCCACCATTGATAAAGAAAGAGATAGACGAGTACGCCGGTTACGCTCACGTAATACCAAATGGGGAACACGACCCGGGCCCATTGGCGGTGACGCCCGAAATCACCTTGGAATGCGAGGGCGAACGTCTTGGGCACAAGGTAGGCGATGGCGATCGCCAGGATAATGTGGCTGATCAGCATCGAGTAATAGATCGTCCGGATGACGCCTTCGCCTCCGAATTGGGTGTGAACCGCCTCGCCGGGACCTGACGCCATGCCCTTGAGGATTTTGTGGCCAAGGTAACCCACCAGAAAAATCGCCGAAACTACCCCTGCCGCTATCATGCAGCCACGGTGAGCTATTTTTCGGCCCCTTTTAATGCAGACGAAGCCAGCGGAGATCAGGAGCGTCGCCAATGCATTGAGCCCAGCATTAAGTGGTGGTATGTCATTAATAGTCATTAAATAAGATTATTATCTGTGATTGGTGCTAGGGTTTACCATTAAAAAATTAACCGGTCGGCCACGAGGGCGCCTAATTGCAACGGCAACCAGCCGATTGTGGTGATGAATAAGCGGCGGGCGTTCTGATCCCGGTTGGTTTTTTGCATAAAGGCCACCGCCCGAGCAAGGAACCAGGCGCCCAGCAACGCCGTGACCCCCGTATAATAGGTGCTCGCCAATCCCAAGGCCTGGGGTAGCAGGCAGACGAGGATAAGCGCCACGGCGTTGACCATCGACCAGCGGGCCACCTTGCCCCCCTCGCTGTCGCGGACGGGCAGCATCGGGAAATTCACTGCACTGTAGTCCTTTCGGTAGGTCCAGGCCACGGCCATAAAATGCGGGATTTGCCAAAAAAACAGCACCGCAAACAGAATCCAGCCCAAGGCAGTGACCCCGCCTCCTGCCGCCGCCCAGCCAATCAATGGCGGAAATGCCCCTGCTACCGCCCCAATCTCGGTCGACCAAGTCGACCAGCGTTTCGCCGGGGTGTAGACCGCCAAGTAGGAAATCACCGTTAGTAGGGCGAAGAAGGCCGCTCCACCGTGCATATAAGTAAATAAGACTCCGAGGCCGCCCGCGCACAACCCGGAGCCGATTACAAAGGCCGAACCGGTTGCAATCTTGCCGGCTGGAATGGGGCGGTCGGAAGTTCGAGGCATGACCGCGTCGGTTTCGCTTTCCATCCATTGATTCAGCGCGGCAACTCCGCCGGCGCACGCACAGGTACCCACGACCAATGCCGTGAATTCAACCGGATGCCAGCCCGGTCGGGCGGCCGCGTAGCCCACCAGGGTGGTGATCACCGAGAGCATACTGAGTCGCGGTTTGGTTAACTCCATGTAATCGCCGAAGCGGGCCGGTGAGGGCGTGCCGGCCCTAGCGGATGCGTCTGTCGTACTCATTTGGCCAGTGAAGCGGGTTGAGTGCGGAGAAATGCGTCCCGGTGCATCCACCAGGTAATCGTAAAGACCATCGCCAACAAAATCGCCCCGAGAATCACATGAGCGGTGGCGGCGTAAGCGTCCCGGGTCGTCCACACGGTAATCGCACCCAAGAGGATCTGGCCGCCGAGCAGTCCCGAAAGGGCCCCGGCAGTCAGTCTATATCCCCTACCAGCCTTTGCCGCGCGCCAGAGGGCGACCACTAGACCACCCAATACGCCTGTCAGCACGACTGCCATAGCCCGGTGGGCAAAATGAATTCCGACTCGAAAGTCCCATTGCTTAGGCACCAGCCCGCCCTCCGGCGTGAGGGGGAAAGTGGGAATGGCCAGCCCGGCGTTGTTGTGGCGCATCAGGGCGGCAATGACCAGTTGAGCAAACAGCAAGAGCGTGCCCATCAGCGCCAAACGTCGTAGACTCTCACGCTGGGCAACGTTAGGTGCTACCGTTTGGCGGCCCCGCTCAATCCACGGACGTGAAAGCGACACCGCGATGGCAACTAAGCTGCAGACGTAAATTTGCGCCAAAATGCCATGGGGGATGCGCAGCATTTCTCCCAATGACATGGAAAAACCCGGCACTTGGATTGAATCCTGGAGCACGCGCGTTCCGCCCAGCAGGCCCTGTACGACCACGATGGCGAGAGAAGCCCAGCCCAGTTTGCGCAGCCAACCGCGCGCTTCGTAGCGGTGAAGCCCCACCACTAGGACGATCGCGAGTAAACCCATGACCATGCCGAACAGCCGGTGGGAGTGTTCGGCAAACTTGTCGACTTCGGTCAACCAACCGTCGGGATTGATCGAGCCATTGGAGAGTGGCCAGTCGGGGAACGCCATGCCGGCATGGATGCTGGTGGTGAAAGCCCCCAGCGTGACCACCCCAAATACCCACAGGGCGCTGAGCGCGGCGAACCACGCGACGACCGGTCGATAGTAGAGAGAGCGTGAAGTTGTCATAGTTAAAGGCGCTTGGCAGCGGAAAGACGCAGCCACACGCAGCTCACCAGAAGCCACGCAAGGCGACTTGACAAATTCTTCCGTAGAAAAAACTGGAGACCTTTACGCAAAATACCATGGGGTAATGGCCTGCTTTAGTTGGCGTGTGGGGATCGGTGGTAGGAGTCGCCGTTGAAGCCGTTCCCTCGTCACTAAAGGCGCAGCGGGGGTTCTTCGACAATTTCAGGGGGTAATTTTAATGGAACCCGGTAAGTCACAGCCGAAATGACC
>JBILBW010000038.1:0-21134 GCA_044353465.1 Rariglobus sp. | reverse complement strand
TCTTCTACGCTGCACAGGGTATCTTCAAGTTCTAAGCGCTCAACGTCTAGTTAAGCGGCGTCGCAAAACTCCGGCACGCAACCCAAGGTCGAGGCTCACCGCCTCGGCCTTTTTTGCGCCCAGATGGGCCGGCCCGAGCCGGGCGGAACTGGGTTTTCCCTGCGGCGGACAGGGGGTTAGCAAAAGGGTGGCATGAAAAAATGAACTAGACACAGCCCCTCCGCCGGTATTTTGGTGGACTTCGAACTGTTGCAACACTTCGCCCTGACCCGGCAAGTCGCGTGACGATCCACCCAAAACTACTACCAGCGCTATGATTAAGCACCTGTCCAAGATCTCCGGCCTCGCCGCTTTCGCGGTTCTCGCCGTCTCGGCTTCCGCCGAAGTGAAGCTCAACGAAAACTTCTCCGTCGATGGTTACGCCATTGGTTCGGGAGTGGTCACCGAGGGCACCGCCGCCAAGAACGCCCAGCTCGTTAACAGCGGCCGTCTCTATGATTCCTTCAAGGTTGCCGCTAACGGCAAGTTTGACGCCTTCACCTCCAAGGTGAGCGTTTACGGCCTCAAGTCTGACGTCAATGGCACCGCCTCCGACGTCGGTCTACTCGATGCTTACGTGACTTACACCACTGGTGAGTTCGCCATCACCGCCGGCAAGTTCCTCGGCTGGTTCGGCTACGAGTCCTTCGACAGCCCCAACAACGCTTTCATCTCCTACAGCTCGGCTGCCTATTCCAGCCCCTACGCCACCGGCGCCAAGGTTGAATACATCGTTAAGGATTACTCCGCCGGCGTTTCCGTGCGTGATTCCCAGTTCGATGGCAGCACCGTTAATGGCGGCAATGTCCCGACCAAGTCCTTCTTCGAGGGCGACGGCAGCTTCTCCAACGACATCGGCTACGAGGCCTACTTCCTCTACACCGGTATCGACAAGCTGAAGGTGTTCCTCGGCCAAGGCTACCAGCAGGTTAACTTCGTTGATGGCAGCGATGACCGCTCCTTCAACACCTCCAACGTCTGGGTCAGCTACGACCTCACCAACAAGCTGACCTTGGTTGCTGAGTACGGCTCCATCGAGGACACCGTTGACTACTCCTGGAACGTGTTGGCCAACTACGCCTTCACCGCTGATTTCTCCGGCGCCGTTCGCGTCACCGGCAGCGAAGGCTTCCAGGGCACCAACGACACCTTCGGCTACGGTGTCGCTTCGACCTACGTCCTCCACAAGAACTTCTCCCTCAAGGCTGAAGTCACCAAGACCGAGAACAATTCGTTTGTCTCCGGCAACGGTTCCGACTCCGACGTGTTCAGCTACGCCCTCCAGGGCGTGCTGCGCTTCTAAGCGTCGGGCTTAACGCTCCACGCGAAGACTCCCTCTTCGATAGAAAAGGCCGAGGCTCACCGCCTCGGCCTTTTTTGCGTCCACCGCCGAGCGGAGTGCAGACCAAGCCGCTCGCATGATTTGTTTTAATGCCATGATGAATCCGCCAAGTTGGCAGCGCGTTTGCTAAGACGGTGGGCATCGCCTCGGTGGCGCCGCAGTGGCGCCGGCAGGCTTTATCGTAACCCAAATAGTAAAAAACATGTTCAAAGTTAAACAGTTGGTAACCGCGGGCGCTGTCGCGCTGGGCTCCATGGCCTCCTCGCTCCATGCGGCCGACACGGTCAAGGTCGGCGTGCTTCATTCCCTCTCCGGCACAATGGCGATCAGCGAGACCTCGCTGCGTGACGTGCTCCTGTTCACTTTTGACGAGATCAACGCCAAGGGCGGCGTCCTCGGCAAAAAGATCGAGCCGGTCGTCGTCGACGGCGCCTCCAACTGGCCGCTGTTCGCCGAAAAGGCCAAGCAGCTCCTCGAGGAAGACAAGGTTGCCGTGACCTTCGGCTGCTGGACCTCGGTGTCCCGCAAGTCCGTCCTCCCCGTTTACGAAAAGAACAACGGCCTGCTCTTCTACCCCGTGCAATACGAGGGTCAGGAGGAGTCCAAGAACGTGTTCTACACCGCCGAGGCCGTTAACCAACAGGCCACCCCGGCCATCGATTACCTGCTCGAACAGGGCTACACCAAGTTCTACCTGATCGGCACCGACTACGTTTACCCACAAACCACCAACCTCGTGCTGCTGGAGTATCTCCTCAGCAAGAAGGTCCCGATCGAGAACATCGGCGGTGGCTTTAAGAAGGACGCCTCCGGCAAGATCATCTCCGCCGGCAAGTACACGCCCTTCGGCCACACCGACTACCAGCAGATCGTTTCCGAAATCAAGCAGTTCTCCGCTGGTGGTAAGACCGCCGTCGTCTCCACCCTCAACGGCGACACCAACGTGCCGTTCTTCAAGGAGTACGCCGCTGCCGGCCTGACCGCTGAAACCGCCCCGGTCGTTTCCTTCTCGATCTCCGAGGACGAGTTCCGCGGCCTGCCCGCCAAACAATTGGTCGGCCAGCTCGGCTGCTGGACCTACTTCCAGTCGGTCAAGAGCGATGCCAACAAGGCCTTCGTGAAAAACTTCCAGGCCTGGTTGAAGACCACGACCGCCCCCGGCGTCGTCAAAGAAGGCCGCGTGACCTGCTCGCCGATGGTGCTCAGCTACAACGGTGTTTACCTCTGGAAGGCCGCGGTTGAAAAGGCCGGTTCCTTCGATGTCGACGCGGTTCGCGCTGCCCTCAAGTCCGGCCTGTCGTTCAACGGTCCCGGCGGCAAGGTCACCACCCAGTCCAACATGCACCTCACCAAGAACGTGTTCATCGGTGAGAGCAAAGCCGACGGCCAGTTCAAGATCCTCAAGGAGTTCAAAGACGTTTACGGCGAGCCCTGGTTGCTCGGTAAGTTCAAGGCCCAGTAAGCACCGGATCATTTAGGGCATTTTTAACAAAACGAGAGGTTTAAGCGGCCCGTTGTCGCGCAGGCTTCCTGCCAGCCAATCCACCCGGAGCCAACGGGTGGCCGGCTCTCCTGGTACGGGCCAAAGTTGAGTTAAAAACGCTCTAGTCCACGCCTGCCGCCGCTTCGGCACAGGCCCTGCTAACGATCCCGTTCATGCGGGAGGAGCGGCTCCTACAAGGGAGCCGCTCTTTTTTGGCCCGTTTCTTTTCATCTATTTCGAACTCGTGCGTATTTTTAACCGACTGATTTTTTTCCTGCTCCTTGGGGGCCTCGCCGCCGGTCCGGCCCGGGCCGCCTCGAGTGCGCGCGCCACTCTGGTTGAGGCCATGCTCGCTGAAACCGAGCCGCGCAAAATCGAGCTGATCGCCTCGCTGGCCGGCGAGGCCGATCCGGTGATCGAACCCCTGCTCAAAGCCTGGCGCGAGGATGCGCTGTTCCTCTATGAACCCGCCGCCGGTGGTGCGCGGGTGCCGGTGTTGCTCATCGGGGATAACGATCCCGACGACGCCCGTGCCGCCCAACGGGTGGACACTGCCTCCCCGCTGCTGGATGCTGCCGGCCAGCCCGTGCGCCTGATCGCCGCCGATCTCAACGGGGTCGAGCATTCCTCGCAGATCCGGCGCGCGATGAAGGCGGTGGTCGATCTGCTCGAAGTGACATCGCCCGACCGCAAAAAGCGCCTGCAGGCCGTGCAAACAATCGGCTTTGCCCAGGATCCGCTCCAGTTGCCCGCCTTGCTGAAACGCATCCCGCTCGAAACTGACGCCGATGTGCAGCGTGCTTTGCGCGAGGCGGTTGCGGTTACCCGGCTTAACTTGCCTGAAGCGGAAGCCAAACTGGCCGCCCTGACCGAGCTCAAAACCCTGCATTCGCTTTCCAGTTACGACCTGATTCGCGCCGCCCAGCGCGAGGCCGAGGCCGCCGGGGATAAGCCGGTGGCCGAGGCCGCCAAGTCCGCGCTCTGGTCGATCGATAACCACAAATCCAACGTCAATTTCTTCGGCACCCTGTTTCGCGGGCTTAGTTTGGGCAGTATTCTGCTGATCGTGGCGATCGGGTTGGCCATCACCTTCGGCTTGATGGGCGTGATCAATATGGCCCACGGCGAAATGATCGCGGTGGGTGCCTACACGACCTACGTGGTCGAAAACGTGTTCGGCTCCGGGGTTACCCTGCCGTTTTTCGGCTTCAGCCTGGCCATCCCCGGAATGCACACCAGCGGGGCGCTCTATCAGTCCTATTTTCTCTTCGCCCTGCCGCTGAGCTTTGTCGCGGCTGCGCTGGTCGGAATCGCCCTTGAGCGGAGCATTATCCGCTTCCTTTACCGGCGGCCGCTGGAAAGCCTGCTGGCCACGTGGGGCGTGTCGCTGCTGCTCCAGCAGGGGCTCAAGCTGATGTTTGGCTCCAACAACGTTCAGGTCAGCAGCCCGAGTTATCTCAGCGGCAACTGGACGGTGAACGACATCATCTTCGGCTGGAACCGCGTTTTCGTGATCGGTTTCGCCGCGCTGATCGTTTTTGGCGTCTGGTTGATTTTGACCAAAACGCCCCTCGGCCTGCTGATCCGCGCGGTCATGCAGAACCGCGCGATGGCCTCGTGTATGGGAGTACGCACCGAGCGGGTGAACATGCTCACCTTCGGTCTGGGCAGCGGGCTGGCCGGGTTGGCCGGCGCGTTTATCAGCCAGATCGGCAACGTCGGCCCGTCGCTTGGGCAGAACTACATCGTCGACTGTTTTATGACCGTGGTGGTCGGCGGGGTGGGCAACTTGGCCGGGACGATCTACAGCGCGCTCGGAATTGGGTTGGTCGATCAGTCGCTCCAGCAGATCCTGCTCAATCCGGTGCTCGGCAAGATCCTCGTTTTGGTGGCGATCATCCTGTTCCTGCAATGGCGCCCGTCCGGCCTGTTCGTCACCCGCAGCCGCAACCTCGATGACTGAAAAGTGGCGCGGACTTCCCGTCTGCGCTACGCCGAACAGCCCGTCTTTTTTTAACTTTCCGTCCGCATGTCTTCCCTGTCCAAACGCCATAAAATCGAACTGATCGCCGTCGGGTTGATCGCGCTGTTTTTCATCGTGATTTTCCCGCTGCTCAACGCCCAGGGCGTGGTCAGCAACTTCACCATCAATTTGTGGGGGAAATATCTCTGTTACGCCCTGCTGGCCTTTCGGTGGACCTGCTCTGGGGCTACACCGGGCTGCTCAGCCTCGGCCAGGCGCTGTTTTTCAGTTTGGGCGGTTACATGATGGGCATGTACCTGATGCGCATGATCGGCGACCTCGGCCAATACAAGAAGCCGATCCCCGATTTCCTCGTGTTCCTCGGCTGGACCGAGTTGCCCAAGTTTTGGGTGCCCTTTGCGAGCTTCCCCTTCGCCAGTGCGATGATAATGGTGGTGCCAGGCCTGTTGGCGTTGGTGTTCGGCTTCCTCGCCTTCCGCTCGCGCATCAAGGGCGTGTATTTCTCCATCCTCACCCAGGCGCTCACCTACGGGGCGTCGCTGATGTTTTTCCGCAACGACATGCTGATGGGCGGCAACAACGGCTTCACCGATTTCAAGTTCATCCTCGGCTATGACCTGCGCGACGCCGTCACCCAGCGCGGGCTGTTCATCGCCACAGCCGTGACGCTGCTGGTGGTGTACGCGGTGCTGCGACTGCTCAGCTACACCAAGTTCGGCCTCGTTCAGCGCGCCATCCGTGACGGCGAAAACCGGGTGCTCTTCAGCGGCTACGCCACCGCCCACTTTAAACTTTTCATTTTCCTCGTTGCCGCGCTGATCGCCGCGGTGGCCGGCGCGCTTTACGTCCCGCAGGTCGGCATTATTAACCCGTCCGAGATGACGCCCGACAAGTCGCTCGAAGCGGTGGTCTGGTGCGCGGTCGGCGGGCGCGCGACCTTGGTCGGCCCGATCATCGGCGCGATTGGCGTCAACTCGCTCAAGAGCTGGGCCTCCCGCGCCGCGCCCGACTACTGGCTGGTGATTTTGGGCGGGCTTTTTGTGGTGGTCGTGCTGCTCCTGCCGGGTGGCATCGTGAGCATTCCCGGCCGGTTAAAAGACCTCTGGAAACGGTGGTCGAAAAAGCCCACCCAGCCCGTGTCCGATTCCACTCCGTCCGTCTAAGCGACCTCCGCCATGAACAACAAATACATGCTCACGGTCGAGGACGTCTCAAAGACCTACGACGGGTTTAAGGCCATCACCGACCTCAACTTTTACCTCTTTGAAGGCGAGCTGCGCACCGTGATCGGCCCGAACGGCGCCGGTAAATCCACGTTCTTCGACCTGATCACCGGCCGGGCCAAGCCCGACAAGGGCAAGATCGAGTTCGGCTTCGACACGGACCTGACCGCGATGAACGAGTATGAGATCAACCGCCTTGGGATCGGGCGCAAATTCCAGACCCCGTCGGTCTTCGCCGAGCACACCGTCTACAACAACCTGGTGCTTTCCTTGGTCGGTTCGCGCGGCGTGTTCGCCTCGATTTTCAAGCGCCTGTCCTCGACCGAGCGCGACCGCATCGACGAGTTGCTTAGGCTGGTGCGGCTCGACACCAAGCGCGACTGGAAGGCCGGCCAGCTCGCCCACGGCGAAAAGCAGTGGTTGGAGATCGGCATGTTGCTCGCGCAGGATCCGAAAATCCTGCTGGTGGATGAGCCCGCTGCTGGCATGACCGACGAGGAAACCCACCGCACCGGCGAACTGCTCATCTCCCTCGCGGGCAAACACAGTATCATCGTCATCGAACACGACATGACCTTCGTTAAACAAATCGCCCGAGAGGGCCGGGTCACCGTGCTTCACCAGGGCAGCGTGCTCTGCGAGGGCAAGTTCGACGACGTCCAATCCAACCCCAAGGTCCGTGAGGTTTATCTCGGTCGTGGCAAAAGCGGCGGCAAGTAACCCAAACACCATGCAAACCGCTTCCGCTCCCCTGCCGGCACCCGTTCCCGCGACGCGCCCTGCGCTGCTTGAAGTCTCCTCAGTCGAAACCGACATCGGCGGCTCGCGCATCCTGCGCGGCGTCAGCCTCGAGGTGCGCGCCGGTGAACTGGTCGCGCTCATGGGTCGCAACGGCGTGGGCAAAACCACGACGTTGCGCTCCATCACCGGCCTGCGCCCAATCCGCGCCGGCTCGATCACCCTCAACGGCCAGCGTATCGACAAACTCTCGATCGACGCCCGCGCCCGCGCCGGCATCGGCTACGTCCCCCAGGGCCGCGATATTTTTCCGCACCTGACCATCGAGGAAAACCTGCGTGTTGGTCTGGTCGTGCACAGCCGCAAGGGCGCTGAGGCCCGCGAGGCGCTCGACCGGGTTTTCACCCTTTTTCCTGTGCTCAAGGACATGCTTGGCCGGAAGGGTGGGGTGCTCTCCGGTGGCCAGCAACAGCAGCTTGCGATCGGCCGGGCGCTGTTGACCAAGCCCAAGTTGCTCATCCTCGACGAGCCCACCGAGGGCATCCAGCCGTCGATCATCGACCAGATCGGCGACACCCTCAAAAAACTCAAAGTCGAGGGGCTTAACCACAACTACGCTGAAGAGGTCCAGCACGCCATCGCCGTGCTGAAATCCGAGGGTAACCTCGCGATCCTCCTGGTGGAGCAGTACGTCGATTTCTGCCGCGAAATCGCCGACCGTTTTTACGCCATGGACCGCGGCGTCGTCACGATCTCCGGCCCGATCGCCACCCTCACCGACGAGGTGGTGAAAAAACACCTCCAGGTCTGATGATTCGCCCTTCCGTCATTGGCGTCTTTTAGCGCACATTAGCGGTTAACCCTGCCGACTCCGTCCCCCCATGCACCTCACTCCTCGCGAACGCGAAAAGCTCCTCATCGTCACCGCCGCCGACCTGTCACGCCGTCGCCAGGCGCGGGGGCTGAAGCTCAATTACCCCGAGGCCATTGCCATCATCTCCTACGAGATCATGGAAGGCGCCCGGGACGGAAAAACCGTCGCCGAGCTGATGAGCTTCGGCACCACCATCCTCAAGGCCAGCGACGTCATGGAGGGCGTTCCTTCGATGATTCACGACGTGCAGGTCGAGGCGACTTTCCCCGACGGCACCAAGCTGGTCACCGTCCACAACCCCATCCGCTAAAAAATGATCCCCGGCGAAATCATCCCGGCGGCCGACGCGCCTGCGCTCGACGCCAATCTCGACCTCGAAACCAAGGTGATCGAAGTGGCCAACACCGGCGACCGCCCGATTCAGGTCGGCTCGCATTATCATTTCTACGAGGCGAATGCG
The DNA here is from genome assembly GCA_044353465.1 of Rariglobus sp. Taxonomy (GTDB): domain Bacteria; phylum Verrucomicrobiota; class Verrucomicrobiia; order Opitutales; family Opitutaceae; genus Rariglobus. Next base: position 12,991 of record JBILBW010000038.1, on the reverse strand, counting down.
GCGCTGCGTTTCCCCCGCGAGGCTGCCCGCGGTTTTCGTCTCAACATTCCGGCCGGCACCGCGGTGCGCTTCGAGGCCGGCGACACCAAGCAAGTCGAGCTGGTCGCCCTCAGCGGCCTGCGTGAAGTGTGGGGCCTCAACGCCAAGATCAACGGCAAACTCTGAATTTTTAACCGCTAATTAACGCTAAAGTACGCTAATTCAGCGGGGTTCTTATCAGCGCCCATCAGTTCATTAGCGGTAGACTCCGGTACCCTTACTTCTTCTCCCATGTCGCTCAAACTCACCCGCCGCCAATACGCTGAGATGTTTGGTCCCACTGTCGGTGACCAGGTCCGCCTCGCCGACACCGAGCTCTTCGTCCAGGTCGAGCGCGACCTCATCGCCGAGGGCGGCGGTTACGGCAACGAGATCAAATTCGGCGGTGGCAAGGTCATCCGCGACGGCATGGGCCAGTCGTCCACCGCCACCGATGCAGAGTCGCTCGACCTCGTCATCACCAACGCCCTCATTCTTGACGCCCAGCTCGGCGTGATCAAAGCCGACATCGGCATCAAGCACGGCCTGATCGTCGGCATTGGACATGCCGGTAATCCCGGCATCCAACGCGGGCTCGGCTCGGTTTACCCGGATCCGAAGACCGGCCAGAAAAACCCCATGATCGTCGGCGCCGGCACCGAGGTTTTGGCCGGCGAGGGCTGCATCATCACCGCAGGCGGCATCGACACCCACATTCATTTTATCTGCCCGCAGCAGATCGATGAAGCCATCAGCTCCGGCATCACCACGATGATCGGCGGCGGCACCGGTCCGGCCCACGGCACGCTCGCCACCACGTGCACGCCCGGCCGCTGGAATCTCCACCGCATGCTGGAGGCCGCCGAGTCCTACCCGATGAACCTGGGCTTCCTCGGCAAGGGCAACTGCGGCACCGCCCAGCCGCTGCGCGACCAGGTGCTGGCCGGCGCGATCGGGCTAAAACTCCACGAAGACTGGGGCACCACGCCGGCGGCGATCGACACCTGCCTCGGCGTGGCCGAGGAGTTCGACGTCCAGGTCGCCATCCACACCGACACCCTCAACGAGGCCGGTTTCGTCGAAGATACGCTGGCTGCCTTCAAAGGCCGAGCGATCCACACCTACCACTCCGAGGGTGCCGGCGGCGGACACGCCCCCGACATCATCCGCGTCTGCGGCGAGGTTAACGTACTGCCGTCCTCCACCAACCCGACGCGGCCCTTCACGGTTAACACCATCGACGAGCACCTCGACATGCTCATGGTCTGCCACCACCTCGACCCGAAGATCCCCGAGGACGTGGCCTTCGCCGAGTCGCGCATCCGCCCGGAGACGATTGCGGCCGAGGACCGCCTGCACGACCTTGGCGCGATTTCGATGATGTCGTCGGACTCGCAGGCGATGGGCCGGATCGGCGAGGTCATCTGCCGCACCTGGCAGACCGCGCACAAGATGAAGCTGCAGTTTGGCCCGCTGAAACATCCGTCGCATCCAGCGGCGGACAACTTCCGCGTGCTCCGTTACCTGGCCAAATACACGATCAACCCGGCGCTCACCCACGGCATGGGCCACATCATCGGCTCGGTGGCGGTGGGAAAACTCGCCGACCTGGTTCTGTTCAAACCGGCCCTGTTCGGGGTGAAGCCGGAGCTGATTCTTAAAGGCGGGTTTATTGCTTGGGCGAACATGGGCGATCCGAACGCCTCGATTCCGACCCCGCAGCCGATGTTTTACCGGCCGATGTTCGGCGCGACCACCCGCGGGATCGCAGCGACGAGCGTCACCTTTGTTTCGCAGGCGGGTTTGCGCGACGGCGGGCTTTTAAATCTAGGACTCAAGCGCCGGCTGGAAGCGGTGAGCAGCTGTCGCAGCGTGCGCAAGACCGACATGGTTTTGAACGATGCGCTGCCGAAAATCGTGGTCGATCCCGAGACCTACCACGTGACCGCCGATGGCGAACACCTCACCTGTGAACCCGCCAAAGTACTGCCCCTGGCCCAGCGGTATTTCCTGTTTTGAACCGCCTCATTCACGCCCCGATCCTTGAGCCCGATCTGGCTCTGCCGGTTGTCGCCTTGCGCACCGATCGGCGCACCTTGGCCAAACGGCTCTGGCGTGGCATCGCCGCCGACGGAGTTGAGTTCGGTTTCGAGTTATCCGCGCCATTGCAACCCGGCGCGACCTTCAATCAGACCGGCAGCCACCGCTACGTGATCCAGCAGGCAGCCGAGCCGGTGTTGGAAATTCTGCTGGCCCACCTTCCGCCTTCCGCCGCCGCCGGTATTGGCTGGGCGGTGGGTAACCTCCACCTTGAATTCTCCTCCGAAGCTGACCGTCTGCTCACGCCAGACGAGCCCGCCGCCCGCCAGTTGTTTGCCCGCATTCAGGTCGAATACCTCGCCGCCACCGCTGTTTTCCGTCCCGGCCGGTTCAAGCGCAGCCCAATCAACCCCGCCCTCGATGACCTCGGCCCTAGCCACAAGCACTGATGCCCGCTGGCTCGTCGGGCTGCTCCAAGCCGGCGACTCCTATTATCCCACCGGTGCCTACGCCCATTCCTTCGGGCTGGAAGGGCTGGTTCAGGCCGGATTGGTGCGAGACCGCGCCACCCTGCGCGAGTTTATCTTTCTCTCCGTCTTGCCCGCGTTGCGCCAAGTCGAACTGCCGCTGGCCTCCCACGCCTACGCCGCCCTTAACCCAACCGCTCCCGATTGGGGCCGCGTCGGGGAACTGTGCGGACTGGCCCACGCTCTCAAAAGCGCCCGCGAGGCCCGTCTCGCCACCGAAAACATAGGCCGGCAGCGCGCCGAGCTCACCGCTGCCCTGCACACTCACCCGTTGGCCCGCGATTACCTGACCCGCGCCACCGAAAACGCCTGGCCGTTCGCCGCCCCCGTTTCCGCCGCCCTTGAAGGCCGCGTCCTCGGTGCACCGCTCGACGCCGTGCTGGCCGGCGGGTTGTACGCCGCCCTCGGCGGACTCATGGCCGCCGCCGTGAAGCTGCTGCGCATCGGCCAAAACGGCAGCCAGACCTTGCTGACCGAAGCGCTGGCCCAGGCCCCGGAACTCATTGCCGCGGCCACCATCGTGCCGCTCGATGAAATCGGCTGGTTTAACCCATGGCTCGACATCGCCGCCGCCCGCCACGAAACCGCTGACAGCCGCATGTTCATTTCCTGATTTGATGAACCCTTTTTCCATGACGCGTCCTCCTCGTATCGGCATCGGCGGCCCGGTGGGCTCCGGTAAAACCATGCTCTGCCTCAAGCTCTGCCAACGGCTGCGTGAGCGTTACTCCATGGCGGTTGTGACCAACGACATTTACTGCTCCGAGGACGCCCAGTTCCTGGTCCAGCACAGCGCGCTCTCCGCTGAGCGGATCGCCGGCGTCGAGACCGGGGGGTGTCCCCACACCGCCATCCGCGACGACACCACAATGAACGAGCAGGCCTGCCGCGCCCTTGAATCGAAGTTTCCCGGCCTCGACTTGTTGCTGGTCGAGAGCGGCGGCGACAACCTCACGGCCACCTTTTCACCGGAGCTGGTCGATGCGTTTATTTACGTCATCGACGTGGCCGAGGGAGATAAAATCCCGCGTAAAGGCGGCCCGGCCATCCGCCACAGCGACCTGCTGATCATTAACAAAATCGACCTCGCCCCGCTGGTTGGCGCCGACCTCGGGGTGATGGACCGCGACGCCAAGATTCAGCGTGGCATGAAGCCCCACCTGTTCTGCGACCTCAAACGTGAGCACAACCTCGACGCGGTCATTGCCTGGATCGAGCGCGAGGTGCTCTTCGCGCGGTAACCCCGCTGCTGATGGCTGATTTCCACGGACAACTTTTCCTTCGCGCCGAGCGCCGCGCCGGCGGCGTCACCGCGCTCGGAGCACAGTCCTTCCGTGCGCCCTACCACGTGAGCAAACCGTACTGGGACGCCGACACCCGCACGCTGCTCGTGCAGGTGGTCAACCCCACCGCCGGCATCCTCTCGGGCGACCGGCTGGAGTCCGTTGTCGAGGTGGCGGCGGGGGCGGCGGTGTTGTTAACCACCCCGAGTGCCAGCCGGGTGTTTCGCATGCGCAGTGGCGAGGCGGTCGGCACCCAGCGGTTTCAGGTCGAGGCCGGCGGTTGGCTTGAGGTCATGCCGGAGCCGATTTTTCCGCATTGCGGGAGCGTGTTTAGGCAGTGCACCGAGCTGGTGGTGGCGCCGGGCGGCGCGGCCTTTTATGCCGACCTGCTGCAACCGGGTCGGGTGGCTCACGGCGAGGCTTGGGAATGGACTCGCCTGCTGTTGGAGTTGGAGGTGCGCCGGGGCCCCGAGCTCGTGTTGCGTGAGCGCTTTGACCAAGCTGGTGAGGGCCTGCGGGCGTTGGCGGCGTTGGCCGGCGCTGGGGAGGGCGCGTGTTTTGGTAACGCCGTGGTGATTGCCCCTGGGCTGGACGCGGACCCCGCTCCGGCCTGGCGCACGGCGTTGCACGCCCTGCAAGTCGACGGGGTCTGGGTGGGGGCGAGTCAGCTCCGCCTGCGGGGCGGCTGGAGCATCAAGTTCGTCGCCCCGGACGGGATACGGTTGCGGCAGACTCTCGGGTCGATCCGCCGCCTGCTCACTGAGCTGTGCCCGCACCTCGCGTGCGACGCGCGTAAGCTGTGAGTGGCGCTATCCCCGGTGGGTTCCGTCGCTCAGTTTTTAAAGAACCGCGCTGCGAGTTTGGAGATGCCGAACCCGACGCCGACCAGCAGGAGTGCGGCGACCAGAGCTTGTCCGTAATGCACGTGGCCTAGGCCGCTGCCGAAATCCCAAGTCAGCTCATGGTCACCGTCGTGTCCGGGGTGGGCAAAGACGATGGCCGGCAGGGCGGCGAGCAGGGCCATTAAACGAGTGCAACAGGCGGGACGGATGCGTTTCATTGGGGATTAGATGAGCAACAATCGGGCCAGCGGGCAGGCTTAAAATAGACGTTTCCCCCTTCCCGTGGTTTTTAACCAAGCCCCCCAACCGGTAGCTTCCGCTTTGGTAGGGCGCTGTCTGGAGAAATTCTCGGGCCGGAAGGGGCATCGGCTTTGCCGCGCGTGTGGCGCTGCCCACCCTTACGGATTCCTGTGTTTGCCGCCGGAGGAGAAAACCCCCAGGGCGGGCCGCCAGCCGGATGATGCAGGCGTGACGGCCGGCCGGAATCACTGGCCGGTGACTCTGACCCGGAAGAACATTTTAGGAGGACTGCTCGTGGCAGGGGGGAAGGGTACGACGACGGCTTCGATTTCATTATCTTGGGCGATCACCGTCGGAGTGATAGTGCTGACGGTCCAATTCTTTAGGGCCTCACTAAATTCTACGGCATAAGTAAGCCCGACCGAGGAGGCGTTCTTACGGCGACCGTAAAGTGCGAACTGAGAAACGCCTCCGCGTCCGTCCGGAACCTCAAGCACCGTGGGGGTTCCGTGCTTGAGGAGTACTCCTGCGTTCACTTGGATGGTCGCACCCACCGCCGAGGTCAAAATGGTGCCAAAGGCCCACTCTTGGATGTTCTTTAACCCGTCGGCGTCGGTATCCCCATTCGGATCGAGGTCCGCGCCGTTCGGGCCAAATCCGAAGGCCCAATCTTGATAGGGTGTCCTACGGGTGGTGGCGATTAGGTAGGTCTTGGTCGTCACGGCGTCCTGCGCGGTCACACGCACCTCGACGGTGTTGGCGCCTAAGCTGAGGGTGAGCGGACCGCTCTGCGCTCCCGAAGCAACGGCTGCATAGGAACCACCATTTACGCGGACCTCAATCGTTGCGTTAGCGTTCGTCGCGACTGGAGTGACAGTCATGGTGGCGTTGGTGCTAGCCACACTGTGGGTGTAACTCGTGGTTCCGTTGGAAAACGCTGGAGCGAGCGTGCCGCTGCTCGGGGTGAGGCCGGCCAGGCTCGCGTCGGTGCTTGCCAGCACGGCGAAGTCATTGCTGACGCCCGTGTGCCCGGCGCCATCGTCGGCACGCAGATTTACAGAGGCTGCTAGTTGCTGGACCGCGATCGCGCCAGTCCATGTGCCGCCTGTGAAACTCCCCGTCACGGATGGGCTGGTGGGGATCGACCGTTCCACCTGCAGCTGCAAGTTCGGCAGGACATTCCTCTTCTGGGGTGCAGGATTCCATCCCGACCATGTCAGTGGATTTCGAGTTGCTTCGCTCCAACTACAGATCGCCCGCAGCGTGTTCGCAGTGGTGTAGGTGATGTACCATGGTTGTCTGTACGTATCATATGGACGATCTGGACTATCTTCAAAGCTGAAATCCACCATCAGGTTGCTCATACCGTCGTACGCGAATGGCGTCGTGAACGTGAAGGTGGCCAGGCCGGTGGCGGTCAGGGTATAGTTTGCCTGATAAACCGTAGTCCAGCCCGTGCTTTCCCATGCAGCTGATGTATCATAGCTCGCAAGCGAGGTGTGCTTCATCCGGATGGTCCAGTTCTTCAACGGGAGGGTACTCGTATCCCCATATGGATTGGTGACGTCGAGCGACAGTGCTTTTATCGTACCGGCGGCCCCGATTTCGTTTTTCAGGTAGATGAACTGCGAACGCTGGACAGTAAGATAGATACCAAAAGGCAACTCTGTCGTTTTTGCTGTGCCGGTGCCCACCACCCGGGGGGGGGCAGCACCACGCAATTAAGCGCGGCGGTACCAGTGAAGCTGGTGACGGTGTTGTTCCCTGCATCCTGGGCGGTTAACGTGGCGCTAACGGGTGTGCTCATCGTCCGTGACGCTGGCTGCGCACTCCACGCGAAGTGATGCAACGGCCCGGCGCCCACGTTAAAGGCAGTGCTTGCTCCCGTGTGCCCGGCACCGTCGCTGACGGTCAGCACGACGTTCGAGTCGAAGGTGTTTACCGTCACGCTCCCCGTCCAACTACCGGCGGTGAATGCGCCTGTGGTCGCGGGGGTGATGGAATTCAGTCCGCCCGTACCGTTGGCGGAAAGCCCCGCAGCGGTCGTGTAACTGGTGATGGTTACATCGTTCACATCCTTGGCCATGATCGTCACCGGGAACGGTACGCCGCGCGTCTGCGACGCAGGAACAGGGGCGAAGGTGTAGTGGTGCACGTCGTCGTCGAGCACCGTCGTTGTCCTGCTGGCAGTCGTGAAGCCGGGTGCGGTCGCGGTGATCAGCACATCCTTGCTGCCGTCGGTCAGCGTGTTGTCCACGGTGGCTAGATTGAAGGTGGCCGATGTCGATCCTGCCGCGAGGGTGACCGTGGCCGGGACCGTCAGCCGCGATGGGTTGTAGGAGGTAAGCGAAACCACCAGCGCAGTCGGCATCGGTCCCGAAATACTGACCGTGCCCGTTCCCGTCGCCCCTTCGTTGAGAGTGGCCATAACGGAGACCGATAGGACCGATACTTCGTTATCTAGGACTGCGGTCAAGGCGGTGCCGTCGCTCCATCCCTGAACATGCGCGGTGAGGGTCGCTGTTTGCGTCCCGTCGATTGAGAGGTCGTCCACGACGCTAATCGTAAACGGAGCCGAGGTCTGGCCTGCGGGAATCACCACGCTAAAGGGAACCTGCACCGCAATGGGGTCGCTGGAACTCAGCTCCACCGTTACCGGTACGGTGAAAGCAGCGTTGATCGTCACCATTCCCTGGACGGTGCCCACGCCTTCGGTGGCACTTGGGGGCGCCGTGACCCTGAGCGTCGCGCTGCCATCATTGTCCTGCACCGAAATGGCTCCTGCCGCCGAACCCCCTCCGGTAACCGTCGCGGTGATGATGGCCGTTTGAGTCCCATCTATGACCGTGTCATCTCTGATCGTCACATCGAACGTAGCGCTCAACTGCCCGGCCAGAATCGTCACTGAAGCCGGGACCGTCACTTCGCCCGTGTTAAGGGAGGCGAGCGTCACAACCACGTTGGTTGCCTGTACGGCATGAAGCGTCACTGACCCTTGGCCAGATAGCACGCCGTTGCCCTCGGTGGCAACTTTGGGCAACGCCAAGCGAAACGGTCGGTTCACGGTAGAGCCATAGTCACTAAAATTGCTGCCGACAAAATTCGCCGGCACGCCCTTGCCCTGCGACAAACCAATCAGCCCGCCTCCATTGCTGATGCCCAAGCAGGTAATGCGAACCCGCCCGTCGAAGAACATCTCGATTTGAAAGCTGTTCGGGCCGCCGCCACCGGCGGGCTGGACATTCTGGTAGGTCACCGCGATGCGATCTGCGAGCTGCTTCCAGGTAACCGACCCGCCACTGTTGGTGGGATCTAGGTACCCGCCTCTGCGGGTGGGATCTAGGTCATCGAACAACGCCGCGATTCGGGGATATTTGAAGTGATCCTGCAGCATTTCAAAGCTTGTGTAATCCCCGGTACCAAATGTCACGTAGCCGTTGCTGCCGACGTAAAACGTTGGATAACTCTTGCCGTAGAACGTCACTGTCGCACCGCCTATCGGTGTCACCTGCACAGAACTGTTATCGCTTAGCACCAGCTGCTCACCACCGGTGGGATCGGTGGGAAATGCGGAAACCGAAGCCGTGCGCTGCACGCCGTAGAAGCTGGATGAGCCGTTCGGGGTGAACAGCCAGCTTTGATTTTGGGTGTCATTCGCCCAGAAAAAGATTTCGGTGAAATAATCCACATCCGTGCGGACGGTGAGGTTTATCTGGCGAGAGAATGTGAGGGACCGGGTGGTGTTGGTGAACAGGACCGTACCGCTGTGGCTACCGATCTCCAGTGCGGCGGCGGCTGAGTTAATCGCCATCGTAACGGTTGTAGTCGCACCGGGGGCAAGTGTGCCTCCTGCAGGGTTGACGCTCATCCAGGGGACCTGGGCTGCGGCAGTCCACGAAAGCGGGTCCGTTGTAGAGGTGTTGGTCACCGTGTAGGTCTGGATGGATGGGGTGAACGGTCCTCCCACCGTCCCGCTCGCGGCCATGGGGAGCGTGGGCGTTACGCTCAACGCGTCGGGCAAATCGAAGGACTCCACCACCCCGGTAGTGGTGTTACTCGCTGGGGCAATCGCCCCCGCGCCCATTCCTCCTTTAGCGAAGGCCGCCCATAGCAAAGGGGAATCGGTGCCGTCCGTGCTTACGAGGTCGATCGCATCCTGGGCTTGAGTGCCCGAGGTCGGTCGTGGGAGGTCGGCGGCGTTGTCCGCATTCGTGTCGGTGTGTGCGTCCACGTTGTTGCCGAGGGTTTCGAAGACCCCGTCGTTGATCCACCCGTTCGGCGAGGCCGTGGGGTTGACCGATTGCAGCGTCACCAATTGGCGCGGCACCTCGGCGGACTGCGCGCCGCTGGGCGTAGGGGTGCCCGGCAACATCGGGTTGGGGCTGTCGAAGGGCTTTTTCGTCGTCGCGTCGGCGTGCACGCGGAAGGTGGCGTTGCTCAAGTCGTTGGTCAGCGAGGTGCGCAGGAGCACGTCACCGGTCACCGCATCCACCAGTACGCGGAACATAGCGCGCTGCTCGAGGCTCATCAGCGTTACGTCCCAGGTCAGCTTCGCCGAGTCCTCGCTCATTGGCAGCCACGCCAGTTGAGTGAGGGTGTCGGAAATTTTCGGGGCGGCAAAGCGCTGGCGGCGCTCAGCCCCCTCAGGCGGCGACGTCTCGCGGGCCTGCTCCGGGGCGACCGAGTCCCCCAGGTTGGCGGCCGCGAGAGACACCGCTTTGCGTGCGTCCACTGGTGGCTGCGCAGCCAAAGCCGCGCGTTGCGTCGGCGCCAGTCCCGTCGCTGTCGCTGCATCGCTTAGGAAATGGCTGCCCAGGGTAACGAGGGCGCCGTCGCGGGTGAGGTTCGCCTTGAGCACCGTGTTGTGTTGGGCTTCGGCCCGTACTGGGGTTGCGCGCCGCGTGTCGAGATTGGGGAGTTTCTCGTGATGATCCTCATGGTTTCGGGCATCCGCAGTAGATTGCGGCACCGGTGCCCCGGTCGCATCTTTTTCGGCACTCACCGGACCTTGCGGCACCGCCCCCTTTGGGGATGTGTTCGAGTCGGTGCCGGCAGGGCTGGCCGCAAAGGACGGCTGCAGGGTGGCCCTACGAATCAAGCTCACGGCCAAGAGCCCGGCAACGGCCACGATAAGGGCCACGGCAATAATACTTCTTCTTTGCAGACTCTTGGGAGCTTCCATAATGCCGCCGGTTAAGGATCAAGCGGGTGTTTTGGCGAATGAATAATTCCGATCTGCGGTTCACCCTCAGGGTTTTTTCTTTTTAAAAAAGAGTAATTGATTGGGGCTCTTAGAAACAGCTGTGGGCTAAACCAAAGCGGCTATTTAGATTCTGTCCGGATGGAATGAACGCTGAAACCAGCGCAACGAAGTGCGCATTGCCAGTCGCGCGCGGGTGCTTGCTCGGGGTTGATTGGGTCGAGGTCCACCTGGCCGGGATGCGGGCGACCTTTAGGTTAACGATGCTGCTGCCGGTGGGGGCAAGTGCTCACCATACTCCGCTTCGGTGATTGCCTGCCAAGTGTAGCTGATTTTGGGGAAGTCCGCTTGGATTTTACAACGGGGCCAAGCTCAACGGCGCCAGGTTACGGGATCGTGGCGCTCGGGTGAAAATCGAGTAGCGCACGGCTTCGGCGCGCTGCGGTTCCGCGGGGGAACCTGTCCGCTCGACCGATCATGGGCAGGGGCGTCGATTCTCCCTTCGCTTTAAAAAAATGCCCCGACGCGTTCGTCGGGGCATTGGGACGGCCACAGTGCGCGTCGGTCTGCGGCTGGCTGCGGCGGCTCAGACCGTCTCCAGCAGCTTGTAGAGACGGGCCACCATCTTGCTCGGGTCTTCGAACAACCCGGCGCTGATCAGCGAGTTGTCCAGGATCTGCTCGGCGATCAGGGCGGCTTTCTCCGGGGCGGCGGTGCGCGTCACCGAGAGGTGCTTTATCACCGCACTGCGCGGGTTGATCTCCAGGTTAACCTTCACCGGGGCCTCGGCGCCGTCCTTGTTCATCGCCTTCATCATGCGGCGCATCTGCGGCGACATGAACTTGTCGGCGTTGACCGCCAGAGCGGGCGAATCGACCAGGCGGTCGCTCGGCTTCACCTCTTCGACGCGGTCGCCCAGGGTGGTCTTGAGCCACTCGGCCAGGGCCTTGGCGTCGGCCTCGGAGAGGTCGCCTTCGGCCGCGGGCGGCTTGGGGGCGTCGGCTAGCTTCACGTCGGCGTGGTCGGCGGCGACCAGCTTCTTGCCGTCGAACTCGCGTACGTTGTTCATCACGTACTCGTCCACCGCCTCGTAGCAGAACAGCACCTCGAGGTTGCGGGCCTTAAAGCCCTCCAAATACGGGCCGCTCTCGATGGCGGCGCGGTTCGGGCCCATCAGGAAATAGATTTCCTTCTGCTCGGTGCCCATGCGGGTGACGTACTCGGCGAGCGAGGTGGTCTTGCCCTTCTCGGTCAGCGAGGACTCGAAGCGGAGCAGTTTAACGATCTCGTCCTTGTGGGCGTAATCGAGGGCGGCACCTTCTTTGAGGAACACGCCGAACTCGGCGTAGAACTCGTTGTAGGCGTCGGTGCGGTTCTTGGCCTCCTCGGAGAGGAACTTGATGAAGCGCTTGGTGATGACCTTGTTCAACTTCTCGACGAGGGCGCGGTCCTGCATGGTCTCGCGCGAGATATTGAGCGGCAGGTCCTCGCTATCGACCACGCCCTTGAGGAAACGCAGCCACTCGGGCAGCAGATCCTTGGGCTTGGAATCGATCAGGACCTTACGGCAGAACAGCGAAACCGACGGCTCGAGGCGGGCCATGCCGAATTTTTCCGTGTTGTCCTTGGGGACGAACAGCAGGGCGTTGATTTGCAGCGGGGCGTCGGCCGAGAAGTGCAGGCGCAGGCGGGGCTCGTCGTAGGCGTGGGCCTGGAATTTGTAGAACTCGGTGTATTGCTCGTCGGTGATTTCGCTCTTGTTGCGCAGCCAGAGGGCCTGGACGGTGTTGATGAGCTTGCCGCCGAGGTTGACCGGGAAGGAGACGAAGGCGCTGTAGCGCTCAAGGATCTCCTTGATGCGGCCCTCGGTGGCGAATTCGCCGCAGTCATCCTTGAGTTCGATGACGATCTTGGTGCCGCGCGGTTGGTCGGCGACCTCCTCGATCTCGTAGCTGCCAGAGCCGTCGCTGGTCCAGACGTGGGCCGGTTCGTCCTTCTTCCAGGAGCGGGAATACACTTTGACGGTTTTCGCGACCATGAAGGCGGAGTAGAAACCGACGCCGAACTGGCCGATCAGGTTGGTGTTCTTCTGGCCGCCCTCGCTGAGGGCTTTGAGGAACGCTTTGGAGCCGGAGTGGGCGATGGTGCCCAGGTTTTCAATCAACTCGGCGCGGGTCATGCCGAGTCCGGCGTCCTGAAGGGTGAGGGTTTTTGCGGCGTCGTCGGTGGTCAGGTTGATCTCGAGCGCGAGCTGGTCGTCGGCGACTTCCTTCTCGGTGAGCTGGAGGTGGCGAAACTTCTCCAGTGCGTCGGAGGCGTTGGAGACCAATTCGCGCACGAAGATTTCCTTCTCCGTGTAAAGCGAGTGGATGACGATATCGAGGAGCTGTTTGATCTCGGCTTGGAACTCGAATTTTTGCGGCGTGGCTGTGGACATAGAGGGATTAGGTTAAATGAGGGAAAACGGAAAAGCCCGCTAAGTTTAGCGGGCTGGCGGAAAAATCAAGACCAGGGACGCTGGCACGGCGCTATTGGGCGCATCGCCTTTTTCGGGCCCCGGGGTGGCGGCTGCTTCTACGGGTCTTCGCACGGCCCCCTGGACTTAGCTCGGCCTGAACGGCCTTTCGGCGAGACGCCCAGCGCCGAGTTGGGGGGGGCGCGCTCAAGCCCAAAAGCTAGCCTCTCGCCCGTCGCCGCGGTTGGCCCGACGGACGCTTACAACTTCCACCGCACCCCGGCGGAAACCAGGGTGTGTTCGAAGGCCGACTGGTCGCTGAAGCTGGGAGTCTGGCCCTTGGCGACGTTTTTGGCGAAGTCCAGGGAGAGGGACAGGGTCCAGGC
>JBILBW010000134.1:0-6834 GCA_044353465.1 Rariglobus sp. | reverse complement strand
AAATGTTGACCCCGGTGATCCGCCTGCAGGAGTCGATAGATTCAAAGGGGCAAAAATTTTATTCCACCGCCATCAAGATGCTCATCAGTGATCAACGCGGTAATGTACTCGGGTTGATTGGGACAGTTCACCGCATTGCGATGGAGAACAAATTCGATGTGGAGCAGTCCAAGGCCCACATTCTTTCGGTTCTGCGTTTTCAGCCCGGCATCACCCCGAGCCAGTTGCAGGCCTTCGAGGCTTCACTGCCCAACGTGTTGAATCAAAAATCCAACAGCTCCGCTTAGGGTATAAAAAACGACCTCCTGAACCGGAGGTCGTTGTATCAGAGTATCTTTGGTAGCTGTCTTATTCGGCAACGGCAACGATCCGAATGCTCTCGACCTCGACCCGCTCCACCGGGGTGCTCTTTTCGCCGCCGCCACTGGTGGTGGCTACCGTGGCGATCTTCTCCAGCACGTCATCACCGGCCACCAACTGACCGAAGGCGGTGTACTGCTTGTTGAGGAAGCTCGCGTCGCCGTGGCAGATAAAAAACTGACAGCCGGCCGAATCGGGACTGGCCGAGCGAGCCATGGAAATGACGCCGCGCACGTGGGCTTTGGCGTTGAACTCGGCTTTGATCTTGTAGCCGGGATCGCCGGTGCCGGGCATGCCGCGGGCGCCCTTTTTGGTGTTTGGGCAGCCGCCTTGGATCATGAAGCCCTTTATGATACGGTGAAACGCGGTGCCGTCGTAGAACTTCTCATTGGCGAGTTTTTTGAAGTTTTCGACCGTCTTGGGGGCGACGTCGGGCCAGAAGGCGATGGTCATTTCGCCGAGTGAGGTCTTGATGATAGCCTGTTCAGTGGGAGTGCTCATAGGAAAATTCCGAGCTAGCCGGCGGGGCTCCCCCAGCGCAAGCCAAACTCGGCTGTTGATTTTGGAGTTTCGCCCTTCTCGGTTTGGGCTTTCAGTGGGGACCGATGCGCTATTTCGATCACAATGCGACCACCCCGCTTGCTCCTGTCTCCCGCGAAACTTGGCTGCGGGCGCAGGATGAAGCGTGGCAAAACCCCTCGGGCCTGTCGCGGGCGTCCGCGCAGGTGAAAATCCGCCTGGAGGCGGCCCGGGAGAAGTTCGCGATTCTGCTGGGCGAGGGGGCTGAGCGCTATGTGTTTACGTCCGGGGCCACCGAGGGGGCCAATCTCGTGCTGGCCCATTGGGCGCGGACTTTGCCCGCAGATACCCTCATCGGTCTCAATCCAACGGAGCACCCCTGTGTGCTGGTGCCAACCTTGGCCTTGTTCGGTCCGCGGGTGCGCTGGTTGGCGCTCGATGACGCGGGTTTAGTCGACGTGGTCGCTCTCCGAAAAAACCAGCTTCTGGGTAACGCTGCCGGGCAGATTGCCGGGGTCGTCGTCATGGCGGCTAACAACGAGACGGGCGTGTTGCAGCCCTGGGGCCGCATCGACGAACTTTGCCGGCAAGCCGGGGTTGCCTACCTGTGCGATGCCTCCCAATGGCTGGGTAAATTGCCCGCGGGGGGGATTGGCGGGGCCGGTTTCGTCATCGCCTCGGCGCACAAGTTCGGCGGTCCCAAAGGCGTGGGCTTGCTCAAGTTGGCGCCCCAAGCCGAGGGTCTGCGGGGTCAACTCGGAGGCGGGCAGGAACGGGGGCTGCGGGCGGGAACGGAGGATTTCCCTTCAATCGCCGCGATGGGGGCGGCCCTGGCCGAGGCGGAGCAAAAAAAGGTGTTCCTCGAAACTGATCGGCTGCGCTGGCGAGACGACTTCGAGCGTGAACTCGTCGTCGCTCTGCCTGGAACTCGGGTGGTGGCGGCCGCCGCCGATCGATTGTGGAACACCGTGGCCTTGATCCTGCCCTTTGCCGACAACACCCGCTGGGTGACCCGGCTCGACAAGCGCGGATTTACGGTATCGACCGGCGCGGCCTGCGCGACGGGCAAGTCCGCGCCGTCCGCGGGGCTGGCGGCCCTCGGTTTTGATCTGGATTCGGCACGCCGGGCGGTGCGAGTCAGTTCAGGCTGGGATACCACCCGAGATGATTGGCGGGCGCTCCTTGCTGCTTTTGTCGGTGTGGCCGGGGAGCTCCGTGCGTAGGCCGACAGGAGTTTTTCCGCCTTTGCAAAGGCATCCCTTGGCAAGTGACCCGCTTTGTGCACCATGGGCGTTTATGTTCGTAGACGAGTGTGTAATTAAAGTTCAAGCCGGTGACGGCGGTCGTGGAGCTGTGAGCTTCCGCCGCGAAAAATATGAGCCTTGGGGCGGCCCCAACGGTGGCGACGGTGGGCGCGGCGGCGACGTCGTGCTGCTGGGCGATGATGACACCAACAATCTCATCGACTACAAATACAAGCCGCACTGGAACGCCAAGTTAGGCGAGCACGGCCAAGGCGCCGATTGTTTCGGCAAAGAGGGCGAGTCGTGCATTTTGCGTCTGCCGCTGGGCACGGTCGTGATCGACGAGGAAACCGGCAAGGCCGTGGCCGAGGTGATCGAGGACGGCCAGCGCATCGTTTTGTGCAAAGGCGGCAACGGCGGCTGGGGTAACACTCATTTCAAGACGGCGACCAATCGCGCCCCCAAGCGGGCCAACGCCGGGCAGGAAGGCGAAAGCGGCAAGTTCCGCCTTGTGCTAAAGAGCATCGCCGACATCGGCCTAGTTGGTTTCCCCAACGCCGGTAAGTCCTCCCTGACCACCCGGATCACCAAAGCCCGCCCCAAAACGGCCGCTTATCCGTTCACCACCCTGCACCCGCAGATCGGCGTGATCGAGTATCCGAAGTCCTATGATCGCCTGCTGCTGGCCGATGTGCCCGGGCTGATCGAGGGGGCGAGCGAAAACCGGGGCCTCGGCCACCGCTTCCTGCGCCACATCGAGCGCTGCACCCTGCTCATGTTCCTAATCGACATGGCCGGCACCGATAACCGGGATCCGCGAAAGGATTATGAAACCTTGGTCAACGAGCTTAAACTCTACGACAAAACCCTGCTCAAAAAGCCCCGTGTTGTGGTGGCCAACAAAATGGACGTCGATGGTGCGGCCGCACAGCTCAAGAAATTCAAGACCCGCCATAAGGTCGACATTATCGAAATCTCCTGCGCCACCGGCGAGGGCCTCGACGAGCTGACCGAAGCGCTGCGCAAGCGGGTGATCAAACACGGCGGGACCCCACGCCTCATTAAGAAAACCACCTGAGTGGTTTTTTCTCGGCATGAACATGACGCCAGAAAGCCGGCCCCTGTTGATGCGGGCGAACCGCTTGCTGGGCGCCAGTTTGGTTGAGGCCAACCTCATAAAAATCGAACACCTGGAGGCGGCCAACGAGCGCCTGCTTGAATTGGTCGCAACCGGCAACTACCGCAAAAGCTCGGTCCTGGCCATTCTCGCCTATGAGCTGCTAGTGGTGCAGGAGGCGGACGTGCTGCACCATGTGATGGACGAACTCGGGCTCGGTCTCGTCGATTTGCGCTCCTACGATGTGCCCGAGGACCTGCGTGCCAGCACCGATCTGAGCGTATGCTGGGCGACGTGGACGATCCCCTTTGACCACGAAGACGGCTTTTATTTTGTGGCCACCGCCTACTACCTGAGTCCGGCGGTTCGAACTCATTGGGAGAAGCTCTTGGGGGGGCCGGTGGTGTGGTTTTGCACCAACCTGGAGATCATTGCCGATTATATCGAAAAGTTGGAGGCGACCCGCGCGCCCGCCCCGGTTGCGCCGGCCCGCTAAACCGCCATGCCTCTTGGAAAAATCCAAACTCAGGTCGTGGCCAAACTCGCGGCGATGTCGCGGCTCACCGAAGATCAAGTCCAGTCGCTGGTCAGCCACCCGGCAGATCTGAGCGGTGACGCCCTCGATAAGCTGCTCACCGGGGAGTTTCGGATCACCCCGTTCCAGATCTTTGTGGCGCGAGCCAAGGCTCTGAATATCGCGCCCTTCAACGTCGCCCGCTGGAAAGTCACCCCGCAGACTTTCGAGCGTATCCCCCAAGAGTTTTGCCAAGAACACCTCGTGCTGCCTGTCGGGCAGGTGGGGGACACTCTTCTGGTTGCCTTCGCTAATCCCTTCGAGGTGAGTATCCCGGTCAAGATTCAGGAGATGACCGGGCTGCGGGTCGCTCGTCTTTTGGGCCGGGAGAAAGACATCAATGACAAGTTCGCCAAGGAGACTCCCGCGTCAGTCGGCTTCGATGACGTGGTCCAGCAGATTGGCGCCGAGTTCGGCGCGGCCTCCGAAACGGTTGAGGTGGATAACGTCACCGAGGACTCCGGACCCATCATCCAGCTCTCCAACCGTATCATCGAGGACGCCTATTACCTGGGTACCTCGGACATCCACATCGAGCCCCAGGAAAAAGAGGTGGTGGTGCGCTATCGCATCGACGGTATTTGCAAGGAGAAGCTCCGGTTGCCGGGCAAAGTGGGCCCGGCGCTGGTGGCCCGCCTCAAGATCATGTGCAACCTGGATATCGCCGAACGACGCCTGCCCCAGGACGGGCGTATCGTCTTCAAACAGTTCACCAAAAAAGGCGTTGATATCGATTTGCGTGTTTCCACCGCCCCGCTCAATCACGGTGAGGGCGTGGTCATGCGTATTCTCGACAAGCAGAAGTCCACCCTGCCGATGACCGCCCTGGGTTTCTCGGAGGAAAACCTGCGCAAATACCGCGAGGTCATCCAGCAGCCCTACGGCATGATCCTGCACTGCGGGCCCACCGGCTCGGGAAAATCGATGACGCTCTACTCCGCGCTCAACGAGATCAACTCGCCCGAGTTGGTGATCCGCACGGCCGAGGATCCGATCGAATACACCTTGGCTGGCATCAACCAAATGCAGATGCACAAGCAGATCGGGCTGACCTTCGCCAGCGCGCTCCGTGCCTTCTTGCGGCAGGATCCGGATATTATTCTGGTGGGCGAAATTCGTGACAAAGAAACGGCCAACATCGCCGTGGAGGCCGCGCTCACCGGCCATTTGCTGATTTCCACGCTCCACACCAACGATGCCCCGAGCACGGTTGCCCGTCTCACCGACATGGGCATTGAGCCGTTCATGATCTCCTCGTCGCTGCTCTGTGTGTGCGCGCAGCGCCTGATGCGGCGGGCCTGCAAAACCTGCAAGGTTCAGACCGACCCGTCCCCGCGGGAAAAGGAGATCCTAGAAAAAGCACTCGGTTGGAGCGGGCCTATTTTTAAAGCCGCGCCCAAGGGGTGCCCCAAGTGTGGTGGTTCCGGTTACAAGGGCCGTGTCGGTATCCACGAGTTGATGATCACCACCGAGGCGCTTATTGAGGGCATTAATAAAGGGATGCAAACCGCCGAGCTGAAGAAAATCTGCATCCGTGACGGTATGAAAACCCTCCACCAGGACTCCATGCTCAAGGTCAAAGAGGGCCTGACCACTATGGAGGAGGCGATTGCCAACGTTCCGGTCGATCTTTGACTTTAACCCTATGAAACGTTTTTTTATTCTGCTGGTTTGTGCGGCATTGGCGGTTGGCGCGGGCTGCTCACGGAAAAACAAGGAAGTGCCTGCGGCGATCAAGGCTGAGGCAGCGACGCTGGCCAGCGAAGCCCAGTTTGCGATCCAGATTCGCGAGTTTAGCCGGGCCGAGGAGCTCCTCCAGCGGGCGCTCAAATTGCGCGAGGACATGCCCGAATACTGGGTGACCTTGGGCATGGCCCGGCGCAAACAGGACAACAAAGACGGCGCTCGCAAAGCCTATAAAACCGCCCTCGGGTTGCACACCGATCGCTACAAGGAGACTCACCAGCCCGAGGAGCTCGCCCAGCAGGCCTTCGTGCTCGCTTTGCTCGGGCGCGTCGACGAGGCCCTCGCCCTGCTCAATCAGGGGCTCAAGGACCACCCGAATCATCCGGTCATGCAGAAAATGGCCGATCCTCGGGGCCTGCCGCGCACCTTTAAAACCGAGGAATTCAAGGCGCTCTCGCTTTGACGCTCGGATCTTTGGGGACGGTCAGAGGTAGACGCCACCGCCCAGCAGGCGTTCGCCGGCATGGAGCGCGAGGATCTGGCCGCTGGCCAGTCCGCGCTGGGGCTGATCGAAGCGGACACGGGCTCTGTTTCCGGGCAGGGGGGTGAACTCGATTGCGACCCTAGCGTCCCGGTAACGCACCCGGCCCTCCAGCCTGCAGGGCGTGGTGATCTCCGGCCCATTCCACTGCAAGGCGTGAATCTGCACCTCGGTCTGGAACAGGCCGGGGGCGTCGGCCGCGTCGAAGGCCACCAGGAGCGCGTTGTCCTCGGCCCGTTTGCCTACGACCACATAGGCTTGGCGGTCGGTGTTGGAGGGGACGCCGATCCCCTTGCGCTGCCCGAGGGTGTAAAGGTGCAGTCCGCGGTGGGTGCCGAGGGTTTGGCCGTCGGTGGCGCGGATGATCGGGCCCGGTCGGTCGGGCACATACTGGCGGAGAAAATCCTGCATTTTAACCTCGCCGATAAAACAGATGCCTTGGCTGTCCTTTTTGGCGGCCGTGGGCAGGCCGGCCTCGGCGGCAAGCCGGCGCAGTTCGGGTTTGGGCAAGTGGCCGATGGGAAAACGGGCGCCGGCCAGTTGATCCTGCGAGAGCAGCGAGAGAAAGTAGGACTGATCCTTGTTCTTATCGGCTCCCTCCAGCAGGGCAAACCGCGCCCCGAGCTCCGGCCCGGCCCCGGCCAAGCCGGGCGTTGCGTCCCCGGTTAGTTCGATGCGGCGGGCGTAATGACCCGTGGCCACGGCCGCAAAGCCGTGGTCGCGCGCCCATTGCCGGAAAACCCCGAACTTGATCTCGCGGTTGCACATGATGTCGGGGTTGGGGGTGAGCCCG
>JBILBW010000160.1:0-5536 GCA_044353465.1 Rariglobus sp. | reverse complement strand
AGCGTATGCAGAAGGGCCGCGGGCGGTGTTTTTTTCAGCTTAACGCCGACATCTTTGGCGAGCCGGGCGTCGAGGCCGAGACCGAGTTAATCGCCTTGCTCATCCAGTGCTTCGGTTCATTCGGGTTGACCGCGGAGGATTTTTACGTGCGCCTGAGTGACCGCAACTTGTGGTTTTACTACCTCGAGGCGCTCGGCCTCGACGAGTCGCGCACCCGCGCCGTGCTCAGCGCGGTTGATCGTTATGAAAAACTCGGCGACGACGCTTTTAATGATTACGCCGAGAAGTTTGGTGCCATCGCCCCGGAGCTAAAGGCGCAGGTGTTGGCCTTTCTCCAAATCAAAACCTTGGCCGCCCTCGAGGCGGCAGTGGCCTCGATTCCAGGTGACAAGCTCGGCGCTCGCCTGGGCGATTGGCGTAAGCTGCTCGGCAACCTTTCGGCCATGGGGCTGGGTAAGTTTGTCGAGGTGGACCTTGGCGTGGTCCGCGGGTTGGCTTATTACACCGGTTTTGTGTTTGAGGCGTTTGATCGCAAGGGCGAGCTGCGGGCGCTGGCCGGCGGCGGGCGCTACGACAGTTTGATCGGCAAACTCGGCTACAATGACATGCAGGCCGTCGGCTTTGGCATGGGCGACATGACCTTTGCGCTCCTTCTGGAGCAGCGTGGGCTCACCCCGGCGGTCAGTCACTGCACGGATGTTTATGCGGTCATTGGCGGCGAAGCGGAGCGTGCGGCGGCGTTTGCCGACATCCAGTCGCTGCGCGCCGACGGTTTCCGAGTCGACTATCCGCTCAAAGAGGTCGCCTTCGGCAAACAGTTTAAGGCTGCCGGCGAGTCGGGCGCCAAACTTGCGCTGATCTACGGCGGCGAGGAATTAGCTAAGGGCGTGGTTAAGGTCCGCGATCTCGGCGCCCGCACAGAAATGGAAGTGCCCCGCGAGCAGGTTTCCGCCGTGGTCCGCGACTTTTTCTCCGCCGGGGCCGAGTAGGCCCCACGCCGGACGGTGGCTAACCTTGGTCGGGGGTTAGCTGCTCTTGCGGGTCAGCTCGATGGGCTGCTCGTGGAGTTTGAGCTCGGGGTTTTTGTCGATGAAGTAACGCATCGTCCAGTCGTTGGGAAACAAGACGATGGGCTGGTCGAACTTGTCGACGCCGAAGCTCACGCCGCTGGCCACGATCAGCGTGCTGGTATCCTTGAGCGCGGGATGCGGCTCGAGCCAGCGCAGCAGGGTCCAGGGCGTGGGTTCGAGGCGTGACTCGGCGCTGTATTCGGATTTGAGGCGATACTGGACGACCTCGAATTGGAGGTTACCCACCGCCGCCAGCAGGGTGGAGCCGGGAGGTGCGTTGCGGGGCTGGAAGGACTGGACCACGCCCTCCTGCAGGAGCTGCTCGAGACCGGCGCGGTATTTCTTGGAGTCGCCCGAATTGGGATTCGAGATGTAGGTGAAAACCTCCGACGGGAAACGCGGGATTTCGTCGTAAGCGATCGTGCGATCCTCGGTAAGGGTGTCACCAATGCCGAAGGCATCGTGGCCGACCAGACCGATGACATCGCCCGGCCAAGCCTCGTCGACGGTCTCGCGCTCCTGGCCGAACAAGCGGTGTGAGGAGGACAGGCGCACGGTGCGCCCTGTGCGTTGGTGGACGACGTTCATGTCGCGGGTGAATTTGCCCGAGCATACCCGCACGAAGGCGATGCGGTCGCGGTGCTTCGGGTCCATGTTGGCCTGAATTTTGAAAACGAAGGCGGAGAACTTTTCGTGGGTGACCGCAATCTCGCGGGCGGCCGAAGGCGCCGGCGCGCCGGGCACGCTCATGCTCACCGAGCAGCGGGTGGTCGGAGGGATGGAGTTTTGCAAAAAGCCCTCGAGGAGCAGTTGCACGCCGAAGTTGTTCACGGCCGAGCCGAAGAAAACGGGCGTCTGTTGTCCGGCCTGGACGGCGGCGAGGTCGAACGGGGCGCTGGCGCCGTCGAGGATCTCGATCTGCTCGGAGACCTGGTCAAAGGTGTAGTCGTCGAGGCGGTCGCGCACGACCGGGTCGTTCAGGCCGGTGACGTTAACTGGGGCCCGGTAGGCGCCGTGCGGGGTGCGTTCGAACAGGTGCACCTCTTTGGAGCGGCGGTCATAAACGCCACGGAAGCCCGGGCCGTTACCCAAGGGCCAGGTGACGGGGCAGGGGGTGAGGCCGAGGATGCGCTCAAGTTCGTCGAGTAGGTCGATGGGGTTTAGGGTGGGCCGGTCACACTTGTTCATGAACGTGAACACGGGCACGCCACGGCGTTTGCAGACCTCGAACAGCTTGCGCGTTTGGGGTTCAATGCCCTTGGCGGCGTCGATTACCATGAGGGCGGCGTCCACCGCAGTGAGCACGCGGTAGGTGTCCTCGGAAAAGTCCTTGTGTCCGGGGGTGTCGAGCAGGTTGACCGCGTAGCCTTGATAGTCGAATTGCAGGACGGTGGAGGAGATGGAGATGCCGCGTTGTTTTTCCAGTTCCATCCAGTCCGAGGTGGTGGCGCGCTGGCTTTTGCGGGCGGTGACTGCGCCGGCCAAATGGATGGCGTTGCCGTAGAGCAGGAATTTCTCGGTCAGTGTGGTTTTGCCGGCATCTGGGTGCGAGATGATCGCGAAGGTGCGGCGGCGGGCGATTTCCTGGGCGGGCGTCATGGCTAAACCCCTAACGCAACAGGCGGGGTGCTGGGAGGGGAAGCCTTATTTACCGCCTTTGAGCTTGGGCACCCAGGGCTTATTTTTTTACGAAGCGGAAGTGATTGCGGCAGAAAGGCGCCACTTCGGGTTAAAAACCAAAGCGGGGGGCTTGGATGGGCGGAATGCTGCGCCCGTCGAAAGAAAGATCGTAAAGACCGTGGGGCGGCAATTGAAGGGGCGGGTGGCCACACCTGATTTGCATGGGTGGTTCGACCAACAGCTGCGCGAGCGGCACTATCTTGGGCCCCGGCGGTGGGTGGGCGATTACTTGACGAAGGTGGTCGAACGAGGCGGTCAGGCGGTGGTTTTATTGGTGTGGAGGCTGGCGAACGATGCACCTCAAATCCTCCAAACCTCCCCGAGCAATATTGCTCTTGTTCAAACCACAAACCCCTGAAACCAATCTTTATATACCACCATCCATCCAGATCTTTTAACGACTGCTGGGGCATCCCCCGAAAAAATAGCGCCAAACTACATTATAGTTAATCGTGTAAAATAAACTTATGAATTATTTAGGGCTGACTAATTGATGCAATATAGCCCAACCACTTACCTTGTTTCGTTCATGAAGCCGCTTCCAATAGGTCATTCCGTCCCCTCACCCGCACCCATTTCTGCGACAACCGCTCCCGTTGAACTCCGCTCTGGTGAATCAAAAGGATTCCGCTTAACCGTGTCAGGTCATTCGAACGGTGCCTGTCGTCTTATAGGTTTGGCTGCTGCGCCGGTAGGAGTGGTTGGTTTTCATCCCTAAGTCGCCGTTATCAGCGGGCATTTCATCTCGTAATGTAAGCCTTCCCGGCGAAATTTAGACTTATCAGTTTTTCTAAGGAAAATACGTAACTGAATTTATAAAAGCGAGTTGACCCAACGCAATCCCAGGTCGTCATCGATTTGCGGCTTATGGAAAGCCCCGGCCCGACGCTGCTTCCCCCTGAATGTCTACGGAAAAAATCGCTAAACCAGAGACCCTTGTGCAAGGCATATCCGCCTCGCAGGGAATTACTTATGGCCAAGCGTTTCTCTACGTTCAGAGTGATGTCGAGGTGCCTTCTTACGATGTGGAAGCGGGTCAACGTGCGGCAGAAATTGCCCGCTTCGAGCACGCGATCGTTGTGACGCGCCAGCAGATCCAGAAGATTATGGCAGAGGTGGATAAAAATCTGGGGGCCGAGGAGGCCCAGATTTTCGATGCGCACCTGCTGGTCTTGGAGGATCAGGCGTTGATTTCTGAGACGATCCGCGAGTTTGAGACCAGCGGAAAGAACATCGAAACCTGCTTCGACAAGGTCTCGCAGCGCTACATCAAGGCCTTTGCCGAGATTGATGATGAATACCTTCGGGAGCGCGCGTGCGACATCCGGGACGTCGCTCAACGGGTGCTCCAGAATCTCCTCGGCCAGTCCAGTCAAAATCTCAGTCAGTTGGTGGAAAAGCGCGTGGTGGTGGCTAACGATGTCTCGCCTTCAGATGCCGCCGGCATCGACAGCTCCCAGGCCCTTGCCATCGTCACCGATTCGGGCAGCAAGACCAGTCACGCGGTCATCGTGGCCCGATCAATGAAGGTGCCAGCGGTGGTGGGGCTACGGGATTTGACCAAACAGGTCCAGTCCGGCGATTGGTTGCTGGTGGATGGTTATGAGGGCGTGGTGATCATCAACCCGTCACAAGATACCCTGTTTCATTACGGCCAGATCCAGCTGCAGAAAAAGGGCTATGAGCAGCGCCTCATGGAGGCTAATCGGCGTCCGGCGGTCACCCTTGACGGAGTGGCCATCACTCTGCGGGCCAACATCGAGAAGGTGGACGAGGGTGCTTTGGTTAAAGAATATTTGGCTGACGGCGTCGGGCTGTTCCGCACTGAGTTTTTATACCTCAGTTCGGGGCGCATGCCGAGCGAGAACGAGCAGTACTTAGCCTACAGGGCAATTGCTGAGTCGCTTGCACCGGCCCCGGTGGTGATCCGTACGCTCGATCTAGGCGGCGACAAGCCTATGGCCGGACATGCCCACCTTTTCCCCAAGGAGGACAATCCTTTTCTCGGCTACCGGGCGATCCGCTTCTGTTTGGAGAATCCGAAGATTTTTAAGGACCAGTTGCGTGCCATTCTCCGGGCCAGCATTCACGGCGACATCCGCCTGATGTACCCGATGATCAGCGGCCGCGAGGAGCTGGCGCGTGCCAATGCCGTACTCGCCGAGTGTAAAGAGGAGCTTACCAGCCGTCGCATCGCCTTTAACCCCGACCTTCAAGTAGGCACGATGATTGAGATCCCCAGCGCGGCGATCACCGCCGACTTGCTGGCCCGGGATTGCGACTTTTTTAGTATCGGGACCAACGACCTGATTCAGTACCTACTCGCCATCGATCGGGTGAACGATCGGATCGCCCACCTTTACGAACCGACCCACCCGGCGGTCATTCGCACCCTCAAGTCGGTGGTCGATCAGGCCCACAGCCATAAAATCAAGGTTAGTGTTTGTGGCGAAATGGCGGGCGACGCCGTTTATGCCCCGCTTTTGCTGGGCTTAGGCGTGGATGAATTGAGCATGACGCCTCCGCTCATTCCCTCGGTCAAATACCTGATTCGTTCAATGAATCTGAGTGACGCCCAGAAGCTGGCCAACGATGCGCTCAAGCTCTCCTCGGCCAAAGAGATTTTGGCCTTGTGCGAGGAGTTTAGCCGGATGCGGGTAAAGACCTCGTAGTCCTGGAGCCGGACGAGGTAGGTTCCCCAAGGTTGGATAACCAGCCTGGAAGTGAAGGGGGGGGCGCCGGCGCCGAAGCGGGGCGGGGGGGGCGGGACCTGTTTATTTTGCCCG
>JBILBW010000133.1:0-7007 GCA_044353465.1 Rariglobus sp. | reverse complement strand
GGATCAAAGCCGCAATAGAGCGTGATAGGGCCCTCGTTCAGGCGCTTGGTGAGCGCATCAAGGTCAGTGCAGTCGGCGAGGAGTCCGCGCCATTGGAGGTCTTCGATCAGGGTCATACAGGGAGCAGACCGTTGCGCGGCGGCGGCGGGGTGTCCAGCGCGGAGGCTTTGGGTCATTGAGCCCAAACCCAGGGGCGCCGCGCCGACGCACCCCCGACTTACTTAATAGGGTCTGGGGGTTCGTTGCGGAGGGCCCCCTCGAAGGTGGTCAGCCCCATCTTGGCCTTGAGCATCGAGTCCCGTCCTGGTGCAGCCTCTTCATGTCGGTGCGCATGGCGATGAGCTTAAGCTCGGCGAAAGTGAGGAACCAGCAATCCGCTGGAGAGGTCGCAACGACAATTTAGACCCTGCCTCCTAAACCCCTAATCTATGTGGAAACGGCTCCAATCCTGGCTCGGTAATCCGCCGGTTTTCCGGCGCCTGAGCACTGGCGAGCGAGGGGAACGATTGGCCGCCGATTTTTTGCAACAACGGGGCTATGCTGTGGTCACGCGAAACTGGCGCGATCCCCAAGATCGACGCGACGAACTCGACCTGGTCTGCCGCGATGGTGAGGTGCTGGTTTTCGTCGAGGTTAAAACCCGTGCAACGTCCGCGTTGGTCGCGGGATTCTTTGCGGTGGATGCTCGCAAAAAGAAAGTGGTGCGCCGGGCCGCCACCGCCTACCTGCGCTCCCTAAAGCCGCGCCCGCACTGCTTCCGCTTCGATGTCGTCGAGGTCGCGGTGTCAGGGAATGGGGCTGCCGAGGTGCGCCATTACGAAAACATCGAACTATTTCCCAAGCACTTTCGGCCATGAGCGGGACAGAACGGAAGCATGCCGATTATTCACCGCATTAGCCTTGCTTGCTCGTGTCGGGCCGGACGAAATTCATCCCTCCATGGCCGAAGTTCAACGTCACCCCTTCCTTCAAGGTCTCAGCAAGCATCGCGGCAGTCCGCCCACGGTGGTCGTCATTTTTGGCGCCTCGGGCGACCTCACCGCTCGTAAACTCATTCCCGCTATTTATAACCTCAGTTACGACAATCTGCTGCCCGCGGATTTCTTCCTTATCGGCTATGGGCGTAAGGCGATACCCGACGAGCAGTTTCGCCAGGATGCGACCGACGCCATCAATGAGTTTTCCCGGCGCGAGCTGAATGAAGAGGTCTGGGGCCGGGTGGCTGCGCGTACCACTTATGTGGCTGGTGGCTACGACGAACCGGCCGCATTCGTTCGCCTCGCCGAGCACATAGCCGCCATCGAAAAAACCCTCGGTCGGGAGGTTCAGACGTTGTTCTATATCTCCACACCGCCCTCAGTGTTTGCGCCCATTTTGCTTAATCTGGGCGCGAGCGGGCTGGCTTCGAAATACCTCGGTCAGCCGCATCATTCCAAGGTCATCATCGAAAAACCTTTTGGTAAGGATTTGTCCACCGCCTTAGAGCTCAATCAAACGATCCGCCAGGTGTTTGAGGAGCATCAGGTCTATCGCATCGACCATTACCTGGGTAAGGAGACGGTGCAGGACCTGCTGGTGCAGAGGTTTGCTAACTCGATTTTCGAGCCCCTCTGGAATCGCAACTACATCGACTCGGTGCAGATCACGGTGTCCGAAGAGGTGGGCGTGGGTACTCGCGGCGGCTACTACGAGCAGAGCGGCGCGCTCCGCGACATGATCCAAAACCACACGATGCAACTCGTAGCGCTCACCGCGATGGAGCCGCCC
This sequence comes from Rariglobus sp., assembly GCA_044353465.1. Taxonomy (GTDB): domain Bacteria; phylum Verrucomicrobiota; class Verrucomicrobiia; order Opitutales; family Opitutaceae; genus Rariglobus. The sequence goes on along the minus strand of JBILBW010000133.1, from coordinate 5,240 downwards.
GTTTCCCTCGATGCCGAGGCGATTCGCGATGAGAAAGTGAAACTGCTTCGCGCCATTCAGCCGCTTGATCTTTCCCCCGGCGGCGACGTGGTTCGGGCCCAATACGACGTTGGTATGATGGGCGGCAAGCCGGCCAAGGGCTACCTCGAGGAAGGCGGAATCAATCCGCAGTCAGCCACCGAGACCTATGCCGGCATTCGTCTTTCCATCAATAATTGGCGTTGGCAGGGCGTCCCCTTCTACCTTCGCTCGGGTAAACGTATGTCACGTCGGGTGACTGAGATCGCCGTGCAGTTCAAGCGCCCTCCTGGTACCTTGTTTGCCGAAAGCGAGCGCTTCAATCTGGCGCCCAATACCCTGGCCTTCCAAATCCAGCCCGATGAGGGCTTGAGCCTGGTGCTCAACGGTAAGGTGCCCGGTTTGGAAACCCGAACCCAGCCGGTGAAGATGAACTTCCACTACTCCACGACCTTTGGCTCCAATACGCCCGAGGCCTACGAGCGCCTTGTGCTCGACGCCATGACCGGTGACGGCACCTTGTTTATCCGGGGTGACGAGGCGGAGACGTCCTGGAAACTCTACACTCCGGTTCTGGAGGCTTGGGCCGCAGCAGGACGCGCCGGCATGGATAGTTATCCCGCCGGATCCTGGGGGCCGGCCGACGCCGACGCCCTTTTGGCCAAGAACAACCACCTCTGGAGACAGCCTTAAGTCTTCCTACCTGCGCCGGGAAATCCCCACGCCCCACTTCAACCGCCAACCGCACTCGCCCCCCGTTCTCCTGTGCCGCTCCGTCTCATCCGGCCGGCCAGACATGTGGGGGAAGACACTGCCTCCCTATACGATGTCTGAAATTTTTAACGCCTTGCCCGGTATCGAGGTTCCCGTGGGCTCGATTAAGAAGAGCATGACCCGCATGTGGGAGGACATTGCCGCCGGAGGAGGGGTCGCACCCGCCAACGACAATGCCAAGGCCACCCAGGTCAACTTTGTCGTCCAGCTCGGGCTGCACACCACTGGGGAAGACGCTCTGGAGCAGTTTCGAATAGCGGTGCGTTTTTCCCGCCGTTACCCGTGCCGCGTCGTCGTGCTTTGCCCAATGCCCGACGAGGCCACCACGACGGAAATGCGGGCCAAAATTTATGGCGAATGCCATCTGGGTAAGTCCAAGGGGGACACGCGTTGCTGCGAGTTTGTGATGCTCAATTACCCCTTCTCGGCCCGTCCCTTCGTCGAGAATCAGGTCTCCATCTGCCTTTCCTCCGACCTCCCGCTTTATTACTGGCCGCACCGCTTCATCTCCAGCGCGCGCATCAGCCAGTTTAGGTACCTGCTGAACCGCTCGCATCGCGTTATCCTCGATAGCGCGATTACCCCGGCTGATGCCCTCACATTCGCTTGGCCCAAGCCGGATGTGGTGCGTGATCTCGCGTTCGCCCGACTGCTGCCCGTGCGCCAGACGATCGCCCAGTTCCTCAGCGGCTATCCGCCCGCCTCGATCATCGATGGTTTGAATTGTGTCACCTTGGTGCACCAGCCTTCGGTTGCGGCCGAGGCCCGGGTTTTGGCCAAGTGGGTGCAGACCCGCCTAGCCGATTGCGGGGCCAAGGACCTCCGGGTCGAGACCCAGCAGCGCGCCGATGGGGTTTCCTTCGAGTTGGATTTCAACTTCCGCAATGCCCACCGGTTTCATTGGCAAGGCGATTTGGCCCATGGCAGTGGCTCCTTCACCGCCGATTTTGGCACTGGCACGACCACTTTGCCGACAACGGTCAGTCTGCTCAGCCCCGAGGCCGCCCTCGGGGAATCGATGTTCTTTTAAGCCAAGATTGGCCAACCCCGGCAGCCCGAATTTAAGGAAAACACCATGCGCGAAATTAAGTCTGAGTACGGCCAGGTTTTAGTCGGTACCAAGCAGGAACTGTTCGCGAAGGCCCTTGAGCTGGGTCAACAGGCCCGGGCAAAAACCACGCGTTCCCGCTTCCTCTGGGCGCTGACTGGTGGCGGCACGCCTAAGGACTGGTACCAATGGCTGATCTCCGGCCAGAAGCTGACTCCTGACGAGGCTGCTGGCATTGAGTGGACCGTGAGCGACGAGCGGCATGTTCTGTTGAGCAGCCCCGAGAGCAATTTTGGCAACGCCGAGCGCCAGTTGCTCGAGCCGCTGGCGGTGCCGACCGATCGTCGGCACCCGTGGATGGTCGCCTGGCCGGTTGCCGAAGCGGCCGAGGCTTACCGCCGGACCCTGTTGATTCTCGCCGGCCCGGGCCGCGCCTATGACGTGTGTTTTTTAGGCATGGGCGATGATTGCCATACGGCTTCACTGTTCCCGGGCACAGCGCTGTTGAGCGACGACGGTGGCCTGCCCTTTGGCGGACAGGAAGTGCCCGGCAAAGGTTGGCGCCTGACGATTACCCCGACCGGATTGCGCCAGTGCGGACTGATCGTGGTGATGACCCTCGGCCCGGGCAAAGCCGAGGCCTTGCAGCGCGTGATGCGCGGCACCTACGACCCTACAACCGTGCCGTCCCAAATCCTCAAAACCTGCGCTGACCGGGTGGTCTGGCTGGTGGATGAGCCGGCTGCGGCCAAATTGTAGGCCGCCCGCCCCGTCGGGACTGGCGATTCTTTTACTGCCGAAGCGTGCCAGCGGCACGCTCGGCTAAGAATGCGGAGTAGGTTTGAGCTAGGCCGTCGCTTAGGGCGATGCGCGCTTTCCAGCCCAGTCCAGCCAGCAGGGATACGTCCATCAATTTGCGCGGCGTACCATCGGGTTTTGTGGTGTCCCAAGTGATTTTACCGGTAAATCCAGTGGCCGCGGCGACCGATTCGGTGAGTTCTTTGATGGTGACGTCAGTGCCGGTGCCCACGTTGATCCAGTCCGGCGGGTTGTCCTGTTGAAGTAGGAACGCGCAAGCGTCAGCCAGATCGTCGACGTGGAGGAATTCACGCATGGGCGTGCCTGTGCCCCAGGCGACTACCTCGGACTTGCCGGCAGCGCGGGCCTCGTCGAAGCGGCGGATCAGGGCGGGCAACACGTGGGAGTTCTGTGGGTGGTAGTTGTCGCCCGGGCCGTACAAGTTGGTGGGCATCGCCGAGTGGTACAGCACCCCGTGCTGTTTGCGGTAGTACTGGCAGAGTTTGAGACCGGCGATCTTGGCGATGGCGTAGGCCTCGTTGGTCGGCTCCAGGGCGCTGGTGAGCAGGCAATCCTCGCGCATCGGTTGCGGCGCGAGCTTGGGGTAGATGCACGAGCTGCCGAGAAAAAGCAGGCGTTTGACGCCGTGGCGATGGGCGGCGTGGACGGTGTTGGCGGCCACCATCAGGTTTTCGAAAATGAAGTCGGCCGGGTAGGTGTTGTTGGCGTGAATCCCGCCGACTTTGGCCGCTGCGATGATGGCCACATCGGGTTTTTCGCTGGCGAAAAACGACTCGACCGCCGCCTGCGAGGTGAGGTCGAGCTCGCGCCGGGTGCGTACCACCAGCTCCGCGCCGGGTTCGCCTTGCAGGCGCCGAACCAGCGCCGAACCCACCATGCCTTGATGCCCGGCGATGTAGTATTTCATGGCGGTTGGCCTCGGCCGGTTCAGAGCGGGGGCAGTTTGGAGATCTGGGACTCCCGTTTGGCGAGTTCGATATCGTGATCAACCATCAACTCGACGAGTTCCTTGAAGCGCACCTTCGGCTCCCAACCGAGTTGTTTCTTGGCCTTGGCCGGATCTCCGATGAGCAGCTCCACCTCGGCGGGACGCTCGTAGCGGGCGTCGTATTTGACGTACTTCTCCCAATCCAGGCCCGCGCGGTCGAAGGCGACTTGGCAGAATTCTTTGACGCTGTGGGTCTCGTTGGTGCCGACAACGTAGTCGTCCGGTTGGTCCTGCTGCAGCATCATCCACATCATCTCGACGTATTCTTTGGCGTAACCCCAGTCGCGCTGGGCGTCGAGGTTGCCGAGGTAGATAGAGTCTTGCAGGCCGAGTTTAATGCGGCCGACCGCGCGGGTGATTTTGCGCGTGACGAACGTTTCGCCCCGGCGCGGCGACTCGTGGTTGAAGAGAATGCCGTTTGAGGCGTGCAGGTTGTAGGACTCGCGGTAGTTCACCGTCAGCCAGTACGCGTACATCTTGGCGCAACCGTAGGGCGAACGGGGCCAGAACGGGGTCTTTTCGGTCTGGGGCACTTCCTGGACCTTACCGTACATCTCCGAGGAGGATGCCTGATAATAGCGGACTTTTTTGACCAGTCCGGCCTCGCGGATGGCTTCCAGAATGCGCTGGGCCCCGAGGCCGACCACGTCGCCGGTGTATTCGGGTACGTCGAAGGAGACGCGTACATGCGACTGGGCGCCGAGGTTGTAGACCTCGTCGGGTTGGAGCTGGTAGAGCAGTTTCACCATCTGCACGGAATCGGCGAGGTCGCCGTAGTGCAGGAACAGGCGCACGCCGTTCAGGTGCGGGTCGCTGTAAAGGTGGTCGATCCGGCTGGTGTTAAACGTGGAGGAGCGGCGGATAACGCCATGAACCTCGTAGCCCTTGGAGAGCAGGAGTTCTGCGAGATAGGAACCATCTTGACCCGTGATGCCAGTGATGAGTGCTTTCTTCATAAAGGGGGTGAAGGTGGTGCTCAAGTGCAGGGCAATCAAGCCCGCAGGCCGGATAAAGTTTCTCCACAACAGGCAGGGGCGGCGGTTTTGCTTGGTGTGGAGATGAGGCCGTTCATTCGGGAGGGACTGCGTTTTTAGAATCGCCCTCGGACACGGCGGTTTTCAGCGTCTTCGGTTCCATGGCCCAGTTCCAATCCCTGCCCGGTTTCCGTGAGTTCTATCCCGATGCGTTGGCGCGTCGGAATCACATTTTCCGCCTATGGCGGCAGACGGCGTCGACCTATGGGTTTCAGGAGTACGACGCGCCGGTGCTGGAGCCGCTCGAACTCTACAAAACCAAGTCGGGCGACGAGATCGAGGGCCAGTTGTTCAGCTTCACCGACAAGGGCGGTCGCGAAGTGGCCCTGCGCCCAGAGATGACGCCCACCGTGTGCCGGCTTGTGGGTGAAAAGGCCAACGCGCTCAAGCGCCCCATCAAGTGGTTCAGTATCGCGGAGTTTTATCGCTACGAGCGTATGCAGAAGGGCCGCGGGCGGTGTTTTTTTCAGCTTAACGCCGACATCTTTGGCGAGCCGGGCGTCGAGGCCGAGACCGAGTTAATCGCCTTGCTCATCCAGTGCTTCGGTTCATTCGGGTT
>JBILBW010000037.1:0-22341 GCA_044353465.1 Rariglobus sp. | reverse complement strand
ACATTCTCACCAAGTTCCCCGAGGGCTCCATCGCCGCGGGTCGCGTCAAGGCCAAGGTCAAGGGCGGTCTGATCGTTTCGATCGGCGTCGACTCCTTCCTGCCCGCCTCGCACATCGACATTCAGCCGCCTAAGAACCTCGACCAGTACGTCGGCCAGACCTACGACTTCAAGGTTCTTAAAATCAATCTCGACCGGAAGAACATCGTTCTGTCCCGCCGCGAGCTCATCGAGGAGCAGCGCACCAACAAGCGCAAGAACCTGCTCGACTCCATCAAGCCCGGTCAGGTCCGCAAGGGCGTGGTCAAGAACATCACCGACTTCGGTGCGTTCATCGACCTCGACGGCATGGACGGTCTCCTCCACATCACCGACATGTCCTGGGGCCGTATCGCTCACCCGAGCGAGATCCTCAAACAGGGTGAAGAGATCAACGTCATGATCATCGAAGTGAACCGCGAGAAAGAGCGTGTTTCCCTCGGCCTCAAGCAAACCACCAAGAATCCTTGGGACGAGATCGAGAACAAGTTCCCAGTCGGCGTCAAAGTTCACGGCAAGGTCGTCAACTTGGTCCCCTACGGCGCGTTCATCGAGATCGAGCCCGGCGTCGAAGGCCTCGTGCACATCACCGAGATGTCCTGGACCAAGCGCATCACCAAGCCCTCCGAGCTGCTCAAGGTCGGCCAGGAGCTGGACGCGGTTGTCCTCGGTATCCAGAAGGAAGACCAGAAGATCTCCCTCGGCCTGCGCCAGCTCGAGCCCAATCCGTGGGACATGGCTCGCCACAACTACCCGATCGGCGCTCGTGTTCGCGGCAAGGTGCGCAACATGACCACCTACGGCGCCTTCATCGAACTCGAAGAGGGTATCGACGGTATGGTCCACGTGTCCGACCTCAGCTGGACGCGCAAGGTCAACCACCCCTCCGAGATCCTCAAGAAGGGCGACGAGGTCGAGGCCATCGTTCTCGATGTCGATGCTTCCCAGCAGCGCATCAGCCTCGGCGTCAAGCAGCTCGCCGTGGATCCGTGGACCGACATCGACGCCTTCTTCAAGATCGGCGACGTCGTCTCTGGCGTTGTCTCCAAGATCACCTCCTTCGGCGCCTTTGTGGAGCTCAAGGACGGTATCGACGGCTTGGTGCACATCTCGCAGATCAGCGAGGAGCGCATCGAGAAGGTGAAGGACGTGCTCAAGCCCGGCCAGGAGATCAGCGCGCGCGTGATCAAGATCGACCGCGACGAGCGTCGCCTCGGTCTGTCGGTCAAGGCCGCCAACTACTCCGAGCAGCAGCTCGCCGCCGAGACCGCCTCCTTTGAGGCGCTCAACCGCGACAGCTCCGGCGACATGATGAACCTGGGCGACATCCTCGATGCCGCTTCCGACAAGAAGTAATCGTTCGCCCCGACTCGTTCGGTGCTAATCCCCGAAACGTCCGATCCCGCCCAGCGCGGGGTCGGACGTTTTTTTGTGGCCGCAGTGGCAGCCTTGGCCGCCAGCTAGCCAAGGTCACCGCAGCTATGGTCTGCGGAGAAGGCCCGTGGTGGGATGCTTTTGGTCGCAACCGGGGGGGGCGGAAAAAACCAGGGTGTCGCAGTCGTCGTCCTGCCAGTCTTCGGCCATTAGCGCATCGGACGCAGCCGCGGTGAACGGGTTATCAACTTGTATAAAGCGAGTAGAAATTCGCTATTCACCGAGAAACTGGAAGCGATTACCGGCAGCTACCTCAGTCCACCTCAATAAACGAGGGACTTTTTCCTAGATGCAAAAATCCAGGCGTAGGGGATCTACACCTACCCAGTTCGCACCTGAACAGGGGGAGTCAACGCATCCTAACCCAGGCTGTAAAGGGCCTCATGGCACCACCCCCTTGTTCGCCGCACTCAATCCACTTGAGGGCACCGTGCTGAGCAGGTCCTGATCCCGGCATCGGCTAGGAACGGGCTAGATTCCACAAACCGATCAAATCCAGACACCGTCTGGGCGGGAGCTGCCACTAAACGTGGCTCTAAACAAAGAACAAAACCGCAACTTAAATTGGGCGGTGTAAAGAGCCGCGCATCAACCTGCACTTTACTCCAACAAGCTCATCGTGGCTTAATAACAAAGAGCGCGTTCAACGCTTCAAATCCTCAAACCCATCACCGCAACTGGCCCCTTTCTTATCCTGAACATGCTCGACACCCTGCTTGAAAAAAACCTCCTGCCTGACTGGCTGCTCCGCGTGGGCATTCGTCGCTTGCTAGCCCAGCGCATCACCGCGGAAAGCGCCCGCTACCAAGCCGAGGCCTATGTCGCCGATCTTAAGAAGCGCGGCCTGGCCGAACAAACCGACGCCGCCAACGAGCAGCATTACGAGGTGCCGACCGAATTTTACCGCTACTGCCTTGGCCCGCGCTTCAAATACTCGGGCTGCCTTTACCCCACCGGACGGGAAACCTTGGCGCAAGCCGAGGAACTCATGCTCTCGCTCTACGGCGAACGCGCCCAACTGGCCGACGGCCAAGACATCCTTGAGTTAGGTTGCGGCTGGGGTTCACTCTGTCTCTACAACGCGGAGAAATACCCCCGCTCACGCATCACCGCGATTTCCAATTCCCGTACACAAAAAGAACATATCGACGCCGAGGCCCGCCGCCGCGGGTTCACCAACCTGACGATCATCACCTGCGATATCAACGCCTTCGACACCGCCGCCAACCAGTTCGACCGAGTCGTTTCAGTGGAAATGTTTGAGCACCTAAAAAATTACGATAGGCTTTTCCAAAACATCGCCCGCTGGTTGCGCCCCGACGGCAGGTTGTTTACCCATATTTTCACCCATAATCGCTTTAGTTATCACTTTGTTTCCGAGGGCCCAGGCGACTGGATGAGCCGTTATTTTTTCACCGGCGGGCAGATGCCCGCGCATGATTTGTTACCCAGATTCGATACCCACTTACAGCTCGTGGAAGATTGGAAGGTCAACGGACGCCATTACCAGCAAACCGCAGAACACTGGCTGCAAAACATGGATGCCCACCGCGCGGAAATCATGCCGCTTCTGCGCAGCACCTACGGGGCGGATCAAGCCACCAAGTGGTGGGCCTATTGGCGCGTGTTTTACCTGAGCTGCGCGGAACTTTGGGGATACCGTAACGGCGAGGAATGGTTGGTCAGTCACTACCTATTCCGCAAAGCCTGAAACCGGCAATCCCAGCTGTCGACGTTTGTTAATGGGTTGGTGCTACACGCGCCAAAAAAACGCATCAAATTGATGGCATCGGAACTGTATAATAAAAAAACCGGGCGACTTCGCCCGGTTTAAATACTCCCGAAAAAAAGCTTACTTAAAAGGAACCAACTCACTCTCCGTCCAGGGCTTCGAACGAGCCGAATCCTTGGCCAGAATCTCGGCAACTTTACTCTTGGTGACTGGTACGGCCTTATGGCCCCACTCCTGCCGGATGTAAGTCAGAACTTGGGAAATCTTTTCCTCGTTCCAGTTATAACCACCGCCGGGCACTTTACCGAAGGCGGGCATGGCTCCGTTGTAAGTAATGCCGGCTACTTCAATGTTGCCATTCAAACCGTGGAGTAGGACGCGAATCAAACGCTCCTCATTACCCACAACCCATTCGGAGTTGGCCAACGGCGGGTAAAAGCCGGCAACCCCCATGCCGTTGACTTGGTGACAGGCAGCACACACCTGAATGTAAGATTTTTTTCCTGCGGCTAAAACTTGTTCCGGTGTGAGCTCTTTTTTCGCAGTTGCGGCCGAAGATTTCGGATCAAAACGTTCATCGTAAACCATGGGACTGAAGCCAGCGCGGTAATAAACCACGTAGATAGAGGTAACGAAAATCATCGTGGAAATGAAGCCGAGGAGGAAAAGCGGCAGCAACTTGTAGCCCTGGGCGGGTTCAGGCTCCTTTCTCACCAATTCGGCGTGAACCTGTTGGATGCTTTCATCGGAGGCCCCTTCAGGAACTGCGGAGTGGTTTTGGTTCTGGTCAGCGCTCATTTATGGGAATCCTTGGCTTTGTTGGCTTTCTGGGCCGGAGGAGCAGTGTAGACGTTCTTTGTTTCCGGGTAAGCGTAGGTGTCTTTCAAGCTGAGCAAATAGGCTACCAGCGCTTCCACCCGGGGCGTAGGCACCACTTCGTGGCCGATAGCGGCGGGTAACTTGAGGGCCTTGGCCGAACCCTGGCCGATTATAGGCTGTGTTTTAAACAGGTATGTGTAGGCAGGCATGTTACTCTCCTTCACCATGGTTTGGGGATGATAAAGATATGCGTAGAGATAAGCGGCAGTAGGCTCAGTGCCATCGGAATTCTTCCGGGCAGCGAAATTGCGAAGATCAGGGCCAACGCGCTGTGAACCGATTAAAACGCGCGATTCGCGGAGGTAATCACGGGCGACGCTTTGCCGTTCGCCCCAGCCCCGGCTCTTTTCGCCAATATCGTAGCCGAAACCCTCCCGGCGAACCTGCTGGGTATGGCAAGAAACGCAACCGAGGTCTTGATAGACCAATTTGCCCTGGGCTGCGAGGCCAGCGGCAGGCAGGGGGAAGGCCTTGCCTTCGTCCTCATCGATGTGGGTCGAGAAGGCGCCGTAGCTGAGCTGATTGGATAAAACCAAGCCGACAAAGGAGAGGGCTAGGGCGAGGAAAATTCCAAGGAATAAGTAGGGAGCGCGGTTCATCGTGTGGCCTCCGGTTGTCCGGCCAGCAGGTCTTTAACCGAGCGTACGCAACCGGCGGAAGCGTTTGCTAGGGTCCAGAAGAAGTTAATAGCAAAGGCGAGTTGGCCGATGGCGAGAAGTACGCAACCAACGCTAGCCGAAAAAAGATAAGGCAATGTCGACGAGGTCACCGCCGAAAAGCTAATCGAGGGATCCTCGAGCTTCAGGCCCTGCTGAATACCTCCGATAGCCAATGAAACGACCAATAAAATCACTCCGAACGCGGAAGCGACAAAGTGTACCCCGGTCAAGGCTTCACTGGCCCAAGGGGTGGCGAAAAGACGGGGAACCATCGCATAGAGCGAACCGAAGATCACCATCGTGAAGAACCCGTAAAGACCGAGTTGCACCTCGGCGGTGGTGAAATAGGTGAACTGGGTGAGGGCGGCGAACCCATGGGTAGCATCGGCGACCATGGTGAGCAGCAACAGCAACAGGGAAACCACGCTGAAAGCGATGAAGCGTAAGGGGGGATTGTCTTTGAGCGAGGCCCAACTCCCGGCGAGAGTGCCGAAGAAATTCAACCAAAAGATAACCAGGGGCACCACCAGCATGAAACTGGCGGCCGCACCAAACGTCTGCACCCAAGCGGGAACCGGGCCACCGAGCAGACGGGCTAGACCGGACCAACTGCCGAAAACCAAGAACCACCAGAACGCTAATGAGGCCAAATTGTAGTTGGCAACCGGCTTTAGCAGCAGTTTAGGCAGGAAATAATAAATGGCGGCCAAGCCGATCGAAGTGAACCAAAGCAGCAGTAGGTTACCGGAAAACCAAGCCTGAATCACCGATTGCACCGTTCCACGCACCGGGACCAGAACCAGCATGACCTGGGCAATAGAATAAATCCAAGGGAAGGCCAATAGAGCGACAAAAAGGTACCACTGAGAGGAAAACAATTGCTGAGAACGGCCGGCGCGGAAAACCACAAAACTCCACGCCGCTATCAGCGCATAAGCAATCCAGAGAAGGGGTAATGCAAATCCAGGCATGTCCAACCCGGCGATCGCAGAAGAAAAACCGCTAAGGATACCAATGAGCCCGACCGCAACACCCACGTTCCAGAAAACCGTACCGAGCAGAAGGGTTCCAAAACCCGGCAGCACACCGCGGGAAAGACGGGCCATGAGCCAGAGGCTCACGGCGAAGGCAGCATTGAAGCCCCAGCCATAAATAAAAACGCTGCTCTGGGCTGGCTGAATTCGACCGTAGGTAACAAACTCACAATTGTTTAGAAAGGAAGGAGTATGCAACTGCCAAGCCGCAACCACGCCCAGAGCGCTGGCTACTAGGAGCCAAAGCAAAGCGGATGTAATCAGGACCGTAAGCGGCGTGCGCAGGGAAGCGTCAATAACGGAGGCTTCGCTCGTCGGCGTGTTTGGGCCTTCGGACTTGAGCTGAGGTGTGAGAAAGGAATCAGGGGCCATCTGGAGGTGTGGGACCAATCAAGATTGAGGCGGACAACAGACGTGAGGCGGGTACCAGCGTGAGCCGTAACCGATGCCCCCCGCTGGGCGGCTTCACTTCTTGGCGTTGAGCTCTTGAATCGTGATAGTGATGGCTTCGGCAATCGGGATACGCACCACGCCGTTGGCTTGGTCAACCCAGCCATAGGTGGTGGATGCGGCCTTTTCCTTGGCGCGCAGTTCGGCCAGTGCTGCTTTACGTTGCACTGGCGTGCGCACGCCATCGGCCAAAGGTTCGGGCGTTTTAGGAAGGTAGGCGATGAAGACGATCAGCGCAAAAATCGCGAACCCACCGATGGCGGCGGCAACCGTTGTTAAAGCACCGGAGGTGGAAGGAGTTTTGGAGGAATCACTCATGATGGGTGAGGCATTCAGTGATGCGCGGATCGCGGATCGGGATGAGTTTGGTCTTGGGGAAGCTCTTCAAGTAGGCCCAGAAGAATACGCCGCCGACACCGACGAGCGAGGTGGCCGTCCAAAGCAGGTTGAGCGAGATAAAGGGCAAGGGCTCGCCGAGGGAATCTTTGAGTGCGGGAGCGACGTTGTAGATCAAGTCGACCACGATCATCAAAAGGATCCAGCGGACGATGAAGGTGATGCGGCTGTGGGTGATCTTGTTCTTGTAAGAGAGCAGGAACAGGAACGGGAACAGGAAGTGGCCGAACAGGATCAGCATACCGACGTATTTCCACTGGCTGGGTTCGCCAGCGCGGGTGATTTCGCGCAGGTTGTACCAGAAGGTTTCCTCAGGAACGTTGGCGTTCCAGATCAGGAAGTACTGGGAGAAGGTGACGTAGGCCCAAAACACGGTGAAAGCGAAGATCAACATACCCACCGAATGCAGGTGGTTGGTGTTCAAAATGCCTTTGAGGTCGCCGCGCTTGTAGAGCGCCAGCAGCATGAGCACACCGATCGCCAGCGCACCGCGCACGCAATTAGCAAAATACCACACGCCGTACATGGTGGAGAACCAGTGGTACTCCAAGCTTTTGATCCAATAAATGGCCGCAAGTGACAGAGTGATTGCACCGACCGCCAAACCGAAGGCGGCGGTCTTGCGATTCATGAACGTCCACTTTAGGTCACCATCGGCGTCTTGGCTGAACGAAGCTTTACGCAGGCGAGAGGAAAGCCAGATCCAAGCGGCGAAGCAAAGCGCGGTCATGGCGGTGAACATCTCCAAGTTCAGGAAACTGGACTTTTTAATGTAGAGCGGATCGTGGCCGACCGTATGGCCGTTGAGCAGCACGTAATCGGGGTTCATCCACTTCCAGATGGTGTCATGTGAGCCCGTCCAAGAAACGATGACCAAGGGCGTGAACAACAGGGCGAGCCACGGGAAGGCTGCAAGCCCATGCTCGAATTGGCGACGAAGGACAACCGACCAAGAAGCGTCGAGGATGTGGTGGATCATCACCAACATCAACATGCCGATAGCGATCGCGGTCCAGAAAGACACGCCGATGAGCCAGGAAAGCGCAACGGCCTTACCACTGGACACGAATAAGCCGATGATCGTCAGTACGATACCAGCGATACCTACGCCCAGAAACTTGCTTGCGCAGGCACAGGACGACGGGGATTCAGAGGGGATTACCGCAGAAGCGGTGGCAGCGTGGGTGCTCATTTGATACCAAGCTCAGATTTATGTCCGGGAGGAACGTCCGCGGCGGTGGCGTGGGCAGCGCGCTGAAGAGCGCGCACGTAGGCGATGACCGCCCAGCGATCGTCGGCGGGAAGTTTGTCCGCGTAGGAAAGCATGTTGCCCTTACCATGGGTGATGGTGTTGAAAATCTCGCCTTCCGCCATAGAGCGAAGACGGGCGTCGTGGAAGGTGGGCGTGGCGCCCATCCCGTATTGTTTGGTGATGCCGTTGCCGTCACCGATGGCCCCGTGGCAGGGTGCACAGTAAACGGTGTAACGCTCCTGACCGCGCTCCATCAATTTGGCATCCACGGTGATCGCAGAGGGGAACCCCACCACCCAGGCGCCAGCGGGGTTTTTCCCCGCATACGTTGCGGAGTCGGCTTTCAGGAACATGGGGTCAGCGGCATCGGACTTGCGCCCAAAAGCCACCGTGCCAACGATGCGGGTGCGGTCGACACGACCGTCGGAGAAGAACTTCGACTCCGCCTGGGGCTTATATTTGTCCTGGTGGTCCATGTCCGGGAACACCTCAAGCGGCGAGCGAGTCGAGAGCGAACCACGGAAGCCCAAAATGGACAACGCGAGTACGACAACGAAGAAGAGGGTGAGATAAACGTAACGCATGGCTCAGGCTTCCAGCTCCTGGATGTCTTTGCCCCCGGCCTTCTCGAGTAAGGCCTTGGTCAGGGCGAGGTTAAATTTCGGGTCCGCGGACTCGATCACGATGTGAAACTTGTCGTCCATGCCTGAGAGGATTTTGTCGCTCTTGAGCACCGGGTGGTAGTGCATCGGCAACCCGTTCAAGAAGAACATCCCGCCAATGGTAGCGAACGCGGTAAAAAGAATGGTCAACTCATAGGACACCGGGAAGGCGAACAGGGGGCTGAAGTAGGGCTTGCCACCGACCACCAGCGGATAGTCGATCGCGCTGGTGAAGTAGATCAGTGACATACCGGTGGTGAAACCGAGCAGACCGCCGAACAAGGAGAACTTCGGCACGTTGGAGCGTTTCAAACCCATGGCCTTGTCCAAGCCGTGGATCGGGAACGGCGTGATGCAGTCCCAGTTTTTGTAGCCGGCGTCACGCACCTGCTCCGCCGCGTGATAAACGCTCGGAGTCGTGTCGAAGGTGGCGATTAAGCCGTAAGGTTTAGCGGACATGTTGATAAAAGTGTCGGCGTTAAATTAGTGGTGGTCGTGGCCGTGGACGTCGGCCTGCGGCATAACCGACTTGATTTCGGCCATGGGCATGACCGGTAAGAAGCGGATAAAGAGCAGGAACAACACGCTGAATACGCCAAAGGTACCGAAGAAGGTGAAGATTTCGACGATCGACGGGCTGTAATAACCCCACGATGAAGGCAAGAAGTCGCGGGCCAGCGAAGTGACGATGATCACGAAGCGCTCGAACCACATACCCACGTTGACGAAAATCGAGAGAATCCAGACCAACGCGGTGTTTTGGCGAACGGCCTTGAACCAGAAGAACTGCGGCGTGATCACGTTGCAACTAATCATGATCCAGTAAGCCCAGGCGTAGTGACCGAAGGAGCGGTTGATGAAGGCGAAGCCCTCGTTGGGGTTCGCGCCGTACCAGGCGATGAAGAACTCCATGCCATAGGCGTAACCGACGATGGTGCCGGTGGCCAAAACGATCTTACACATACAGTCGATGTGATACTGCGTGATCAGATCCTGCATGCCGTAGATAGCGCGCAGCGGGAGCATCAGGGTCAGCACCATGCCGAAACCGGAGAAAATAGCGCCGGCAACGAAGTACGGAGGGAAGATGGTGGTGTGCCAACCCGGGAGCAGCGACACGGCGAAGTCAAACGACACGATCGTGTGCACCGACAACACCAGCGGGGTCGAGATACCGGCCAAGATGAGGTAAGCCATCTCGTAGTTGCTCCAGTGACGGTTCGAACCGCGCCAGCCGAGGGCAAAGAATCCGTAGCAGAACGAACGCACCTTGTTACCGGCCTTAAAGAAGCGGTCGCGGAGGACAGCCAAGTCGGGCAACAAACCGACATACCAGAACAGCACCGAAACGGTACCGTAGGTGGAGACGGCGAACACGTCCCACTCCAGCGGCGAACGGTAGTTCTGCCAGATGGCGTTGCTGTTCGGGATCGGGAACAAGTACCAAGCGAACCAAACGCGACCGACGTGAAAGACCGGGAAGATACCGGCGCAAACCACGGCGAAAATCGTCATGGCCTCGGCGGCGCGATTGATCGAGGTACGCCATTTCTGGCGCAACAAGCACAAGATAGCCGAAATCAAGGTACCGGCGTGGCCGATGCCGATCCAGAACACGAAGTTAACGATGTCCCAGGCCCAGTTGACCGGGTTGGCGTGGCCCCAAACACCGACGCCCGTCGAAACGAGGTAGGTGACACCGGCGACGGTGAACGAGGCAAGGCAGCAAGCGAGAATGAAGCAAACCCACCACCAGGTGGGGGTCTTGCCCTCGATGATGCCGCAGATCTTATCCGTTACCCAACCAAAGCTCCGGTTGTTTTCAACCAGAGTAGCGCGGGGGAACGGGGTCGGATTAACCTCGTTGAGGATGGCCGGCTGAGCGGCAGATGTGTGTGCTTGAGAGGCCATTAGCTAAGTCCCCCGAAGAGGTTGTTGCCGCGAACGGCGCTGTGTTTCTCAGAATGCCCGGCGGCGGGAGCGTGGTTCTGGTCGGATTGACCGTGGCCGTGCGCGGGTTCTTTGCCGAAGAGCGGGTTGTTCTTCTTCTCGTATTCGGTGCGGCTGAGCGGGAGCGAAGCGTAGTCCGGCATGGCCGGGTTCGGGTTGCGCAGCTTGCCGAGGTAAGTGGTACGGGGACGGATGTTGAGATAACCGAGCAAGGCGTAATCCTGCTCGATTGCCTTGGCCTTCGAGACGGCGCTGGTCGGATCCTTGATATTACCGAAGGTGACGGCGTCAGCCGGGCAAACCTGTTGGCAAGCCGTGCGGATGGTGCCATCGGGAATCGTCACGTTGTCGGAGGCGCCCGCTTTCACCTTCTGCTTGATCTTAGCCTGCTGGATGCGTTGCACGCAATAGGTGCACTTCTCCATCACACCGCGCATACGCACGGTGACGTCAGGGTTTTTGACCATCTTGACCAGCTCCGGCATGCCGGACTGACCGAGCGGCCCCAGGTACAACTCGTCGAGCGAACGTTTGTTCCAATCGAAGAAGTTGAACCGGCGCACCTTGTACGGGCAGTTGTTCGCGCAATAACGCGTACCGATACACCGGTTGTAGGCCATCGTGTTGA
The DNA here is from genome assembly GCA_044353465.1 of Rariglobus sp. Taxonomy (GTDB): domain Bacteria; phylum Verrucomicrobiota; class Verrucomicrobiia; order Opitutales; family Opitutaceae; genus Rariglobus. Next base: position 11,227 of record JBILBW010000037.1, on the reverse strand, counting down.
GCCCTTCCTCGTCATGGACCGTGGCGTTAACCGGGCAGACGATTTCGCACGGGGCGAGTTCGCAATGTTGGCAACCAACCGGCTGGAGCGATACTTGCGGATCCTCTGGGAGGATCTTGTTGTTTTCGCCACCGAACGCGCCGGACTCGATCTGGCCGTCGGAGTAGTAGCGGTCTAAGCGGATCCAGTGCATTTCGCGGCCGCGCATGACCTGGTCCTTGCCGACGATCGGTATGTTGTTCTCGGCTTGGCAGGCAACCACGCAGGCGTTGCAACCGATGCAGGTGTTAAGGTCGATCGACATACCCCACTGGTGTACGCCGGAGAGTTCCTCGTGTTCGTAGAGCGACTGACCGCGCGGGATTTTTCCGGCGATGATGGCTTTGCGTTTGGCACGGTCCTCGGGCGAGAGCTTGGCCAACTCGGCGATGGAATCATCCTCGCCCAAATTGGAGGGCGCGTGGGACTCGATGCCGAATTTATTAACAAAACCCAGATCGGTTGAACCGTCCTCGGCAAAGTTCGACTCGCGGACGATTTCGCGGCCTTCCATCGACCAATGCTCTTGGGTGTTGGCCAAAGCATAAACGTCGCTGGTGAGCTTGATCGTCGCTCCGGTTGCGAAACCGAGCGTGCTGCTGGTGCGGGCCGGGTAGAAGTTGTGGCCGACGCCTTTGCCCACGCGACCGGACACCGTGCGGCCGTAGCCGAGCGGTAGAACGAGCGTGTAGTTGGAGAGACCTGGCTGGATGTGCAGCGGACCGCGGACGGTCACGCCGTTGACGGTGACTTCGCCAATGAAGGCCTGCTCCACGCCCTGCTTGAAATTGGCGTTTTCCTTACGCGCGACCTGGAGAACTGAACCTTCGGGATCGATGCCGAGGTGTTTGCCCAGACGCGGGCTGACGAGAATGGCGTTGTCCCAAGAGATCTTGGTGATCGGATCCGGACACTCTTGGAGCCAGCCGTTGTTGGCAAAGCGGCCGTCGTCGATCTTGGCGTCGAAGGTGAAGCGAACTTCGAGGTTGGTCTCGGAGAGTTCGCTGTAGCTGGGAGCGAGGGCAAACAACGGGGCAAGACCGGTGGCGTTGAAACGCACGTCGGCCTTTTTGTAAGCCGAACCCACCAACAGACCGTCATGGAGAAATTGGCGGAACACGTGGTCGGCGTTACCACCGCCAATGATTCCCGTGATGGTGTTGTAGACCAGGGTGTAGGGATCGGAAACGGTTTCACCAGCGATGCGGGCCAAAACCTCGATCTCGGTCAGACCGTTGAACAACGGCATGACCATCGGCTGGACCGGAACGATGGTGCCGTCGGCGGTGCGTGCGTCGCCCCACGACTCGAGGTAATGGGCGGCTTGGATATGCGTGCCGGAAACCGCGGAGGTTTCGTCAACGTAGTAGCCGTAACGCACCACGTTGGGCACGCTTTTAACCAACTCGGCGAAACCGAGGTCGGCCGGAGCGTCGTAAACTGGGTTGCCGCCGAGGATGACCAGCGACTTGACCGAACCGGCCTTGAGAGCAGCGGCGAGGGTCGAGATGGTCGCGGCGGTGTTGGCGGGAACTTTCACGAAGTCGACCGTCTTGCCGACGTTGCCGAGGGCAACATTGAGGGCGTAAACGATGGCGTGAACTTGGGGCGGCAGGTGGCTGCCAGCGACGATCACACTTTCACCCTTGTGGGCGAGCAGGTCGGCGGCGCAGGCGTCGAGCCACTTGTCCTGATCTTTGAAGGTCAGGCCCTGGGCAAGTGCGGAGAAGGTGTCGGTTCCGCTCACTTTGCCCGCGAGGGCGGCGGTGAAGGCCAACATGTGGCTGCTGGCGAGACGCAGGCGGTGATCGGCCATCGAACCGACGAGCGAGAAGCTGCTCTCGATCGAGTAGAGGCGGTTCATCGCATCGGTCTTGCTGACGACCTTGCGGCCCTTGGCGAAATCACGGGCATAGGCCAGCGAATGCGCCTCGGTTTGGAAAAAGTCGGCGTCAATCGCGACGATGCGCTTGGCCTTGGCGAACTGGTAGAGCGGTTTGACGCTTTGGCCGAAGGCGGCCTGAGCGGCGGCGGCGGAAGCCTCGTCAAGACCGGCCTCATATTCGGCCCAAATCGCAGCGGGAAACTTCTTCTTTAACTTGGCGACCAGCGCGGCGCGGGTCGGCGAGCTGGACTGGCCAGCAAGGAAGGCGAGACCAGCGCCGGAAGCGGCGCCGGCGTCTGCGCCAATCTTGGCGAGCAAATCTTGGACGGCGGCGGCGGAAACGGCAGCACCTTTGACGGTGGCTACGCTCGCGCGGTCTGGATCATAGAGATCGAGCACGGAAGCCTGCACGAAGGCGTTGGTGCTACCGCCGTAAGGCGCGTAGGTCGGATTGCCTTCTATCTTGGTGGGGCGACCCTCGTGGGTCTCGGCCAGGATCGGGACGGCCCCACGGCGTGTGGGCATGGCCGAGGCGAAGTAGAGCGGCAGACCGGAGATAGCGTCCTCCACGGACTTGCCGTAGGGAAGGATGTGCTTTTCCGGGCGACGGCAACCGGCGGCAAGACCAACGCCACCAAGGGCGAAGGAGGCGGCCATCAGCTTGAAGAACTGGCGGCGATCAACGCCGTTCAGGTTCGAGGCGTCGGCGGGGAACTCGCGTTCCACTTGGGCTTTAAAGCCAGACGTGGCAGCGAGTTCGTCGAGGCTACGCCAGTATTTAGGACCAGACAGTTCGCTGGCGGACGGAGCGGGATGTTCAAATGTGCGTTTCATCAGCGGATCAGCGATGGCAGCCGGAGCAGCTTTTCGGGGGATTGATGTTCCAGTCGTGGACAAACTTCTTGCCGTCTTCGAGCTGACCGGCGGCACCACGGGGATGCGTCCAGTCGAGGTTGGTCACGTGTTTCGGGTCACGGACAAATTTTTCGGGCTCACGGTGACAGTCCAAACAGAAACCCATTGAGAGCGACTTGGCCTGGCTGACGACGTCCATCTCGTTGATCTTTCCGTGGCACTCCACGCAAGAGACGCCGCGGGCGATGTGCACCGAGTGGTTAAAGTACACGTAATCGGGCGCTTGGTGGATCTTCACCCAAGGCACGGGATCTCCGGACGTATAACTGTCGCGCACCACCTGGAGCAACGGGCTGTCGGTTTTGACCTGATTGTGGCAGTTCATGCAGGTCTGCGCAGCGGGGATCGAGGAGGTCGCGCTCTTGTCCACGCCAACATGGCAGTAACGACAGTCGATACCGAGTTGGCCGCTGTGCAACGCGTGGCTGAACGGCACCGGTTGCACGGGAGCGTAACCTACATTGATGTAACTATTAGTTGCGTAGTAGGTCGTCCCGGCAGCAACAAGGCTGCCGACGATGAGCACCAGAAGTATGATCTGGAGCGGCAACTTGTTGGCCGATTTAGGAAAAAGTTTAGACATAGTCCGAGGTGATCTTCGCTCAGGAGGAGACGAGCTTCGGGTTAAACCAGATCACCCGAACGGGCGACGGTACGGGAATCGGCGCTCACCTTGAAGGGCACCGACGGTACAGCGGGCGCGGCAGTGGATGACACGGTGGACTTGGCAAGGAGTTTGGGGGCCACGCCAGCTACGGCGATAAGGCCCAGCAACTTGGCGAAGAAAGTTTTTCGCGAGTGTTGGTGGCTCACAGGATGTTCAGTTTTGGAAGGGACGAAATCAGTCGGCGAAGCAATGGGGGCATTTTTCCAATGTAAAACAAAAATTCTACTTACCTGTCCTATCAGCAGGGAGAATTAGTCTGGGCGCGCACAACTCTCGCAGTTACTTATCAACTGATTTGAAGCGCCCCTGCCCTTTTAACGGGCACGAAAACGCTTCAGCGATCCGCTATCAGCCTTGTCCCCCTGATGGCCTTTCGCTGTTTTGACCGCGACTCTTCTCACCCAATGATCACCTCACGATCCACCGTTTCCGTCCGTTACGCCGAAACCGACATGATGGGCGTAGTTTATCATGGAAGCTACTTGCCCTGGCTGGAGATCGGTCGGACCGAACTACTCAAAGCCCACGGTCTTCCCTACCGTGAACTGGAAGCTCAAGGATTTTTCCTGCCGGTGGTGGACATCAGCCTGCGCTACCTGCGCCCGGCCAGATACGATGACACGGTGGTGATCACGACCCTGTTAAAAGAGAAACCCACCCTGCGCATCCGCATGGATTACGAATTGCACCGAGGCGACGACCTGATCGCCACTGCCAGCAGCCTCCACGTGTTCATCGACCGAGCCGGTAAACCGGTGCGTCCGCCGGCGGCTTTCGCCTCACTGATGCAACGGATATTCGCCTAAATAAATCCACCGACGAAGTTCCGACTCAAGGAGGGACGATTGCACGGGGGGCCAATTCGCCTGCGTCTCACTGGTTCAGTTAGATTCACCCCAAAAGCGCGTCGAGGAACCGGATAAACGGGCGGCATTATCCACGGGTTGAAGCCCAAAATGATCGAGCCGATTGGGATTAAACGGGAGCGCCCCGAGTTAGTGCGGCAACTCCGGTTTGATACCGCTGGCCAACAGGGTTTCGAACCCAGGTTCATGCGCCTCCCGCGCCACGGTGGTCACTTCAACCTGGCTGAATCCGGCCTTTTTCAAAAACCCGTGTAAAGCGCTTTCCTTGAACCCCAGCCACTCGTCGGCATAAAGCTCATGGGCTTTTTCAAAGGTGTGCTCTTTGAGGTCGAGAATGAGCACTTGGCCGCCGGGCTTAAGGATGCGGTAGGCCTCCTTCACGGCCGACTCCGGATGAAGCGCGTGATGAAGCGCCTGACTCAAAATAGCGAGGTCCACGGACTGAGCTGACAGGGGCACGTTTTCGATGTCGCCCAATTTGTAGGTCAAATTGGCCAACCCGTTTTTGGCCGCGAGCTCGGAACCGACCTCCACCATGCGCGGGGCGTTATCGATGCACCAGACTTGGCTGGCCCGACGCGCCAGAAGTTGGGAAAGCAGCCCTTCGCCGGCTCCCAGATCGGCGATAACAATGTGCGGGGTCAGCCGCAGGGCAAGATGCCCAATCGCCTCCCAGGAGCGGCCGGGGCAGTAGTTTTTGCCCAACTTGCCGGCAATGAGGTTAAAATACTGCTCCTGATGGTCGCGGCGTTTTTTGAGGATGCGCGCCAAGTTGGCCCGGTCTTCGCCTAACTCGGGCAGTTCGGCTACCGAGTCACAGGCCGCGTGCAAAAGCGACAAGGTGCGTTGATCGAGGTTGGAACGAAGCGAATAAAAGGCCTTTTTGCCGTCGCGGCGGTCGCCCACCAAATCGGCCTGCCGGAGCTGGGCTAGCTGCGAAGAGATGCGCGATTGGGCCATGCCGAGGATTTCCTGCAACTCAGCGACCGAGAGTTCCTCGCGCACGAGCAGAGCCAGCAGGCGCAGGCGGGTCGGGTCAGAGAGAAGCTTGAGCGTATCCCAGGCGGCGTTCACGTCAGAGGTATTCGCGGCGCAGGTTGCTGGGCAACTGCCCGAGCTCTTCGCGGTATTTGGCGACTGTGCGGCGGGCAATGTTGATGCCTTTTTCCGAAAGTTTCTTCACGATCTCCTGGTCGCTCAGCGGCTGGCTGCGGTCCTCTCCTTCCACCAAATCGTTAATCATGTCCTTCACGCTGGTGTTGGAGATGGCCGTGCCGCCGTCGGCTTGGTAGCCGGGGGTGAAAAAGAACTTGAAGTCGAAGACGCCGTGGGGCGTCTGGATGTATTTGTTGGCGATGGCTCGGCTGACCGTGGTCTCGTGAACCCCGACCACGTCGGCGATCTGCGTCATGGTGAGCGGACGCAGCTTCGAGACCCCGGACTCGAAGAATTCAAACTGCGACTTGAGGATCTCCCGGGTGATGCGCTCGATGGTTTGCTGGCGCTGGTCGATCGAGTTAATCAAAAACTTGCCCGAGCGGATACGCTCCCGGACGTAGTCGCGCTCGTCCTTGGACAAGGATCCCTTGGCGATCAGATCCTTGTAGGTACTGGAGATACGCAGCCGGGGGATATAATCGCTGTTGAGGTGAATCTTCCACTCGTTGCCGTCTTTTTCGACCGTCACATCGGGAACCACCACCCGATTGCTGTCATCGGCAAATCGACGCCCCGGGGCGGGATCGAGGGTGCCGACCTCCTCAATGGCTTCCTGGATATCGTCGGTGTGGATTCCGAGCTTGCGCGCGAGCTCGGGGATGCGGCGACGGGTGAGTAACGCAAAGTGGTCGCGGATGATGCGGGCGGCGAGGGAATCGGCCCGGCCTTTGGCGGCCAGCTGCATCAGAAGGCACTCGCCGAGATTCGCCGCCCCAATGCCGGCGGGTTCGAACGTTTTGATCTGGCGGGCGGCTTCCTGCACAGACGCCAGGGGAATGCCCGTTTGAAGGGCCACGTCAGCCGGGCTCTGGGTGAGAAACCCACGATCGTCGAGGCCACCAACCAGGTGATTCATCGCCTGGAGCACATCGGGGGCCGTGTCGGCCAACTCGGCTTGGCGCATGAGATGCTCCTGCAGCGAGGTCTCGCTGACCAAGGAGTCGAAGAAGTGCTGGCGCCGTTCGGCATCCTCGGCGGTGTAGGGCTGGGCCCCGCCGGCTTGGGACATGTAGTCCTTCCAGTCGTCGTCGAGCTTGCTCAGAATCTCGTACTCCTTGGAAAAATCCATCTCCTCGCGGTTGTCGGCCCCCTCCCCGCTTTCGTTGTTGTCGGACGCGTTTTCCTGCTGCTTTTGGTCAAGGCTCACCCCTTCCATCGGGAGCTCTTCCAAGGTCGGATTGCTCTCCAACTCCTCTTGAATGACGGACCGCAGGTCGAGCGCGGCGACCTGAAGTATTTTCAGCGAATGCCGCAGTTGGGGGGCCAGAACCAGCGACTGATTCTGGCGCTGCCGGATGTCCTGGCTAAAGCTTTGGCTGCTCATGGGGTGAAGAGGGTCTCAGGCACGGGCTCAGCCAAAAGAGCCTTGAGATAGGCGCCCAGCTTCTCGTTGGTCGGGCGATAGCCGCCGCTGTAGAGGTAGACCTCCAGGTCGTGCAGCATCTCGAAGGCACTTTGGTAACGCTGTTCGCGGTCACGCTCGAGGGACTTTTGAATGATGGCTTCCAGCCGGGAATCAATTTCCGGACGGAGCTCGGTAAACTTAGGAATGGGCATCTCGAGGATATTTTGCCGAGAGACCAAGCGATCCGTGTCGCGGAAAATGTTCCGGCCCAACAAAAGCTCGGTCAGGACGATGCCGAGGGAAAACAGGTCGGCGCGCGCGTCGGTCACCGCGAAACTGGCCTGTTCGGGAGAAAGGTAATCATCCTTGCCGGCGATGACCTTACCCTCCTCGTTGTGCATCCGATCGAGGGCCTTCGCGATACCGAAGTTGGTCAACTTAACATCGCCTTCATAAGCGATCATGACGTTTTTCGGCCCGATGTCGCGATGGACAATGCCCAGCGGCCGGCCCCCCTGATCAGTCTTTTGGTGGGCATAGGTCAGACCTCGGGCGATTCGGGAAACGATGAAGGCCGCTATATCCACCGGCATCAGCCCCCCCAAGGCGCTCTGCCGCTCGCTCAGCTGCTCCAAATTCACCCCCGCAACGTATTCCATGACCATGAAGTGCTGGCCCCCGATCAGGCCAAGATGGTAAGTCTGGACGATGTTGGTGTGGATCAAGTTGGCGACCAAACGCGCCTCGCCGATAAAATTTTCATGAAACTCTTTGTTGGTCGAGTATTCCTCACGAATGAGTTTCACCGCGACTACCTTGGTGAAACCACCGGAGCCGCGTTGCAGCGCTTCGTAAACCACACCCATACCGCCTTCTGCGATAGTTCGGGTCATCTCATAATGAAGCTCGTTAAAGATGTGTTGGAGGGTTCCCACGGTAGCGGAGCCAATGGCACACGGGATCAGCTGGCAAGAGGGTAAATCAGCCCTAGCACGGGAATTGCTACATCCATTGACAGCAGCCCAAGGCGGGCGGTAATTTCCCCGCATGATTACGCTCAGTCCCCGCGCCGCCGCCCAAGTCCGAGTCATGCAAGCCGAGCAAACACCACCGCCGCCCCCCCTGCGGGTGCTCATCGAAACCGGGGGCTGCTCGGGCTTTCAATACGGGCTGTCATTCGACGCCGCCAAACCCGACGACACCCACTTCACCAGCGAGGGCATCGCCCTGGTGATCGACCCGACCAGCCTCGCCTACCTCGACGGCTCCGTCGTCGATTTTGACGACGGCCTCCACGGCAAGGGCTTCGAAATCAAGAACCCCAACGCTCAGAGCACCTGCGGTTGCGGCAAGTCGTTTAACTGATTTTCCGCCCCCAGGCCCTGACCGCCCAGGGACAGGCCACGGGGAGGAACCCAGCGCCCTTTATTTGACCGCAATGTGCAGGGCCACCGAACCCAAGGTCATGCGATTAACCTGAACGGCACGGCCGCCCGCCCGCAAGATCTCCGCTGTCATGGCTGCGTGGTCGGGGTAACGCTCGATGGAGCCACAAAGGTATTCGTAAGCCCCGCGGTCCCCCGTCACGCTGGCCGCAATCGCCGGGAGAATCCGCTTCAGATAAAAGTAATAAATCGGTCGAAACCACGCATGGGGCTGGGAGAACTCGAGGATGAACAGCCGGCCGCCGGGACGGAGCACCCGAAGCATCTCCTCCAAAGCCCGATGGCGATCACCCATGTTGCGAAGGCCAAAGGAAATGGTCACCGCGTCAAAACTCGCGTCGGCCAGCGGCAAGGCCATCCCATCCCCCTGCCGAAACGTGATATTGGGGCCGCGCCCGCTACTGTTTTGCTTGATCACCGCCTCATCCAGCATGGGCTGGCAGAAATCCATCCCCGTAATGCGGGTAGTCTCGGGTAGGCCCTTGCTCAGCGCGAAAGCCACATCACCGCTGCCCGTGGCCAGATCCAGCACCTCAGAGATCGCCCGACCGCGCACGGCAGACACCAACCGGTGCCGCCACCACACATCGATGCCGCCGCTCAGCAGACGGTTCGCAACGTCGTAACGTCGAGCGATACGGGCAAACATGGTGTTAACAGCGATGGGATCTGGCATGGCTGTAACAAGAGCTAAGCGGTGCAAGGGCCGCGACGATCCTAATTATCGGCAGACGGGCCCTTTTTCAGACCGCTTGAACCGACCGCGCCACCCGCCCCCCTACGTTTCACAGCCGCCCCCGAATCCGAAACTGCGCCAAGCCGGGGCGCCCTGATCCAGCCCAGTCCCGACTCCGGGGCATTATGACCCACTCAACGCCTCCCCGGCGCATCAGCGAATACCAAAAATTAAATCAAACCGTTGATCAATAGGTTTTTATCCAAAGTAAATTCGCTGGCATTTCTTATGCAAGACCACTTAACAGGCCGCACTCCGCGGCCACTCTCGGCCTTCGCACCGGGTAGCCCAGGTCAGGAGTAGCGAGTCATTACCCGACTAGAAAACACCAATCCATGAGAACGATTACCCGTTGGGATCCAGTCAGGGAGTTAAACGAATTCCAGAACCGTCTAGCCCCTTTTTTTGGCCGTGCGGTGCAGCCCGCAATCCAAGATGAGTCCACCGAGCTGATGACGAGCGGCGAATGGGCCCCGCTAGTCGACATCGCCGAGGACGACAAAGCCTACCTCATTAAGGCAGAACTGCCCGAGGTGGAAAAGAACGACATCAAGGTCACGCTAGAACGCAGCATCCTGACGATCTCCGGCGAACGGAAGGCCGAGAAAGAAGAGAAGGGCAAACGCTTCCACCGGATCGAACGCTCCTACGGGTCGTTTGTCCGCAGTTTCACCCTGCCCGATGATGCTGATGCCGAGCACGTTTCGGCGGACTTCAAAAATGGCGTCCTCCACGTCCGGGTGCAAAAGACCGAACAGTCCAAACCCAAACAGATCGACGTGAAGGCTGCATAAGCTCCGCCCGCAGCAACGAGGGCGGGCCAGGCCCAGGCCCGGCCCGCCTTTTTAATGAACCGGTGCGGGCGAACACCCGCCAACGGGTTTGCGCCGCCAAAACCGCCCACAAAAAAACCGCTCCGTTACGGGAGCGGCTTTAACAAAAGCGAAACGCGGCTAAGCGTTACTTGATTTCCTTGTGAAGGGTGTGGCGCTTGAGGAAGGGGTTATACTTCTTCTTCTCGATGCGCTCGGTGACGGTCTTCTTGTTACGCTTGGTCAGGTAACGGGAAGGGGGTTTACCCTCTTTGCGGGCTTCGGTGCATTCTAGGGTGACAGTTTCTTGGGCCATGATGTTTAAAAGTTAAAGGGTTAGAGCAAAGGCCCGTCCCTAAGCCATGCAACCTCAAAATCACCGATATTGGCCCCGACTAAAAAAAACCGCCGGAGCCCCCTTCCGGACACCGCCAAACCGCTCACGGCCTGCGGCGAACCGCCTCCGCCAAGTCCACCGTGCGCTGGTATTGGGCGCGGAATTTCTGCGCTAACTCCTTGGCCAAAAGCAGCTCGTCCACCTTGTTTGCGGATCGCAACGCAGTGCGGATGCGCCCTTGAGCCGCCGCATAATCCACCGCGGTTAAGTCCTGAAAAAACGCCAACGCCTCCACCGGCATCCCCGCGGCAATCAACGCCTGCCACGCCCGTTTCAACTCCGGTTGGGTGTCCAAACACATCACCCGGATCACAAAAGCCATTTCCCGGAACAGCCGCCCGGTCCGCTCGGGCTGATAAACCAGCCGGTTTTGCGGGCCGTAGGGATCCTCGTCCGGGTCGCTGCGGACAGCGGCGATCCCGGGCTGGGCATAAAAGTCGCGGCGCACCGGCAGACGCCGGAGCGCGAAATACGCCGGCCCGCCTGGCGCGCCGGGTTGCAGGTTCCAGAGTTTCTGGCCGTCCAAAGAAAGGGAAAACTCGATGAACGCCTCGGCCACCGGGCGGTGCGGGGCCCCGCGCAGCAGCCCGACCGGATCAACCGAGGCCACCGCTCCCCCCGCCGGGGAAACATAGCTCAACCGGTCGTCGGCCCCGCGCCGGCGCACCGCCTCCTGCTGTTGGCGGCCGAAAAAATCGATCGCCATACCCACCGCGCAATCCCCTGCCGCCACGTCGATCGGCACCTTCTGCGCGGAATCCGTGAAGTAACGCGCGTTGGCGCCGATCCGCTGGATCAACTTGAGTCCCTCGCGCCACCCCTCCGCCACCGCCGCCAGTTCGGCCGACCGCCGGGTGGTGTCGTCCACCTTGCCCGCCCCAGCGAGACGTTCAGCGACCACG
>JBILBW010000155.1:0-5614 GCA_044353465.1 Rariglobus sp. | reverse complement strand
TTAAATCGAAGGATGATAAATCAAATGACGATATCGCTTCATTAAACTGCTGATAGTGCTCAATTCCCTTACCGTGGATTGAAATCCAAGTGCCATCTATTCCTGGCGATGATGTAAAGCGAAGGATTTGTTCAGTAACCTCCAATACGCTTCTTTGTAGAAGCCCATAGCCAAGGTCTATTTCGCTCTGAATCCAATTGCCTGTGTTTGTATTAATAGGCACATTAGGGAAATAATTATCACTAAAATTTACGTTGATTGAGGACTTCCCGGCGACTTGTCCACTGGATGAAATAATTACATCCGAATCGGTATTATTTACGCCTCCATAATAGCCCCCCTCAAAAGCTACATAATTAATTTAGTTATTATTTACGATCAATGGGCTGAAGCTATCTCCGGGGGACTTCAATCTAAAAATGGGAGTGGAGCTGGCTAGTAACGGGCATACACCCGATGCTTGATAATACGTATTATATACAGCAACATAATAGTCAAGTTGACCTAGGCTTTGCCCCTTCACAGGAGATATAATCAATAAGGCTAATATAATAAAAGTTTTTGTTTCATTTACATCCATTTTCCGTTTTTCCGTTACCGTAACACCGACCAAACTTATTAACTCCACAATGGTTTTAGGTGGATTTTTGGCAAGTAAAAAGCCCAAAAAAGGGGACTTGCCGTGTTTTGTGATTTTTACTCAACCCTCGATTGGTAAAGGTAACTTCGTAATGTGCCATGCGCTGCAATGCACCTCCTCAACGCCTCTCCTGCAACCAACAAATCACAAAACACGGCCAGTCCCCTTTTTGCATTATCTATGTCACTTAAACTAGTTTTACGCATTTTGTATCCATGTAATTCCCCGCCCCCATTTTAATGACCGCCGCTCCCGTTTTAATGACCCTTCTGCTTATCTGAATCTAGGCTCGTCCGTTTGTCATGAATCGTATCTTACATTAAATATCAGCAGGACAGGAATATAAACAACGATGAGGCATATTACATGAAACCACCAAGGAGTGTTATTAAGAAGGCCGCTAAGCCAAGTGAGTATAATATAAACGCACACGGGAACTAAGAACACAGAAACAAAATACCCGACCAACGCAGCCGTTTTATCGGCCGAATATCGGAGATGGAGCCAAGCCAATCCCGCACACAGGACTGCAAGTCCTAACGTTTTGATGTAATTATTCATTTCTAAGCCCCCAGTCCAAACCAGGAGGATCCCAATCTTTGGGCACAGATCCTCCTGCACCCTCTAAGATGTCGCTTGTTGTAGTATGGCAATTCCCAGACTTTTTTCCGCCGTCACCTCCCCTTAGTTTGTAGGTTCTCTTCCCGTCTTTTTTTAACTCTTTTTCTGCACTATCTCTGACTTTTTTGTCCCATTCGGCCTGAGTCATACCAGGCGGCGGAGGAATAAGTTTCTTTGAAGTCTCAGTTCCTTTTTTTGCTGAATCAAAATCAGATGGATAGTCTTTTTTAACACCCAAGTTGCCATTGGCATCCTTGATTCCGGAGTATGAATTTCTTCCTGATGTATCACATACTTCGGTCCAAGAGTGGGCTCCCGTGCCACCTGTTCCGGAAACGTCCCGTGAATGAACTGTTACATCCAAACCCAGTGCATCAATCCAGTTTAAGGGATTATTAAATGCATAACCGTAAAGGTTAATTCCCCCGCGCTCCTCAATCGGATCCCGCGATATAAACCTCCCCAAGCGCGGATCAAACGCCCTGTATAGGGCCAGACTTAGCCCGCTCGCTGCGTGCTGATAATATCCCGTATAGCCGAAACTCGCCTCCAAATCCCCGCTTACCTTGGTTCGCCGCCCAAACGGATCATAAGCATACCGCGCCCGAACCGCGCCTGTGGCGTCGGTCAACTCACGCACGCTGCCGAGATGATCGACTGTATAAAAATAGTTCGTCACGCCGATCTGCTCGCCCAGGCCACTATAAAAACGCCGTGTCACGGCGTTGCTGACGTCGCGCTCTTCGGCGGGCTGGGCGTCGCCATTAAACCAGATCCAGCGCTTGATTATATTGCCGTTATACTTTTCGGCCACACGGCGGCTTAACCCGTCGTAAACAAATTCCGTGGACGCGCCCGGTTTGCTGATCTTCACCAAGCGGTTCGCCGCGTCCCAAGCGTAGGTGACTTCCGGTCCCACCGTGCCGCCTTTTTGGGAAACAAGGTTGCCCACCGGATCGTAAACGAAGGACGCCACCGTGGCCGAGGAACCGACGGGCACAGCGTAGTGTTGCGTGGTGGTTTTGTTGTCGGGTGCAGGCGTGGTTGCCCTGAGCGTGACCGTGCTGGCACCGGGAGCGAGGGGGAGGTTGACCGCAAAACTCGTGGCGGCGACTCCGCCGGTAGCGGGTTGGCCGTTGGCGGTGACGACGCTGGCTTGGTTGACCGTTCCCGCGATGCGCACCGAAGTCGTTTGCGACGTGGGCGCCAAGCCGGTGACTTGGTTTAGCTCGTTGTGGGCGGCGTAGGTAAGGGCGCCGGTCGCCTGCTCTTGGATGCGGTTGCCGCCAAGGTCATAAGCATAGGCGTAACCCGGTGCAGGCGTGCCGCCGGTGCTCACTTGCGCAGAAGTGAGCTGGTCGGCAGCGTCATAGCCGAGGGTCCAAAGATCGGCGGCGGCGGTATCTCGGCGTTGGCTCCAGGTCCGGATGTTGCCGCTGGCCGAATAAGTATAATCAAACTGGCTGAGTTCCGCGCCACCAGGTTTACGGTAACGAAGCTGGCTCAGGCGGCGGTCACCTTGATTGCCGTTACCCGCGTTGCCGATGATCGGGAAATACCCGTAGTCAGCGCGTTGGCCGTTGGGATAAGTCACGGCGGTGAGTCTGGCGACGGTCGTCGCGTAGGAGAGGCCGAAGGTGCCGAGGGGATTTACTTCCTGTGTCACGCGACCTTGCACGTCGTATTGGCGGGTGCGGGTGTTGGCCGTGCCGTTGAGGGCACGGGAGAGTTCGCGGCTGAGCGAATCATAGGTGAAGGTCTGAGTGTCGTTGGCCAAGGGACCGTCCACGCTGGAAAGGCGGCCCGCGCCGGGTTGGTTGACGGGAAAATAGCCGTAGGTGGTGGAGCCGGTGCCGTCGGTCATCCCGGACAGGCGGGGGTAATTGGTCGCGTAGGAGTAACTGACAGTGGGGGTGGTGATACGAGCGTTGGGGTAGCTGATTTCACTCACGCGGTCGTCGGCAAAGTAGCGGTAACGGGTCTGCTGGCCGGCTGCGTCCACCACGGAGCGCAGGCGGCTGCTCAAGCCTTCCCCCCCGAAATTACCCGACTCGGCGGTTTCGTAGAGGTACTTGGTTTCGGAGCCGTCGGGGTATACCTTGGCGGTGAGGCGGGCACCGGCGTCGTGTTTCCACAAGGTCACGCGGCCGGCCGGGTCGGTCAGCTTTTTCATGGCTCCGCATTTACACCACTCAAAGGCCGTTACGCGGGATAGCGGGTCGGTGGTCTGGATGCGCTGGCGAATTGTGTTATAGAGGTGACTGGTCACGCGTGCCTCGCGGTCGCGCACGCTGGCGACATCGAGCTTGTTGTAGGCGGTCTCCTCGAAAGTGCCGTCGGGGTAAGTCGTGCGTAGGGGGCGGTCGAGGTTATCGTAGGTGAACGTGAGCGCGTAGCCTTCGGGGTCGGTGAGGGTCTGAGTTCTTCCGGTCGAGTCGTAAGCGAGGGTGGTGGTGTCGCCGGTGCCGGGCAGTGGTCCGTCGATGGCGACGAGGTAGCCGGTGGAAGCGGCGTTGCGGGCGAGCAAGGGATTGCCGGTGGGGTTGTAAAAATAACTCGTTACCTCGCCTTTGGGGTTGGTAACGGTGGACCTCTGCCCGGCGGAGTTGTAGGTGAAGGTGGTCACCTGTCCGGCGGCATCGGTTACGGTGAGCGGGAGATGCTGGCTGTTGTAGGTGTAGCGGGCCACGACATCGTAGGTCGTAGAACCGGTGGACTGACGGACTTCAAGCAGGTCGATGGTATTGGCGGCGTAAACGTAGCTGGTGCTGCGACCGAGCGGATCGGTCGACTTGAGGAGATGCCCGTAATCGTCGTAATCGTAGCGGCGAATCTGGTCGATGAGTTCGCCGGTGGGCCCCGGAATTTTGCGAGCGACCACGGAGGGCGATCCCTTCATCGACGAGTTCATGGAAATGGCGGAATACTGGCCAGGGTAAAGATACCAGATGCGGGATTCGTAGGCCGATTTTTCACTCTCTAGGATGCGCCCGGCAAGCGAGCTGTCGTGAAGCCAATGGTCGATATGCGCCTTGGTCACGTCCGGGTAGCCCTCGGCCATCGCCTTCTTGTCCCAGAAAAAGGTATTCCGATAATACATGTAGTTGTTGAGAATCGAAGTCAGTCCATTGGTTGCAGAGCTGGGGGCAAAGTTTTCCGAATAGGGAATGGAGGGCTCGTAATCGCGGTATTCAGTGCGCTCCTTGTCTCCGGCTGGGTCGGTGATCTCGACCCAGCGTTTCAGGCCGTTAGTGCCGGAGGTAAACTGGGTCGTGCCATAGGCGGTGGTTAGCGCAGTGATTTCGGTTCCATTGGTGCCCCCGTAGCCAAACTCCGAGGTCAGTCCAATGGTGTCGGTGATGCGAATGAGATTGCGCGCGGCGTCGGACGAGTACGCGAACGCGGCAAAGCGACCGAAGGGATCGGTGATAGCTGCCAAGGAAAGTCGCATTCAGTAGCATCGCGTCGACTTCCGGCGCCGGAAAAGCAGGGCATTGACGCGAAAGGCCACCTGCACCACCTTCGGCACATGGTCCTTTCACTCCAGCAAATCACCGAGGCCGCCCTCCACTTAAGCGAGCGCGAACGGCTGAACGTGACTGCTGCGCTGTGGAAGAGCTTGGGCGGGAATGACGAAGTTTTGGCCGACATGCAGGCGCTCACTCGGGCGCATGAACTCGACTCCGGTCAGGTGCAGCCGAAGACCCACGCTGACGTTTTCCGCAACGCCCGCGCCGCGCTCGGATGAACCCTTGGTATCATCCGGAATTTGAGACCGATCTGATTGCCGCCGCTCGCTACTACGAGCTGCAAAGCGTCGGGTTGGGGCATGACTTCATTGCCATCGTCGAGGCCACCGTGGAAACGATCATGGCCGCCCCGCAACGCTGGCCGGAGCGACAAGGTGGCATCCGGCGACTGCAACTTGACCGCTTCCCGTTTTTGATCCGCTACCGCATTGCCGCAGATACGGTGCAGTTTCTCAGTGTCTTGCACGGTGCACGGCATCCCGACACCAGCAGCGGCCGTCTCTGACCACTCTCCGAAAGTAAGAACTCGCATGCGGACGATGCGTGACGAGCGGGGGCCACAATGGTTTTCGCCTGTCCCCCGTTATGCTCCTGCCTCAACGCCTGCGCTCGCTCCGCTCCCTTGGCGAACCCGCTCACGCGCTCCGGCGTAAGCCGCACGATAATCCGCCCGCAGACGCTGGCGCTCTGTCGCCCTCCATTCCGCTCCGTGCGTGCGTTCCGCCTGCGGGTCCCAGGGGCCGCCCAGCCGGGTGGCCGCAACGTCCTTCGCCCCTCACGCCACCGATCCTGCCGAGCCAGGAACCGCGTCGTCCAAACGGGG
>JBILBW010000131.1:0-7187 GCA_044353465.1 Rariglobus sp. | reverse complement strand
CGGCGGTGCCGGCGTCGGCAAGACGGTCGTTATCCTTGAGCTGATCAACAACATCGCCAAGGCCCACGGCGGCTACTCGGTGTTCGCCGGCGTCGGCGAGCGTTCGCGTGAGGGCAACGACCTTTATCACGAAATGTCCGAGGCCGGCGTCATCAAACAGGACAACCTCGCCGAGTCGAAGGTTGCCTTGGTGTACGGCCAGATGAATGAGCCGCCCGGGGCGCGTATGCGCGTGGCCCTCTCGGCCCTCGCCATGACCGAGTATTTCCGCGACGAGAAGAACCAGGACGTGTTGCTCTTCATCGACAACATTTTCCGTTTCTCCCAGGCCGGCTCCGAAGTGTCGGCGCTGCTCGGCCGCTCGCCCTCCGCGGTGGGTTACCAGCCCACCCTGGCCTCCGAGATGGGCCTGCTCCAGGAGCGCATCACCTCGACGAAGAAGGGTTCGATCACCTCGGTCCAGGCCGTTTACGTGCCCGCCGACGACTTGACCGACCCGGCTCCGGCCAACACCTTCGCCCACTTGGACTCCACGATTGTGTTGGAGCGCTCCATCGCCGAGCTGGGTATTTACCCGGCGGTCGATCCCCTCGCTTCCGTGTCGAAGGCCCTCGAACCGTCGATCGTCGGCGAAGAGCACTACCGCGTGACCCGCGAGCTCCAGCGCGTGCTCCAACGCTACAAGGACTTGCAGGACATCATCGCGATTCTCGGTCTCGACGAGCTCTCGCCTGAGGATAAACAGACCGTTTACCGCGCCCGTAAGATCCAGCGCTTCCTCTCGCAGCCGTTCGCGGTGGCCGAGGTGTTCACTGGCGCTCCGGGCAAATACGTCTCCGTGAAGGAGACCGTGCGCGGCTTCAAGATGATCCTCAGCGGCGAACTCGACCACGTTCCCGAGGGTGATTTCTACATGAAGGGTGGCATCGACGAGGTGCTTGCCGCCTCCAAGAAGTAACTCTGCGGGGAAACCACGAAATACACGAAACACACCAAATCGCAGAGCGGCCGTCCGGCCCTTTCGTGTATTTAGTGTGTTTCGTGGTTAAAAAACTCCGACATGCCTTTAACTCTAGAAATCGTCACCCCGGAAGCCCGGGTTTTCTCCGCCTCCGTCGATACGGTGGTGGTCCCAACCGCGGCCGGTGAAATCGGCATTCTTCCCGGTCACATCCCCCTGCTCACCCAGGTGGTCAGCGGCGAGTTGCGCCTGGTTACGGATGGTGTGGAGAAGATTTTGGTGGTGGGCAAAGGCTTCGCCCAAATCGAGTCCGACAAGGTCTCGATTCTCGCCGAGCACGCCATCACCGAGGAAAAGATCGATGAAAAGGCCGTGGAGCAGGCGTTGCAACGCGCCCAGACCGAGCTCACCGCCGCCGCCCACCTCGATCCCGCCGAACAGGAAATCCTCCACGAACTGGTCCGCTTCGCCGGAATTCAGCTCGAACTCAAGCGGCGCCGCCATTAAGCACCACGGTCGCTGTCGCCCTGAGATTGAGCTCAGGGCGATCCGCCGTCGCTTACCCGGTTTTACCGCGCGCCGTCTTCTACCGACGGCGCTTTTTCGTGTCCTTCGGTCTCCCTGGCGGGTTTGAAGGCGGTAGCGAAATACAGCGCGGCCACCACCAGGGCGAAACTCACCGCATAATTCCAGGTGAGCTTCTCTTTGAGCACCAGCCAAGCAAACACCACAAAGACCCCCAGGGTGATGCACTCCTGGATGATCTTGAGTTGGTAGCCACTGAACGTGCCGCTGAGGTACCCGGCTCGGTTGGCCGGGACCATCAAACAGTACTCGAAAAAGGCCACGCCCCAGGAAAACAGGATAATCCAGATCAAGGCTTTTCCTTCCAAAAACTTAAGCTTGAGGTGGCCGTACCAGGCCAGGGTCATAAAGCAGTTGGAGGCAACCAGGAGGAGA
Source organism: Rariglobus sp. (assembly GCA_044353465.1). GTDB lineage: Bacteria > Verrucomicrobiota > Verrucomicrobiia > Opitutales > Opitutaceae > Rariglobus. The sequence continues at coordinate 5,266 of JBILBW010000131.1, read as the reverse complement.
ATGGTTTTCATGGTTCGGGGGCGGCCTGACCGGCCGGCCGGGCTTTACACTTAGGCCTCGGAGCGGGGTGGCGTCCAGCCCGGGCGCCACCCGGGGGGCACAAAAAAACCCTCCAGGTTGCCCTGGAGGGTCGTGGTGGCTGCGAGCAGCCACCGGAGGGACGTTCGTGGGTTAGATTTTGAACTGACCGACGATCTGGCTGAGGTTGCCGGCCAGACCGCTGAGTTGAACGGCGCTGGAGCTGATGAGGGACGCGCCCTTGGAACCATCTTCAGCGGCTTGGGAGACACCGGCGATGTTGCGGGCCACTTCGGCTGCACCCTCGGCGGTTTGCTGCACGTTCTGCGACAGGCTGCCGGCGGCCGACGATACCTTGTGGATGGTACCGACGATCTCCGAGGTGGTGGCGGACTGTTCCTCGACGGCGGCGGCGATGGTCGCGGAGATGTGGGCGACCTGCTCGATGACCTTGGCCACATCGTCGAGCGACTTGATGGAGGCCCCGGTGTTTTCCTGGATCAAACCGACCTGCTTGCGGATGTCTTCGGTGGCGGCGGCCGACTGGCGTGCCAGCTCCTTGACCTCGTTGGCGACCACCGCGAAACCGCGGCCGGCTTCACCGGCGCTGGCTGCTTCAATCGTGGCGTTGAGGGCGAGCAGGTTGGTTTGCTCGGCGATCCGGTTGATCAGTTCGACCACCTTGCCGATCTGGCGGGCGGAATCGTCGAGCTTGGTCATCAGATCGCGGGTCTGGCGGGCTTGGGTATCGGCCTTGCGGGCGATTTCGCTCTCATTGGCGCAGTTGCGGGCCACTTCCTGAATCGAGGAGGACATTTCCTCCATCGCGGCGGCTACCGTGCTGGTGGATTGGGTGATTTCCGCAGCGGCCCCGGACATGGTCTTGGCGTTGACGGACAGCTCTTCGCCGGCGCTGGATACGCTGTTGGCTTGAGCGGTGGTTTCTTCCGAAGTGGCCGCTTGGGAGCTGGCGGTTTTGCTCAGCACTTGCGAGGCGCCGGTCAAGTCGTTGGCCGACTTGGTGAGGTTGCCCACCAACTTACGCAGGTTGCCAATACAGGCATTGATGGAGTTGCCGAGATCGCCGACCTCGTCGGTGCGGGTGACGGTGACTTGAGCGGTGAGATCACCCTGAGCGAGGCGGTCCATGGCAACAACGCAGCCTTGGATCGGACGGGTCAGGGAGCGGGCCACGAAGTAGGCCACGCCGATCAGAGCCAAGCTGGAGAGGCCGACGGTGGCGTAGGTGGCGCGGTCAGCGGAAATCACACCTTCGTTGATTTGATCGCTGTTGACCTGGACGATCAACGTCCAGCCCAGGCCCGGATAACCCAAGGCACCCAAGCTCTTGGCATAGCCGGCAAGTGCTGGCTCCTTGGTCTGCAGGTGGAATTCCTCCAAGTTACCTTGGGCGGCGGGCATGAGGCCGGCTTTGACGCTCGCCAGGCTGTTCACCAGGTTCTGCTTGAGGATGAAGGTGAAGTCGCGGTGGACTTCTTTATCCTTTTCTCCAGCGGGGTGATAACGGGTTAGGGCGACACCGTCCTTGTTCACCATGATGAACTCGGCGGAGTTCAGGTGCTCTTCCTCGAAGTGAACCCAGCTGGATTTAATGATGGCATCGACGATGTTGCCGTAGTTGGCCATATTACGCCAAACCCCGCCAAACTCGCCCTTGGAATTGGTGATCGGCGCACTGTAGCTAATCGACATGTTGTCTTTGCCGAAGACCTTAACCACGTCGGCGTCTTGGTGGACATCATCAACGACCGTTCCATCGAGAACGTCGGACTTGAGGAATTTGCCTTCGCGGGAATCGCGGAACCAAGAGGTCTTGGAGACATCGCGGCCTAACATGTAGGCGGTGTCGATGGGTTTTCCGGTGGCATCAATGGTGTTGACCGCGATGATCTTACCACTGGCGTCAGCGATCACGGTGAGGTCATATAGGCCATAGAGGCGCACATAGAAGTTGGCGGCTTCGACCAGTTGAGTAATACTTTCGGGGGTGCCCAAATCGGCAGCCTTGACCAGGGGGTTGGCGGCAAAGGCTTGGACGTCACCGTAACGTTCGAACAAATTGCGCTCGATCGTATCCAACGTGTTGGCGGCGCTGGACTGGAGTTTGACGCCGGAACCTTCGCGGATGTGGCTGGTGGAACGTAGGCTGAGGCCGGCCAAGACCAGCAGGGGGATCAAGCCGACGACGAGTAGGGTGAGAATGAACTGACCTGTGAGTTTAAGCTTCATGGGTGTGGGAGGAGGGTTAGGAAATGAAAGAGGGGCAAAGAGAGACGTGAGGTGACATAATGAGCCGGGAGGCGGGTAGGGCGCGGTGCCTGTTTTGCCCCCGGCAAGGAGGCGTTGGGTTGGGTGGAAACAGGGGGAAAGTTAACGGGGAGAACGGGTTCTCCCTGTGAGCAGACAGTCATGGGTGGGCCGGTAGCGACCTCGGGGCGGGTTCAGGTTGGGGTCATGACTTCGATGATCGCCTGGCGGATGCGGTCGCGATCGAATTTGGTTTCATAGCGATTGATCCCGACCTCGCGGGCGCGGGCCTGCATGTCCTCGCCGGTGCGGGCGCTGAGTGCGATCACCGGGAGGTGTTTCACCCGTTGGTCGGCCCGGATCCGGGAGGTCAGTTCAAAGCCGTTGAGGCGGGGCATTTCGATATCGGTAATAACTAGGTCATAGGTGTTTTTTTGGAGCAGGCTCCAGGCGTCTTCGCCGTCTTTGGCGATTTCGACGGATTTAACGATGTCATGGAGCCCGCGTTTTACGGCCTCCCGGAAAAAGGCGGTATCTTCGGCGACCAGCACCCGCAGGCCTTTGATGGACACTTTATCGTCCGAAGCTTCGTCAAGGCCGGCGGCTTGAATCAGGCCGTAAAGATCGAGGAGGATCGTGAGGTGATCGTTGACCGAGGCGGTGCCGAGAACGCCGGTTCCGCGCAACGACTGGGTGTCGAGGTCTTTGGTCGCCAGGTCGGTGGCATCGAGGATGTGTTCGGCAATCAAGGCGACCGAGTGGTGCACGAGGCGAGGCACGATGATGTGGACCTCCTCCGGGATCGGGCCGGCCGGGGTGACCGGCAGGTGGTTTTGGATGCGCAACAGCCGCAAAGTCGGCCCCTCTTTCTGCCGGAGGTAGTCGCAGCCGCCCAGGCGTTCAATCCGGCTGGTGGCGATTTTCTCGATGCGACCGATGTTGGCGATGTTAAGGGCAAAGATCTCCGGGGTCCCATCCTTAAACACCAGGATGCGTTCCGAGTCGGCGGCGGTCGTTGACTGTTTGATCAGACGGGAGGCCTCGGAGGAATCGGCGGGCAGGCGTCCGGAGGCGATCCCGGCCAGATCGAGGATCAAGGCAATCTCGCCTTGGCCGAGCAGGGTGGCCCCGGAGTAAAGCGAGGTGCCCTGCAGGTGGCGGCCGAGCGGTTTGACCACGATTTCCTCGGTGTCAGCGATGGTTTCGACTTGGATGCCGAAGCGGCGGTTGTCCAGTTTGAGCACCAAGACGTAGCCGGGGTTATCGGCGTTGAGGCGGTCGGGCAGACCCAACCGGCTCGAGAGATTGATCACCGGGAGCAGCTCTTCGCGCAGGCGGATGATGCGCGAACCACCGAACTCTTCCAGCGGCCGATCCACCCCGGGGCGGACGATCTCAACTAAGTTGAGTTGGGGCACCGCATAGTGGCGGGTGTCGCAGCCCACAATCAGCGCCGGGATAATCGCCAGGGTGAGCGGGAGGCGGATAATGATGGCGGTGCCTTGGCCGAGCACCGAATTGATTTCCACCCGGCCGCCGAGGCGCTCGATGTTGGTTTTCACCACATCCATGCCCACGCCACGACCGGAGACGTCACTGACGACCGCTGCGGTGGAAAAGCCCGGGGCAAAGATCAACTGCCAGGACTCCACCTCGGACATTTTGGCGGCTTGTTCGGGGGTAATCAGGCCCTTTTCGATCGCCTTGGCTTTGAGTTTTTCCGGGTTGAGACCGCGGCCGTCGTCGCGGACCTCGATTTGCACCCGGCCGGCCAGATGGGCGGCGGAGATGCGCACGTGACCGGTGGCGGATTTGCCGGCGCGTGAGCGATCTCCGGGCGGCTCGATCCCGTGGTCGGCAGAATTACGCACCAGGTGGGTGAGCGGGTCGGAAAGGCCCTCGATCAACGCGCGGTCGAGTTCGACGTCGTCGCCGATGGTTTCCAGCTGGATGTCTTTGCCCAGTTTTTGGCCGAGGTCGCGGATGATACGGCTGAACTTGCCGAACAGACCGCCGACGGGCTGAAGGCGGGCCCGCATAATGGTGCGCTGCAAGTCAGAGGTGACGCCACTGATGCCTTGAACGACGCCGGCGAGCCCCTCGAGGGTGTGGGTGCCGGAGGCGGCGGCATCGCGGGTGGGAGCGGCGATTCGCAGCAGCTGGTTGCGGCCCAGCACCATCTCGCCAGCAAGGTTCATCAGGCCGTCGAGCAACGACACCGAAATGCGCACGGTATCATCGGTTTTGTTGCGGTGGGCCGTCCCACCGGCGGCGGTGGCGGCGGGTTCGGGCGCCGGGGTGGGCGCCGGAGCGGGGGTTGGGGCGGCGGGGGAGGAGGAATGGGCAGCGGTCACGGGGGCAGTGGGGTTAGCCGGGACAATCGACGGCTGGGTTTTCAACCAGTTGCGCATGGTCTCGGTTGGGACATCGGTAAGTTGCTTGGGTGGTAGATTAAACGCGCAGAGCAACAAGTCGGGCTCCATCGCGGTTGAGAACAGAAACGAGCAGGTCAACTCCTCGCTGATTTCCTCGTTTAGGCCGCCTTGGCCGGCGTTGCCCAGTTCGGTCGTGGAATCGATCAGGGTGCCGAGGGAATCGACATCGCGCATGTAATCGATGATCGTCTGCCCGCGCAGCTCGATGTCGCGGTGGAGGAAAACATTAACCACGTAGAGGTTGCGCCCGTGGTGGAGGGAGCTGCGGACCAACTCAGGGTCGATCCGGAAACCCCGCAAAAAATCGGGAAGCTGGAGGGCGCCTCCTTCGGGAGCAGATTGCACCGGGGGTTCGATGCGGAGCAGAGCGTGAAGCGCTGAGCGCTCCGGGTAGGTGTCGATCAGAGCCGCCTGTTCCGGCGCGGCCACCATCGCCTTGAGTTTGTCCGTGCCCGTGAGGAACAGGTTGATGAAGGCGCGATCGGCCTGCATCAGCCCGTCGCGCAGCAGCGCCATGACGCTCTCCATCACATGGGCCAGGTCGG
>JBILBW010000132.1:0-7187 GCA_044353465.1 Rariglobus sp. | reverse complement strand
ACTCCGGTCAACGCCGCCTGGACGTGCGCTTGAGCCATGCCGAGGCACCTCGCCTGAGTGAACTCATCACAAAGCTGGCCAGATGGTTACATGGTATCCTTCATAATGCGCAGCAATGGAGTGTCGCCCAGCGCTGGCGGCAAATCGTGGAAAAATTTTTACGGGAAAACTTCCCCGTACTCGGCCCTGAACCGCCTTTGGCCACCGCCCCAAGCTGATCGCGCTTCCGTTCAGCCTGCCGCAACACCCTCCACCCTCATCTATCCGACGGGCAACGCCCGCCGGCCGCACTTTCTATTGCCGGATTTAGGATTAAGCTCTCCGCTCATACCAAGCTTTTTGGCACCCATTTTTTAAGTCGATGCCCGCCAAGAGCATGGTCAACGCTTACGGGGTGAGCGAGATCTTTACCCCGTTGCTGCCTACCGGCCAACTAAACCGGCCCTGCTCCAGTCGCTTGGCTAACACCCAGACCCCGCTGCCGTCCCAGTAGAGCATTTTGAGCCGATCGCGGGTTTTGTTGGTAAAAACAAACAGCGCCTCCTACGCGGATCCTCCTTCATCTTAAGTAGTGCGCGCCCGCTTTCGTGGGCAACCAAACTTACTTCTTGGCAAACTTCGACTCGATGAGTGAACGCAGCGAGGCGTAGGGCGGTTGTTCAACGACAATCTGATTTCGACACTGACGACAATCACGGCCAGTCTCTTTAGCCCCCCCCTTATAGAACCCCCTTTCGCGTATAATAATCTCCCCGCTAAAGGGCAACGCCGTGTAACAGATTTTAACCCTGAACGAACGCAGGGATCGCATAGAAATAAACGGATGATTCTTTTGCGCTCGGTACGTTCTTTTACGGCTAAAGAGCCCTGGTTTTTATCCGATAGAACCGGTGCTGCTGCTTACTAGGCCGCCATCCAATCGTCGCCATTGTCACGGTTGGCGAAGTGCGGCTGGCTGCGGGCCAAAAACCTCAAACGCGCCCAGCCCGAATTGGTCGCGGTGGATGCTGCCAACGTCGAGGCGCTGTTGCGCCGCACACTGCTCGTCCGGAGGCTCGCCGCCGGCGACATCGCCGCGCTCGCCGCGGCATTTACCGCCGAGGAACACGCCGCGGGCAGCATCGTGGTGCGTGAAGCCGAGTTGGGAGAAAAGCTCTACATCGTGTTTTCCGGCCGCGTTGAGGTGCTGCGCGAACTCGCGGTGGGCCGCACCGAGCCCATCGCCACGCTGCAGGAGGCGGATGTTTTCGGGGAAATCGCCCTGCTTTCACCCGACGGTGCTCGCCGCCGTTCGGTGCGCTGCCTCACCCCCAGTCGCTTGCTCTCGATCGGCAAGGCCGAGTTTGAGCAACTTGTGCTCTCGCGACTTTCGCGCGGCGCCATCGAGAACGCGGTGCAAAAAATGGCCTTTCTCCAGCGTATCCCGCTCTCGCGCCACTGGAGCCCGCATGCCATCACCGCCTTCGCCCGCCGCACCGTGTTTCAGGACGTCTTGCCGGGCGACACCGTGATCACCGAGGGTCGGGACAACGGTTTCTTTTACCTGATCTACGAGGGCAAAATGCGCGTGCTCAAACGCGACAAGGTGATCGCCAAGCTCTCCTCCGGGGACTTCTTCGGCGAAATCAGCCTGCTGCAAAACAGCCCCACCACCGCGACGATCGTCGCCCATACGCCCTGCCGGAACCTGATCGTTTCCAGAAACGATTTTCTCAACTTCATCACCCAGGACTTTCTCATCGGGCTGCAATTTGAGGCAATCAGCTCGCAGCGTCTCGGGCGGCCGCTCTTCCCGCTGACCCCCGACCCGCGGTCCACCCGCTAGGCTGGCGCGCAGTGAAAACCGGGCTGCCGCCCCGCCGCCGAGGCCCCGGTCACTTTTACCTTGTCAGTCCGGATGCGCGGCTCTGCTTTGGCCCCAACCGAACCTGCGTTCCTTCATCCATGGCGTCCAATTACACCGAAGACTCGATCAAGACCCTTTCCCCGCTCGAACACATCCGGCTGCGCCCCGGCATGTACATCGGCCGCTTGGGCAACGGCTCCAACGTCGAGGACGGCATCTACGTGCTCCTCAAGGAGACCATCGATAACTCGATCGACGAGTTCACCATGGGCCACGGCAAGAAGATCGAGATCGAACTCAACGAGCGCACCATCCGGGTGCGCGACTACGGCCGGGGCATCCCGCTGGGTAAACTCATCGACTGCGTCTCGATCATCAACACCGGCGCCAAATACGACAGCGAGACCTTCCAGAAATCGGTCGGCCTCAACGGCGTCGGCCAGAAGGCGGTCAACGCCCTCTCGCGCACCTTCACCGCCCAGGCCATCCGCGAAAACGAGACGCGCATCGTCGATTTCGAGCAGGGCAAACTGAGCAAGGACCGCAAAAACCAAAAGACCGCCGAGCGCAACGGCACGATCATCACCTTCACCCCCGACGAGGCGCTGTTTGGCCAGGATTTTAAGTTCCGCCCCGAGTTCATCGAGGAGATGCTCTGGAACTACGCCTACCTCAACCGCGGCCTCACCCTCACCTTCAACGGCAAGGCCTACAAATCCGAGAACGGCCTCAAGGACCTCCTGGTGAAAAAGCTCACCGGCGACACCCTTTACCCGATCGTCCACATCGAGGCCGAGGACATCGAGGTCGCCCTCACCCACGGCGCCCACTACGGCGAGGAATACTACTCCTTCGTCAACGGCCAGCACACCACCATGGGCGGCACCCACCTCGCCGCCTTCCGCGAGGCCCTGGTCGCCACCCTGCGCAACTTTTTCAAAAAGGATTACGACGCCGCCGACATCCGCCAGTCGGTGATCGCCGCCGTCTCGATCCGCGTGCAGGAGCCGGTCTTCGAGTCGCAGACCAAGACCAAACTCGGCTCCAACGACCTCGGCCCCAAGGGCCCGACCATCCGCCAGTTCATCGGCGGCTTCCTCCAAACCCACCTCGACAACTGGCTGCACCGCAACCCCGAGGCGGCCGACGCCCTCAAGCGCAAGATCGAGGAAAGCGAGCGCGAGCGCAAAGAGCTCTCCGGCATCCGCAACCTCGCCCGTGAGCGCGCCAAAAAAGCCTCGCTCCACAACCGCAAGCTGCGCGACTGCCGCGTCCACCTCGATTCCAAGGACAAGCGCGCCGAGGCCAGCACCATCTTCATCGTCGAGGGCGACTCCGCCTCCGGTTCGCTCACCTCCTGCCGCGACGTGCAAACCCAGGCCGTCTTCGCCTTGAAGGGCAAACCGCTCAACACCTTCGGCCTGACCAAAAAGGTCATCTACGAAAACGAGGAATTCCACCTCCTCCAGAGCGCGCTCAACATCGAGGACGGCATGGACGGCCTGCGGTACAACAAGGTCATCATTGCCACCGACGCCGACGTCGACGGCATGCACATTCGGTTGCTGCTGCTTTCGTTCATCCTCCAGTTTTTTCCCGAGCTGATCACTCAGGGCCACCTGTTCATTTTGGAGACCCCGCTGTTCCGGGTGCGCAACAAGAAGGAGACGCGGTACTGCTACAGCGAGGCCGAGAAACAGGCGGCGATGATGAAGCTCGGCCAGACCGCCGAAATCACCCGCTTCAAAGGCTTGGGTGAAGTCAGCCCGGTCGAGTTCAAGGATTTCATCGGCGAAGCCATGCGCGCCGAGAAAGTCACCCTCGACCGCCTCCACGACGTGGAGGGGCTGCTGACCTTTTACATGGGCAAAAACACCCCCAACCGCCAGGACTTCATCATCGGCAACCTGCGCGCGGAGAAGGACCTGATCGAGACCTGAGGGATTCGAGAAACTAGCGGTGGGCTGCTGCCTCGTGGCATTGCCCCGACAACGGGCCCCCTCGGCGCTCCCCTGCAGCTGCAAACGCAGGGGCCGTGAGAGCCCGTTACCCGCAGGCGTAGGGTATCCGCGGGGATTACGGGCTAATGCTTGTCGGGCTTGTGCGCGGCGGAGGGCATCATGATGCGGTCGGTAAGCGCGATACCCAGGGCGGAAAGGATAAAAACACCGTGGATAATGGTCTGCCACATGACCCCTTCGGCAGTGACTGCGGAGCCAGCGGCCAGCGTTTGGCTGACCACTGGCGGAGCCCCCAGGTTGCCCGCAGCGATAAAGGTTTTCAACAAATGTACCGAGCTTATGCCGATGATCGCCATGGCCAGTTTTACCTTTAGCACGGAGGCATTTACATGGCTGAGCCACTCGGGCTGGTCGGGGTGATTCTGCAAGCGCAAGCGTGAGACAAAGGTTTCGTAGCCGCCGACGATGACCATCATCAACAAATTAGAGATCATGACCACGTCGATCAGGCCGAGCACGATCAGCATCATCTGCTGTTCTGAAAGGCTGGTGGCCTCCGAAATCAGGTGCCAAAGCTCTTTGATAAACAGCACCACATAAACTCCCTGCGCCATAATGAGGCCCAGATAGAGCGGCAGTTGCAGCCAGCGGGAACTAAAGATGAGGGCCGAGAGCGGGGAAAGTCGGGGAGCGGTTGATATTGGGTTCACGTGAGTGCGCTAGGAGTTTTTGATTATGCTCGGTAAAGCAAGGGCATAACTTGCCATCGAGTCAGGGGAAAAGCAGGCGGCGCTTTTCCGCTCAAAATCAATGCCTTTTACGCCGACAACACGACCGTTGCTTAATTTTGCCGCTTACCCAAAGCGCAATCCCGGCCTCTTTTGGCCCCTTACCGAATCCCTTGAGGCCGGCATCGCCCGCGAGGCCGGCGAAACGGTGGGCCGCCTGCGGACCCATTTCGGGGCCGTTTGATTTTCCCGCTTCCCATCGGCGCAATCCGTGCCTCTTTTGACCCTTTTCCGAACTCCTCAGCTTTTCCCCGCAGATGCCTAAACGCCACGATTCTCAAGACGAGCAGCCCGAACTGCCGCTCAATGCAACCCCTGGCCCCGCCGACGATCTCGCGTCGCGCCCCGCCGGTGGCCCGCCCGCGTCCGCCTCTGCCGACTCCGCCAGCACGCCCGAAGCTGCTGCCCTCACCGATGCCGCCACCGAGCTGGTGGCCGCCGAACCCGAGGTGCCCAAGACCAACGAAAACGCCCCGCTCGCCCACTCCTACCAAAAGTGGTTTTTGGAGTACGCCAGCTACGTCATCCTCGACCGCGCCGTCCCCCACATCGATGACGGCCTGAAACCAGTCCAGCGCCGCATCCTCCACACCTTTTGGGAGCAGGACGACGGCCGGTTCCACAAGGTCGCCAACATCGTCGGCGCCTGCATGCGTTTCCACCCCCACGGCGACGCCTCGATCGGCGCGGCCTTGGTCGGCATGGGCCAGCGCGCCTACCTGGTCGAGCCGCAGGGCAACTTTGGCAACGTGCTCACCGGTGACGATGCGGCCGCCCCGCGTTACATCGAGGCCCGCCTGACCCCGTTCGCCCGCGAGGTGCTGTTTAACCCCAAAACCACGGTCTGGCAGGCCAGCTACGACGGCCGCGCCAAGGAGCCGGTCACCTTGCCAGCCAAGTTCCCCATCGTGCTGCTCGACGGCGCCGAGGGCATCGCCGTCGGCCTTTCGACCAAAATCCTGCCGCACAATTTCAACGACCTGTGCCGCTGCGCGATAAACCACCTCCAGGGCAAGCGCTTCAAACTCGTCCCCGATTTCCCCTCCGGCGGCATCGCCGACTTCTCCGGCTACAACGACGGCGAGCGCGGCGGCAAGGTGAAGGTCCGCGCCAAAATGGAGACGCGCGGCAAGTACCAGATCGCCATCACCGAGCTGCCCTACGGCACCTCCACGGTGTCGTTGATCGAGTCGATCCTCGCCGCCAACGCCAAGGGCAAGATCAAGATCAAGCACGTCGACGACAACACCGCCGACACCGTCGAGATCATCGTCCACTTGCCCCAGGGCGCCGACGCCGACCAGGTGGTCAACCAGCTCTATGTGTTCACCGACTGCCAGGTGTCGATTTCCCCGGCGGCCTGCGTGATCGACACGGTCGACGGCCAGGACAAACCGATCTTCCTCGGCGTTTCCGAAATCCTCCGCCGCTCCGCCGACAAGACCGTCCAGCTGCTCAAACAGGAGCTCGACATCAAGCTGGCCGAACTCGAACAGCAGTGGCACTGGGACAACCTGGAGCGCATTTTTATCGAGGAGCGCATCTACCGCCGCATCGAACAATCGAAGACCTGGGAAAGCGTGCTCGCCGAGATCCACGCCGGCCTGAAACCCTTCATCGCCAAACTGCGCCGCGAGGTCAGCGACGAGGACGTTACCCGCCTGACCGAGATCCGCATCAAGCGCATCTCCGCCTTCAACCGCTTCAAGGCCGACGAGGCGATCAAGGCCATCGAGGATGAAATCAAGCAGACAAAACACGACCTGGCGCACCTGACCGAGTTTGCGATCCGCTGGTTCGAGACCCTCCATGAAAAGTACGGCAAGGGCCGCAAACGCCGGACCACCTGCGACGAGGTCGAGCAGATCAGCGCCGCCCAGGTGGTGGTCGCGAACCAGAAACTCTACGTCAACCGCGACGAGGGCTTCGTCGGCCTAAACTGGCGCCAGCACGAGTTCGTGGTCGAGTGCACGATCTTGGACGACGTGGTCTGCTTCATGGCCGACGCGACCTTCAAGGTCGTCAAGGTTTCCGACAAGGTCTTTGTGGGCAAAGAGATCCAGCACCTCCATGTGGTGCCGACGGGCGGCGACGACCGCTATTACACGGTGGTTTACCAGGACAAGGAAAGCGGCAAGGCCTTCGCCAAGCGCTTCCAACTCGGCGGCACCACCCGGGAAAAAGCCTACAACCTGGCCGCCAGCGAGGGCTCGAAACTGGTGTTCTTCGACGAGACCAAGAACATCGAGTCGATGCCCAAAAAGCTCCGCATCGAGCTGAGCGGCCGCTGCACCGCGCGGGTCAAAGACTTCGAGTTCGACCTCTCCGACCTCACCGTGGGCAGCCGCAACGCCAAGGGGGTGACGGTCACGACCTACCCGGTTAAAGCGGTCAAGCGGGCCTGAGCCGCAAGCTGCGGGCAGCAAAAAACCCCGACCCTTTGGCCGGGGTTTTTTTAGTCGGCACTGAATAATTCATAAACACCTTACTAATAATTACTTGAGGTTTTTAGTGGGCCCTATTTTCCTGGCTAAGTTTAACCAAACCAACAAAAACTGGGAAAAGCGATGAAGCCAAAAGCCACCGTGCACC
>JBILBW010000130.1:0-7216 GCA_044353465.1 Rariglobus sp. | reverse complement strand
CGAATAAAGGCGAACCGCGGAACTGGACTGTTGAACTGGGTCGGGCAGACGCTTTGGCCGTGTTTGTAGAGGGTTTCCGGATCGACGTAGGTGCCAAGCGCGAAGTCCACCAGCGGCAGGCCAAACACCCCGGAGATGCCCTCGTTGCAGCGGATGTCCGCGTGGTGGCGGAGGTGGAAGGCGTAGGCTTTCCTCCACATGCGTCCGAAGCGGGGGTGGGCAATGAGTCGATCCCAGGTGTCTTGCGGCCAGTGTTCGACGGCGTGGACCAACTCATAGAGAGCGAGCGAGAAGGCGACCGCGACGTAACCGGCCAGCATAACCGGGGCGTTGGGCAGCAGCCACTGGGCGAGCATCAAAAGTGGGGTGATGCCGAGCGAAAACAGGCCCAGTGTGTACCACGGGAAGTAGGAAGCCTCGTGCTGTTTTTCGACCTCGATAGGGAAGGTGTTGCGGGCGATCGGGTCGTTGTCGATCAACCCGGGGACGTCCTCGTTGTTGAGCTTCGAGCGGTGGTAGCCAATGTGGGTCAGTGCATGGTGCAGCGTGTGCTGCTTGTAGTAATAGCTCAGGAACGGGATCAGCGGGGAATGGAGGACGTAGCGGTGGAAAAAATATTCAAAGGTACCCGCCACAGCATGCACCACGGTAAAACAGAGGAGGAAGGCGCCGGTCCCGGCAGCCAGCTGCTTTTGCCAGACAACCGGGGCACACCAGGCGAGCAGGGCTAGAATTCCGCTGAGCGAAACGACGATGGTAAAGGTGAAAAGCCACGGAGAGAATTTCTCTTCGTGTTTACCCCCGAGGGATTGGTCGGACATGGTGAGGAAGGGCTTGAGGTCGGCGGTTGTCTAAACAGATAAATGCCTACTGCATCAGTAAATCGGGTCCACGCCTAGTGTATTTTGCGGCGCTGGTCACTCCGGCCAGCGCCGGTTGGAGCCCGCATCCCAGTGACCATTCAAACAGCTGGAGTGGGCCGCTTCGTCCGCGTTTATCGGCCGGTGGGTGTTTTCGGCCGGTGATTCCCCAAACCAAGCGGCGGGCTTGCGCCCCCTTTCGAATCGGCTTCGCGCCCCTTTAGGGTTTGGGCGACGTCTCCGGCCAACGGCTGAGAAACGCCAATTGGGCGTCCCGGTCGGGTACGGTTTCATACCCGTCGCGGTTAAGAAATCGCAGGGGGTAACCGGTTTCCAGCGCGGTTACCGTGACGGTCTCGGAAGCCACCCTAAACGTGGCCCGCCAGGCGCCGCAGCCTATCTCAAACCCGCCCGAGGGTCGTTTGCGGATTCGGCGGGTGCGGTGCGGGGTGGGGTCGCGCGCGAGCAACTCCTGGAGGCGGGCGCTAAAGTCGATCTGATGTTCCGCCAGCAACCACTGTGCCTGCGTCTCGGCGAGGGCGGCCAAGGTAACCGTGAAACGCGGCGGCGCGTCGACCAGTGCATCCACCTCGTCGATCCAGCCGGCCTTTGCTTCGGGGAAGGAGTCGTAGGCCGGCACGTAGGGTTTGATGTCGAAGACCGGGGTGCCCTCTACCAGGTCGCAGGCGCCGAGAAGCAGGCGGCGGCCCTCCACGCCGAGCAGGCGCACGGGGGTCATGCCCAGCGGGTTGGGGCGGTGGGGCGAGCGGGTCGCAAACACCCCACGGCGCTGCGCCGGGCCGCGCGGGGGCAGAACCAGCGGTCGCCAGGTCGCGTTGCGATGGAACCACCACAACAGCCACACCCGGTCGAAGCCCGCCACGTCTTGCAGGGCCTGCTCAAAGTTCACCCCTGGCAGCAGCTCCAGCACGTTACTTTCTTCGGCGCCGTCGATCGGCTGGTGGCGCGCCTGGAATTTCACCTGTTTGCCGGTGCGGATGAAGCCGATGGGAGCAAGGGATAGGGAGTCGGACACCCCGGCACGATGGACAACCGATCACGGGCGAAGCGATGCGTTTTTGTGCGCAGGCTGCGGTTGGCGGCTGCCCGGGGACTGCGGGTTTGGGCGCTTGCGAGCCGGGTTTTGCCGGGCCCAGGGTAACCGTGCTGTTCGACCGCCAACCGGTGGGGGGGCGCTTGAGCTGCAGCTCGTGCTCAAGCGCGATGGGCCCGCCGCACTGCGGCGGGCGCTGTTTTTGTGATGACGCTTGGGCTTAGGCCCGTTTGATTCTGCGTCATGTACCGCCAAGCCCTGTTGCTCGTGCGCCTGCTGGCCCTTTGCGGCGTGGGCGTGAACTTCGCCCAATTACTCGCCAACCTTGTGCAGTCTTTCGACGCGTTTAACCCGAGCTACGCTGGCTTTTTTGTTCAACAACAGCTCGCCCGGCCGCTCGTGGGTATCGTTTTGGCGCTGGCCATCGCCGCTTTTTCCCGCCCGTTGGCCCGTTTGCTCGCCCGTGGCATCGAATCGTAAGCGCTCCCCGCGCGGCTGGCGGTTGACGCTGTTGTTGCTTGCCGCCTGGCCCCGGATTTCAGCCGCCGTGGAAGCGGCGGTCACCTGGGAGCCGCTCTTCAACGGCAAAGGGCCGGCTGACGACGCGACACTCGCTGAGGCAGACCAAGCGTTGCGTGATACCTTCACCCTTCAAGGCCTGCAAGGTGTCGCCGCGCGCCGACCCGACGGCGGTTTTGACTGGTCCGACCGGGGCCCGCGCGACGACCCGGAGTGGGCCTGGTTTTTTAACCGCCAGCGCTACTTTACCGCCACCAGCCAGGCCTACCTGCGCACCCTCGACGACCGCTACGCCGAGTTTACGTTTGCCACCCTTGATGACTGGATCCGGCAACATCCGGCCCCCGGGCGCATGTCGTTCTCGGCGGCCTGGCGACCGCTCGAGGCCGCCCGGCGTATTCTCGATAGTTGGACCTTTGTTTATCTGCAGTTGGGGGCGCATCCCGCGTTTACCCCGGAGCGACGTGCGCGCTTTGTTGCCAGCGTGCACGCCCATGGCGAACAGTTGCGCCATCATCACGCGCTCGCCGGCAATCATCTCATCACCGAGATGCTAGCGCTCGCCCAGCTGAGCCTGGTTTTCCCTGCCGACGCCGCGGCGGGAGAATGGTTGGATTACAGCCTTGAGAAATTGGAGTGCGCCTATGCCGAACAGGTTTATCCGGATGGCACCCACACTGAGCTTTCCGCCCATTATCAACGCGGGGTGGCGCTCGTTTATCAGCGTCTAGTCACCCTGCTGGAAACCGCCGGCCGCAAGGACTTGGCCGACGTGTGGCGGCCCCGGGTTGATTCCCTTTGGGCCTACCTCGCCGCGGTCATGCAGCCCAGTGGCGCCAACCCGCTCAATAACGATTCCGATCAGGAAAACCTTACGCTGACGTTGCGCGAGCACGCCCCGGAACTGGCCGCCGGGGATCAGCGCAGCCACTGGTTTCCCTACGCCGGCCAGGCCCTTTTTCGCAGCCGTTCCTCCGCCGCTGACGCCACCCTGTGGGCCTTTTTCGATGCGGGGCCGCGCGGCACCGACCACGACCACGCCGACCGACTGCACCTTTCGGTGTCCATCGGCACCCGTGAATTTTTGGTGGATAACGGCCGCTACACTTATCGGCCGGGGCCGTGGCGGGACTACTTCGCCGGCCCCTCGGGACACAATATCGTGCTATTCGACGGAAAAGGCTCCGACCAGGGTCCGCAAAAAGTCGGACAAAGCGGGGTGCTCGGACGTTTTTTCGCCCAAGGCAATATCGAGCTGGCTTACGGCGACACTGGGTTTGCTGCAGGCGACAACCCGCGTGCGGGGGATTGGCGGCGGGTGGTGATTCACCTGCGCGAGGTGGGCTGGTTGGTGGTGGACCGCTTGGTGGCGTTTCAGCCTGTCGAGCTGTCGACGCTCTGGCATTGGTCGCCGGCCTGTGATGCGCTGCCTGCCGACGAGACCCGCGGCCAGGTGATTCGCCTCGGAGCGGGCGCGCTGCGCATCCAAGTGGCCTCGAGTGCTTCCGCTGGCAACTGGCAGGTCGTTCGCGGTTCCAGCCAACCGATTCAGGGCTGGTACAGCGATCGCTTTAATTTCAAGACCCCCGCCTCCTGCACCGTTTTCACCCAACGGTTGGCCGGGCCCATGACCAACGTCTGGCTACTCACCCCCAGCGAGGAGAGTCGCGAAGATACGCGGCTCGCGGTCGATTTTAAGCCCACCGGTAAGCTGGGAATCCGCGTTCGCGCGGCCAACCTCGAGCGCCAGCTGGAGTTCGATCCGGAACACCCGGAGGCGGTGAACGGGATGCGTTCAACGGTGGAGTATTTCTCGCGCCGTCCGCTCGCTTCCCCGATTGGGGCGAACGAGCGCGGGGGGACTTAGCCGCCGGTGTACTGGCGGTAGAGTCCGGCAAGACGCGCGGCGTTGTGATGGGCGTTGAAGTTTGATTCCACCCACGCGTGGGCGGCCTTTTGCATGTGGCCGGCGCCGCCGACCTGCCCTGGTTCGCCGTCGTGGCGCAGGGCGCTCAGCGCCTCGACCCAGCGGGCGGGTACTTCGACCGGGCACACTCGGCCGGTCAGGCCATCGGTGATGGCTTCGGTGGTGGCTGCGGCCGGCGATGTCACCACCAGCACGCCGGCGCTCATAGCCTCGGGGATCACGTTGGGCAAACCATCGCGGTCGCCATCGGCGGCCACCACCCCGGTGTGAAGCAGGACATCGGCCCACGCCAGCTGCGTGGTGATTTCAGCCTGCGGGCGATGGCCGAGAAAGGTGACTTCGCGGGTGAGGTCCAACGCGCGGACCTGCGCCTCCAGGGCTGCGCGCAGCGGACCCTCGCCGGCGATGCGTGCGGAAAAAGGCAGGCCCGCTGCCCGGAGCGCGGCGTAAATGCGCAGTTGGTGGTCGAGTCCTTTTTTGGGAACCAGTCGGGCGACGCAAAGCAGGCGCAGCGCAGTTTGGCCGCGGTCGGGGCGCAGCGGTTTGAGCGGGGGTAAAACCGTCAAACCCCGGCGGATGACGTGGATTTTTTCATCGCTTAGGCCCTTGGCCAGCAGGGTGCGACGTCCCATGTCGGTCGAGGTGTGGGTCCATAGGGCGGGGGCGAGCTTTTCGCCCAACCAGCGGTCGCCACCGTTTTGGTAAAGGTCATAGGCGTGGCCCGCCCCGCTGAAGGGGTGGCCGTCGAGCCGGTGGAGCAGCCAGGCGCTCGCCGCCGGAGCCCCGCCCCAGACGGCGTGAAGGTGGGCGGGTGGTTCGCGGCGGAAATGGCGCGCGTAAACCAGCCCGAAACCAAGGCCGAGCAGGTTTTCAAAAAAATTGAGCGCCGAGGCCGGACGGCGGGTGGCCAGGCCGTGGGCCAGTTCGGCTATAACCCGGGGGCGGCTCGCGGCCAGCCAAGGTAGCCAGATCGCCAGAGTCAGAAGTTTCCACTTGGGAAACCGGGTCACGGGCAGGCCATTAAAACTGCCGCCGCCGCCCCACATGGAGTACAACCGTAGGTTGACGCCCAGCGCCTGCAGGCTCGTTACCTCGCGCTGGAGAAACGTCTCCGTCGCCTTGGGGAAGGTGGTGAAAATATAGGCGATGGCCGGCGCGGCCGCAGTGGCTCGCTTCGGCCCGCTCTCGGCGGCGGGGACGGGGACCGCAATCCGCCGGGAAGGCGGCGCCTGGTTAACTTGCGAAGGCGTCACGCGGTGGGGGCGCTGGGCGGGTTAGCCCACCTGCTTGAGCACCACGCAGACGTTGGCCCCGCCGAAACCGCTGCTGTTGTTGAGTACGATCCTTGGCTGTTCTGTCAGGGTGGTGCGGGGGATATTTATGCCGGCACAAGCTGGGTCGAGTTCGCTGATGTGGGCCGAACCGGGGATGAAGCCGCGTTTGAGCGCCAAGGCGCAGAAGCCTGCCTCCATCGCGCCCGCTAAAGAAAGGCCGTGGCCGGTGAGCGCCTTGGTGCTGCTCATCGCGAGGCGCGTGGCGTGTTCGCCAAACACCGTGCGGACCGCTTTGCACTCGGCGGCGTCACCCATCGGCGTCGAGGTGCCGTGGGCGTTGATGTGGTCGACCTCGGCCGGGGTGATGCCGGTGGCTTTGAGCGCCTTGCGCATGGCCGCAGTCAGGCCGGCGCCGTCGGGATGGGGAATGGCGACATTGTGGCCGTCGGAGGCCTGGCCCCAGCCGAGCACTTCGGCGTAGGGCGTGACTCCGCGGCGGAGGACTTCGGCTTCGCTTTCCAAGACCAGCATGGTGGCGCCACCCGTACCGACAAAACCGTCGCGTTTTTTATCAAACGGGCGGGAAGCGGTTGCAGGGTCGGGGTTGGGGGAGAGGGCGCGCATGCCGGCAAACGGTAGGATCGTCTCCACGTTGCCATCTTCGGCCCCGACCACGAACATGCGCTGCTGGCGGCCGAGGGCGATTTCATCAATCGCGAAGCCCATCGCGTGCGCCGAGGCGGCGCACGCCGAGGTGAAGCCGGTGGACGCTCCTTTGATTTTAAATTGCGCAACTAGGTTGAACTGCACCGTACCGGCGATGCTCGCCACGATGCCGAGAGGGGGGCACCGCATCACCCCCTGCTGGTGCATGCGGTTGACCTGACGCGCCAACATCCCGGGTGAACCTGCCGAGGCCGCGTAGAGTCCGGTGTCGTCGTTGGAGACGTCTTCGGGCGCGAGTTTGGCGTCGGCAATGGCCTGTTGCATCGCGCAGGCCGCGTAGAGTGCATTGGGGCTCAGGCTGCGGAGTTGCTCCCGTTTGACGGCGTAGGCCGCGGGAATCGTCCAGTCCTCGGGGTCCTCGGCGTCGGTTTTGAACTCACGCACTGGGGCGGCGACTTTGACCGGGATACTATCGCTGGCAAACGCGGGGTGGCGCTCAAATCCATGCCGGAGTTCGCGCAGGCTCTGCTCAACGACCGCCGAGCTGTTGCCGATGCTGGTGATAAAACCCAATCCGGTGATGAAGATGCGAGGCATGGTAATTTAAGAAATCCTGTGCAGCGCTTTAGGGCCGGGCGCCAAACGGGGCGCCCGGGGCGGGAGGTTTTGCCCGCTCAAGCTGTCGGCGCGGTCGTCGCTGACTCGGTGGTCGGGGCTGCGGGCACCGGCGTGGGCTCGGGCGCCGGGGCATCGACGATGCCGAAGGTCAGGGTGATTTCCTCGGCGCTGATCGCCTTTTCCTGACCCACGCGAATGCTTCCCGTGTAAACCGCCAGCGGCTCCTTGAGGCGTTTCGGTTTCAGGGTCAGCGTGAGGACATCGCCCGGTTTGCACACGCGGTGGCAACGCACGCCGT
>JBILBW010000129.1:0-7223 GCA_044353465.1 Rariglobus sp. | reverse complement strand
TTTTTGTTGGTTTGGTTAAACTTAGCCAGGAAAATAGGGCCCACTAAAAACCTCAAGTAATTATTAGTAAGGTGTTTATGAATTATTCAGTGCCGACTAAATTAAAGGCATCGCTGTCCGGCTGGAACTCCGCGCCGACATTTTTGCCGGCCAAGCAACCGGAGAAGATCATCGACGCTGTGCTTGCCCAGACCGCCGGCGCCAAACGTGCCTCCGGCAAGCGCAGCCAAACCGCGCTGACCGACCGGCTCGGTGATGGTGCCGCTGCCCACGCGCACGCCGGTGCGGATGCCGCCGGCCTCGAAGTCGGTTTTCTTAATGTTCAGTTTCACGCCGTTGGCAAAACTCACCAGCTCCACGTCGAGGTCGGCGACATGCTCGCGCTGCACCACCTTCCCGGGCACGCCCCAGTTGGCGTAAGCCCAGACGGACTCGGCCTGAGCGGCGGGCGCGCCGACGGCGGTGGCGTGGGATTTTTCAAAGGCGGCGGCAATAATCGCATTGGCCTCGCCGGGGATGGTGGTGTTTCCCCTCACCATGGCAAAATGGCCAGTCGCGGCGAACGCGCGACGGAGCGCTGCCTGGCAGTCAGCCAAGGTGACTTTGTCGAGGCCCGGTAGGAAGAGGGCGCGCTCGGCGAAGGGATGGGTGAAGACCTCGCGATCAACGAGGCCGCCGAGGATTTCGTCGGCCAGCGCATTCGAGCGGCGGTTGGCCGAGGTCTTCACCACCTGATCAAAGCCGTTGGTTAAAGAGGCGACGATCTCCTCGAGCTGATGGAGTCAGTCTGGACATGAGCAACGCCTTCCTTCGCCAAATGAGCACCCGCCATCCCGACGCCGTCCACGTGATCATCTGGGATCAAGCTGGTTTCCATCAAAACACCGACACCTCGCTCGATCAGCTTCCCCTTAACGTACCCATTATCTCGCTGCCTCCCTATAACCCTGAACTTAACCCGATCGAAAAGTTAGCCGATCTGATCGGGGACCGCATCGGCAACATTCATTACGTCACCCTGACCGATATCGAAGCAACCATCAGTGCCCCCCCCCCCCATCTGGCACGGCCCAGAGCGCGTTCGAAAAATGGGATAAGCGCCTAAACGCCAAGACCATTTCGCATTCAAAAATATAATAACAATGCCTTCTGGGGAAGCCCTAGAAGGATTTTTTATGCGCCCATCTAATGATTTTCCGGCGGATACCGCCGGGCGGATTAGGGTCTTGCTTCGCCGAGCCAAGGACATTGCAGAGCAACGGCCCATCCAAGCCGTTTTGATGCGAGCTTTAGACGCGTTACCCCCAGCCCAGATTTCCCCCAAGTGCAACACCGCCACCCTGTCTTTATTCCTGCTAGACCTGCTCGATGCCTGGCCTGATGAGCAAGCTCTTGCTCGTACTTGATGGCCCGGGTTGGCACAAGGCGCGGTGCTTGCCGGTGCGTGCGACTTCCTCCCTGACATCTTCATCTCTATTGCCCCGAATGTAATTCGCGCGAACACATCTGGGACGAAACTCGGCAAAAGGGCTTTGCCAACCCGCTCTTTGCCACCCTTGCCGATGTTGAAGTTCGGGTAAAAATCCAGCTGGAGGAACTCTACGCCGTCTCCAATCGCTTCCGCAGCCTTAGCTTTTTCCCTTGGCTCGCCTCCTAGTTATTATGCTTTTGAAAGCGAAATCGGATCAAACAAAGCCGAGTGGATGCGCAATTGGTTGATCCGCCGCAAATGCCAATGCCGCTTCTAGCGCCCCTGCCCCGTTCTGGAGCCAGTCCAGCGATTAGGCTCTGCCCTGCGTCGAAACCATTTTTGGCGCAACAGACGCGCGAACCGCCTCTTGCCTCACGACGGACACTTTGCACCTACCTAAAACTAAACTGCGACCAATTCGCAAAGATATGTAAAACGGTTATTTGGACAAGTCGGGGGCTGCTCCCGACAGATCCATGGCTGCCGGAACACCGGTTAAACGTCCCGAAAGCATGCCCAATGGCCATGGTTTTTGGTTTAAGCGAAACCCACGCGATGGCCTCAGACTACTGAAGCACTACTCGGGCCCTGCAAATCCCATCCGTTTACCCTGGCAGGTCGGAGATGATCCCCCCCTTGGATCACTTCCCAAACTTAGTTTTCGTCGTCGGCGGGTCGCTCCAGTTCATCGCGACACTCACCCATGACCCGCAGCCAAATCTCGCGAAGGTCAAACAGCCGGGGCTGGGCATCCGCCTTGAACTTGACCACCGCAGCCGACTTGGCTGCCGCAGGTGTGTTTAAAAAGGCGAAGGTTCGATTCAGCTCGGCCAAAGAGCGTTTAAAAAGACTGATGGCTAAAGCGTAGTCACCAAAGTCGAGCGCTTGAATGGCCAACATAGCCTGCTCCTCACCCCGGTAAATCGAGGTGTGCACGTCGATCGCCAAGGCTTGGGGAACTTTGGCACCGGTATGAGCGATCTGCTCCCAGTGGCGTTTCAAACTAAGGTAAATTGCCTTGGTGGAGATAAAAATCGGATTTTTGTGCAGGGTGTAGGGATCGTCCGGACCGTCGTCGAGCTCGCCGCCAGATACGGGCTCATCACCGTCCTCATCGAGTTCGCCATCTTCGTTATCTGAAATGTCCGAACTCCATGCATCTTCATCCCAACCCATCAAATGGGCGGTTTCATCAATCCGATCTTCCTTGCCCTTAAGCTGTTCGTAAAATGCGAGGTAACGGTGAATCACTTCGTCTTGAGCGCGGAGGTATTTTTCCCAGTCGAATTCATTCCAGGCGAGCTCACCACGATCTTCCCAGTCGTTGTCGGAGGGGCCGTTGGATTCGTATTTACTCATGTGATGGGGGTCCGAGGACCATGGATTTGAAGGCTGTTCCAAAGGTCCAAAAACGCAACGCAAATTCCGTTTGCTTGAGGCGGCCGAGCGTGAGCTCGGTGCTCCGCAACGGACGGCGTGGGCGTTGCGTGTGACGGTGAATTTCGTTCGGCACACTTTGCAGGTTGAATTCGCTCGGGGCGCCCCGCTATTTTTAGTCTTCTTTTCATGGCTGAGGTTAATCACGAAACGGTTTTTTACTCAGGTCACGTCCAGGGCGTGGGCTTTCGCTACACAACGCTGTCTGTGGCCAAGGAATTTGAGCTGACCGGGCGCGTGAGCAACTTAGCTGACGGCCGCGTGCTGCTCGAAGTCGAGGGCGCCCCCAAGGAGATCAACGCCTTCCTGGCCGTCCTCGAGGAGCGCATGCACGGCTACATCCGCAAGGTCGAACGCCGCTCCTCCCTTGGCCCGTCCCAGTTTCAGGACTTCCGCATTCAATGACCGCTCCCCTGCCCTGCCCCGCCATCGCCATCTCCGGCCTGACTAAGGACTTCGCCCTGAACCTGCGCGGGATAAAACTGCGCGCAGTCGACCACCTCACGCTTTCCGTGCCCGAAGGGCAGGTTTTCGGGCTGCTTGGCCCCAATGGCTCAGGTAAAAGCACCACCATTAAGATCATCCTCGGCTTGCTCGATCCCACCGCGGGCGACTGCCAGGTCTTTGGCGTGCCCAGCGGCCGGGTCGATTCGCGCCTCAATGTCGGTTACCTCCCCGAAGCACCCTATTTTTACCGCTACTTGAGCGGCACCGAATTGGTGCGCTTTTACGGGCGGATTTGCGGCGTGCCCAAGGCCCGGCTCGCCGAACGGGTGCGCGAGGTCATCGACTGGGTCGGGCTGAGCGCCGCCGCCCATCGCCGGGTGGGCACTTATTCAAAGGGCATGTTGCAACGCATCGGGCTGGCCCAAGCGCTCGTGCATGACCCGCGGTTGATCATTTTGGACGAACCCACCGCCGGCGTGGATCCGGTCGGTTCGGCGGAGATTTCCGAACTCATTCTCAAACTAAAAACCCAGGGTAAAACCGTGCTGATCACCTCGCACCTGTTGGCGCAGATCGAGGACATCTGCGACCGTGTCGCCATCCTCGATCGCGGCAAACTCATTCTTGAAGGGGCGGTCCCGGATCTGGTCGGCCGGCAGGATCAGCAGGCGCTGCTGGTGGACGCGCTGCCCCCGGCGGAACTGGCGGAATTGCAGGGTTGGCTGGCGGCACGCGGACACACCCTCACCGCCGTAGAGCAGCCGCGCACCCGCCTCGACCAACTCTTTTTGAGCAAGGTCGCCCGAGCGCCCAAGGACGGAGGCCCAGCATGAGCAACGTCGCCCGCCCCGTTCCGTTTTCGTTCGGTCGCCTCGGCATCGTGGCCAGCAACACCTTTTTGGAGGCCGTGCGCCAAAAGCTGTTTAACTTCCTGCTGCTGCTGGCGGTCGCGCTGGTGGCCAGCGCCCAGCTGTTTCGTGAGTTCAACTTCGGCTCCTCGGAGTTGAAATTCATCGCCGATTTCGGCTTCGGCTCGATGGTGTTTTTTGGCTCCACCCTGACGATCGCCGCCACCGCCCAGCTGTTTTTTAGCGAGATCGAAAACCGCACCGCGTTGACCCTGCTGGCCAAGCCGATTTGGCGCACCGAGTTCATTTTCGGGAAACTCTTGGGCGTGTTCGCGGTAGTCGGGGTGTTTTGCGCGCTGACCACCGGCCTGCTGCTGGTGCTGCTCTATAACCGCGAGAGCACGCTGATGGCCGCCAACCCGGAGGCGTTTGAGTCGGGCCGGCTGATTCATTACGGCGACCTGGTGATGATGGGCGTGCTGCAATGGCTGAAATTCGGCGTGCTCGCGGCCATCACCCTACTGGTGGCGAGTTTCTCCAACACCAATCTCTACACCGTGGTGATGGGGTTTTTTATCCTGGTGATCTGCCACCTGCAGTACCTGGCGCGCGATGCCTACAGCCAGGTGAGCGTCCTGCCCCTGCGCCTGCTGGTGCAAGGTCTCAGCTACGTGTTTCCCAACTTCCAGGTTTTTAACTTGGCCGACCAAATCGGTATCGGCCACGGAATCGACTCATTGGTGTTCCTGCGGGTCGGCGGCTACGCGCTCGCTTACATCGCGGTGTTTGGCGGCCTGGCGGTTTACAGTTTCAGCCAACGTGAAATTTAACCTCGCGCGCCTTCGCCCGCTGTTAACCGGGAGCCTGGTCGTCGCCGCGTTGGCGGTGACCGGCGTGGTGGTGCGCCCGCTGGAGGCGCCTGCATGGGAATGGGTGCGCGCCCAGCAACCGGCCCTGAAACTCGATTCGCTTCAGGGCGCTCTCGGTCAAGGCGTTACCGTCGGCCTTCTCGGCGGCTTTCGGGCAATCGTGGCGGACCTTTTTTGGATCCAGACCAACTCGGTCTGGGAGGACCGCGACTTGCCGGCCACGCAGACCTACATCAAGTTGGTCACCGCAATCGATCCGCGCCCCCTGTATTTCTGGTTGAACGGCTCGCGGATGATCGCCTACGACATGCCCAATTGGCGCATCGTCGACGCCGGG
The DNA here is from genome assembly GCA_044353465.1 of Rariglobus sp. Taxonomy (GTDB): domain Bacteria; phylum Verrucomicrobiota; class Verrucomicrobiia; order Opitutales; family Opitutaceae; genus Rariglobus. The sequence goes on along the minus strand of JBILBW010000129.1, from coordinate 1,814 downwards.
GGCTACAACGCCGTCCCCCTGGCCACGCAGCGCCGCATCGACGAGGAGCAGGCGGCAATCGCCCTGCATTACCTTGAGGACGCATTTAACCACCATCCGGACGCCGCGCTCCTGCACGTGGAAGTCGCCAATGTTTACCTCAACCGACTCAAGGACAAAGCCCGTGCGGCCGAAGCCTACCGGCGCGCCGCCCTCCGCCCCGACGGGCCCTTTTACGCCGGGCGTATTTATGCCGAACTGCTGCGCAAACTGGGCCGTCCCGCCGAGGCCTGCGCCTGGCTGAAAGACACCTACGCAAAGCTGCCCAAAACCGCCGATCCGGCCCGCGGCATCAGCGCGTTCACGGTCGAATCCGCCATGGCTCCGCTGGTGCTGGAACGAATCCGCGAACTGGAGGCGGAATTAAAGCTTCCTGAAGAGCAACGGTTTAAACCCTGATTTAGCCACGTCCGCAGGCTTTTCGCTTGCGCCACTCCTGCTACCTATAAAAGTTCATCAGTTTACTAAACTTATGGCCGCCATCCCGTCCGACAACCTCTACCCCATTTTCGACCGCGTCCTCGGACGGGCGGACAAAGAGGCCAAGCTACGCCAGCGCGGCCGGGTGATTTGGCTCTACGGATTGTCCGGTTCAGGGAAGAGCACCCTCGCCATCGCCTTGGAGCGCCGCCTCCATGCCGAGGGGGTCACCACCCATTTGCTCGATGGCGACAACGTCCGCACCGGGCTCAACCGCGACCTCGGGTTCACCGACGCGGATCGGGCGGAAAACATCCGCCGCATCGCCGAGGTGGCCAAGCTGTTTGTCCAGGCCGGGGTGGTGGTGATCGCGGCGTTTATCACCCCGCAGCGCGCCCACCGCCAACTGGCCCGCACGATCATCGGGGCGGAGGATTTTTCCGAAGTCTACGTGGCCGCCTCGTTCGACACCTGCGCGGCGCGCGACCCCAAAGGGCTTTACGCCAAAGCCCGCGCGGGCACGGTGCAGCAATTCACCGGCCGCGACTCGGCCTTCGAGCCGCCGTTGCCCGAGGACCCCGACGCGCGGGTGATCGACACCGAGGCGGGCACCGCCAGTGACTCGCTCAACCAGTTACACGCCATCGTTTTGAACCACATCACTTTTTAAATAAACCGCTATGAGTTCCTACAACCTTACGCATCTCGCCCAGCTCGAACACGAGGCCATTTTCATCATGCGCGAAGTCGCCGCGCAGTTTGAACGTCCCGCCCTGTTGTTCTCCGGCGGCAAAGATTCCATCGTCATGGTGCGCCTCGCCCAGAAGGCGTTTGCCCCGGCCAAGATCCCCTTCCCCCTCGTGCACGTGGACACCGGGCACAACTTCGAGGAGACGATCGCCTTCCGTGATTGGCTGGCCAAGGACACCGGCAGCCGCCTGGTGGTGCGCTATGTCGCCGATTCGATTAAAGCGGGCCGCTGCCAAGAGGAGAAAGGCCCGAACCCCTCGCGCAACGGCCTGCAGACGGTGACCTTGCTCGATACGATCGAGGAATTCCGCTACGACGCCTGCCTGGGTGGCGCCCGCCGCGACGAGGAAAAGGCCCGCGCCAAAGAGCGGTTTTTCTCCCACCGCGACGAGTTCGGCCAGTGGGACCCGAAGAACCAGCGCCCCGAGCTGTGGAACCTGTTTAACGGCCGCAAAAACCAGGGCGAACACTTCCGCGTGTTCCCGCTCTCCAATTGGACCGAGATGGACGTCTGGCAGTACATCGCCCGCGAGAAACTCGACATCCCCTCGATCTATTTCACCCACCAGCGCGAAGTGGTGAATCGCAACGGCGTGCTGTTGGCG
>JBILBW010000128.1:0-7288 GCA_044353465.1 Rariglobus sp. | reverse complement strand
TCGATCGCCGAGGCCACCAAAAAGGGCTCGATGCCCATGTCGATCAAGCGGGTGATCGCGCCCGGCGCGTCGTTGGTGTGGAGGGTGGAAAACACCAAGTGGCCGGTGAGCGAGGCGCGGATGGCGATGTCGGCGGTGTCACGGTCGCGGATTTCACCGACCATGATCACGTCGGGGTCTTGGCGTAGAATGCTGCGCAGCGCGCTCGCGAAGGTCAGGCCGATCTCGGAGCGGATCTGAATCTGGTTAACACCGGGGACTTCGTATTCGATCGGGTCTTCGACGGTGATGATGCGCAGGTCGGTGGAGTTGATCTTGCGCAAAAAGGCGTTGAGCGAGGTGGATTTACCCGAGCCGGTCGGACCGGTGACCAGGATGATGCCGTGGGGGTATTCGAGGACGTGGTTGATCTGGGCCTGCTCGTCGGGGCTCATGCCGAGGCGGTCCATGGTGTAGGCCTCTTTCTTTTGGTTGAGCAAACGCAGGGAAACCGACTCGGCGTAGATGGTGGGCGCGGTGGCGACACGGATGTCGAGAATGGTGGCGCCGGAGCGGAAGTTGATGCGGCCGTCCTGGGGCAGGCGTTTTTCCGAGATGTTGAGCTTCGCCATGATCTTCAGGCGCGAGATGATCGCGTCCTGGAAGCGGCGGAGGTTTTCGGGCACGGGCACTTGAACCAACAAGCCGTCCACCCGGTACCGGATGGTAAGCTGTGTTTCCTGCGGCTCGAAATGGATGTCGGTAGCCTCGTCGGCGACCGCCTGGGAAATCACATCGGTAACAAAGCGCACCACCGCGGCCTCTTCGTCGACGTCGGAGTCGGCTGCGGCGAGGGTCTCCGGGGCGATGTAGGACTCGTCGCCGTCTTCGAGGCTGCCGGAGCCCACGCCGAAGTGCTGGAGGATCAGGTGGTGGATTTTTTCCGGAACGCCGAGGTGCCAGACCAGCGGGCGCGGGGTGAAGGTGCGAATCCAGTCGGCCATGACGCCGTCGGGCGGCCATGGGGTGGCCAAGTGGAGCGGGGAGCTGGGAGCTGGGAGCGGAGAGCTAGGAGCTGGGAGCTGGGAGCTAGGAGCTAGGAGCGGGGAGCTGGGAGCGTGGAGCTGGGAGCTGGGAGCTGGGAGCGGGGAGCTAGGGGCGGGAGCGGGGGAGAAACGGATCGGGACGAGTTGGTAGTCGTGGACCAAGCGCGCGGGCAGCAAACCGAGGCACTCAGGATCGGCTTCGAGGTTGCTGGCGACGCCGAGGCCGGTGGCGACGCTGAGGGCGGCAAGGGCTTTTGCCTCGTCGAGTGCCAGGGCCGTGGCGAGCAGTTTGATCCGCTGGTCGCGAGGAGCCTCGGCGATCGCCTGGAGTTGGGCATCGGAGATGCGCTCGGCCAAAGCCACGGGCAGAAGTGAATCCGCGCCCAGGCTAGCTGACGGATGCGGGCGGTCGCTCGTCGGCGCGGGTGCGGCTAAGTTCGGGGAGTCACTCATGGCGGCCGCGGCTTAGCGTTTTTTCTTGGTGCCGGGGGCGGGCTTTTCGGCCGGGGCCGGCGTGGGGGCGGGCGGCGGGTTAAACGGCGTGCCGTCGAGGTGGGTCTGGATCTGGTCCTTGTTGGACTGCCGTTCGATCTCGGACTGGGCCTGGGAGGTGCCGATTGAGGGGGCAAGCACGTGGGGGCGGATGAAGAGCAGCAGCTCGGTGCGCGAGTCCACCTTTTTGCGGGAGCCGAGCAACTGGCTGAGTAGGGGAATCTCGAAAATGAAGCCGAGCTTGCCGCGGGATTTCTCCTTTTTGGTGCGCTGGAGGCCGCCGAGCACGATCATCTCGCCGTCGCGCACGCTGATGGTGGACTTGGCTTGCCGGCGTCCGATGACGGGCTGGGTGTTACCATCGACTATCACGCTTTCGACGATGTCATTTACCTGCTGGTCGATGGTGAGCTGGATGGTGCCGTCTTCACCTATCAGCGGGGTGACTTTCAGGTCGATGGCGATGTCTTTGTAGGTGACGGTGGAACTGGTGGTGTTGCCGCCGCCGGTGCCGGAGTTGGGCGTGGCGGTGGAACCGGTGATGATCGGGCGGGATTCGCCCACGATGATCTGGGCTTCCTTGTTGTGGGCGGTGACTATGGTGGGCGCAGAGAGCACCTTTACCTCGCTCTTGCTGCCCATGGAGTCGCTGTTCATGGCGGCGTCGAAGGCGAGGGGGTTGACGACGCCGTTGGACACGTCCCAGCCGGCAACACTGCCCGAAAACTTGGTGGGCTGAATGGTGCTGCCTGATTTGCCCACGGTGAGGCCGAGCTTGCTGATGCCGCTCTTGTCGGTGTCGGTGAGGGTAACTTCAGCGATGACCACCTCAACGCGAACCTGGGCGAGCACGACGTCGATTTTGTCCACAAGCTCGCGGATCAGACGGATGTCGTCGCCGGTGCCGCTGACGACCACGGAGTTGCTGCGGTCGTCGGAGGTGATGGTGAGCAGGCTGCTGAACTGGGTGTCGGAATCGCCCGGTGCGTCGGTGGCGGGGGCTGGGGTCTTGGCGGCCGGGGCGCCGGTGGCGACGGGTGCGCCGGGTGCCGGGGTGGCGGGATTAAAGGGGCTGGTGTTGCCCAAGGCGGCTTGGGGCTTGGCGGCTCCGCCGTTGGCCTTGGCGGCGGCTCCGGTCTGGCCGGTGACGATGGTGGTGAGTAGGGTGGCGACGTCCTTGGAGGTGGCGTGTTTGAGCGAAATGACCTCGTTGCGCGTGTTGGGATCGGCTTTGACGTCGAGCTTGGCGATCAGTTCGTCGAAGAAGGGGTACTGGCGCGCATCGGCGATGAGCACGAGTTGGTTGGTGCGGTCGTCGGCGGAGAGCGAGAGGGAGTTGCCGAGGGCCTGTTGGCCGGGGTTTTGCAGCATCTGCTTCACGCGGCCGGCCAGGTCGCTGGCCTTGGCGAAGTGCAGGGCGTAGAACTTGGGGGCGAAATCGGTGGAGGCCGGACGGTCCAGCGTGGCCAGGAGTTGCTCGACCCGTTGCAGGTTGGAAATCGAGTCGGTGACGAGGAACGCGTTGGTGTTGTTAAACAGGATGGCGCCGCCGAGCTGGACGTTGAGCAGGGTGTTGAGTTGGGGGACGAACTCCTGAGCTTTGAGGTTTTTGAGTTCGAAGATCTTTGAGGCGACCCGGCCGCTGGTGGGCAGGTTGAGGGTGGACTCGGTGAGCAACTCGGGGGCCTCGGTGCGGGTCTTGTTGGCGAGTTCGACGACCTTCAGGTACTTGTCGCCCATCTCGACCACGCCGATGTTGTTGAGCGCCATTACCGAAACGAGCGCTTGGATGGCTTCGGCCTTGGTGACGGGGCTGGGGATGTTCAGGGAGATGGCGGTGGCCGGCAGGGCTTGCGGGCGCAGGACGATGCGTCCGGTCCACACCTCCAAGCGGTCAATGATCAGGTCGAGCGGGGCGTCGCGCAGGCGCAGCGAGTCGATCATTTCCTCCGGGGCACTCACGGCTGGAATCGTGGTGGAGGGGATGTCGGGTATCTGCGCGATCAGGGCGGCGGGCGTTAGACAGAGACCGGCGAGGACAAGCGGGCTGGAGAAGCGCATATAAAAGGTGCAGGGCGACGGGGCTAAGTGCCAGAGCAGAGGCGAAGGAGGCGGGCTTGTAAATGGAGTTATCGCGCGGCTTTGGCGTGGGGGGATTCTTGGCTATGGCGGTGTTTTTGAAACTTGCGGGAGTCGAACCGCGCCCCAACCGTGAGGCTTTTTCATGCCCAATAGCTTCGGCCATCTTTTCCGTATCACCACCTGGGGCGAAAGCCACGGTCCCGGCATTGGCGTGGTCATCGACGGCTGCCCGCCTTCCCTTCCCATCAGCGTGGAGGAGATCCAAGCCGAGCTCGACCGGCGCCGCCCGGGCCAGAGTGATATCAGCACTCCGCGCAAGGAGGCCGACGTGGTCGAGATTTTGTCGGGCGTCTACGAGGGCAAAACCACTGGGACGCCCATCGGGCTTCTGGTGCGCAACACCGACCAGCGCTCCAGCGCCTACAGCGAGATGAAGCAGGCCTTCCGCCCCTCGCACGCGGATTTCACCTACCAGGCCAAGTTCGGCCTGCGCGACCCCAACGGCGGCGGGCGCAGCTCGGCGCGCGAGACCATCGCCCGCGTGGCGGCCGGTGCCTTGGCCCGCAAAATCCTCGCCCTGGCCTACGGGGTCGAGACCCGCGCCTTTGTTACGCGCGTCCACGACCTCGCGGTGCCCGCGGGCGCGTTGAGCGAGTTCCCGACCCTCGCCGAGGTCGAGGCGACCGCAGTGCGTTGCCCGCACCCGCAAACGGCCGCTGCGATGATCGCCCGCATCAAGGAGGTGCGCAGCCAGGGCGACTCGGTGGGCGGGGTGATCGAGTGCCGCATTCGCAACGTGCCGGCGGGCCTGGGCGAGCCGGTGTTTGACCGGCTGGAGGCCGATCTGGCCAAGGCGATGTTGTCGCTGCCCGCCACCAAGGGTTTTGAAATCGGCAGCGGCTTCGACGGTTCGCTGCTCAAGGGCTCCGAGCACAACGACCGGTTTGAAAGCCGCGACGGCCGGGTGCGCACCGCGACCAATCGCTCCGGCGGGGTCCAGGGCGGCATCAGCAACGGCGAGGAGATCGTCTTCCGCGTGGCCTTCAAGCCCACCGCAACCATCCTGCAAGCCCAGCAAACCGTGGACTTGGGCGGCCAGCCCACCGAGCTCATGGGCAAAGGTCGCCATGATCCCTGCGTGGTGCCGCGCGCGGTGGTCATCGTCGAGGCGATGGCCGCCCTTGTTCTGCTCGATCACGCGATGCGCCAGAACGCGCAAAACCGCTCCTTCGCGTTTCCCGTTTGATTCACCCAAAACACGCGCCCGCTACCGGCGCGCCGACCCGCTTCCGTACCCGTTATGCCTGCTGAAACTCCCCTGGTTTACATCCTGCTCGGCGCTCCCGGCTCCGGCCGCCGCGAGGTGCTCGCCGACCTGATTGACGCCGGTTTGCCCGAGGGCGCGCGCCCCGCCTTGCTGTTGTCCACCGCCGAGCCGGCCGACCCGCGCGACGCCCAACTGCCCGGGCTCGCCCGCTGGACCTGGCGCGAGGGCGTGATCGACGCCGCCCTGGCGCCTGATGCCACCCACGTGTTTTTTGTCACCGACGGCCGCCAAAACCCGGTCGACCAGCTGGAAGCCCTGCAGAAATGGGTGCCTGCCGTGCAGGCCGAAGTCGGCCGCGTGATCACGGTGGTGAACTGCCGCCTGGCCGAGCAACACCCGGCGCTGATCGCCTGGTATGAGGCCTGTATTCATTTTTCCGATGTGGCCCTGCTCAGCCAGCGCGAGGGCGTGGCCAACAAGTGGATGTCCGAGTTCCAGCTCCGCTTTAAGGACCTGTGTTATCCCTGCCTGTTTGAGATCGTCAAAGCCGGCCGGGTGAAAAACCCGCCGCTCGTGCTCGAGCCGCAGGCCCGGCGCATGTCGCACGTTTTCGACATCGACGAGTGGACCGGCCTGGACCTGGAAGGCGTCGAGTTTGGCACCGAGGATGAGGACGGCGTCGAGGTGGTCGAGGACGAGCCGGAGAAAAAAGCGGGCAAGGGCAAGGACGCCGCCGAGGACGAGGACGACGACTGGAAGCCCCAGATCGATCCCTATTTCCAGCTGCGCCTGGGTGGCCGCCGGGAGAAGGAGATTCCCGACATCGCCAAATACCTGCCGTAAGCCGGCAGTCCGGGTGCGGATCTACTCTGCGCCGGGGGCGATGATGCGATTCCCCCCTCGCGCCGGACGCGAGGGGCGCCGAACGGTGCGACGACGTGCTGTCAGCTGGGTCGAGGAGCGGGGCGCGTCTAGTCAACGCCCCGCCCGGCGGCGCAGCCCATTCCCGAGCCCTCGCCGAGGTAAAACCGCCAATAGCACAACGAAGTCGCGTCTGCCTTGGGCGAGTTTAACCACGTCAAGGCAGCTAATGGAGGCCGATAAGAGCGACCTGTGCGACGTGCTGGCCTACGTGGTTTGCGCGCTGCCCCCGGTGACGCGGGCGGAGCGGGCAGAGCAGGCGCGGGTGTACATCAATTCGAATTTTAACGCGAAGCAGCAGGCGTTTTTGGATTTCGTCTTGGTCCACTACGTCAACGAAGGGGTGACGGAACTGGAGCCGGCCCAGCTGCGGCCCCTGTTGCGGATCAGGTAAAATAATTCGATTACCGACGCGGTGGCTGACCTGGGCGGCAAGCCGGAGGAGATCGGCCGGGTGTTCGCGGGAGTCCAAAGTACCTGTATGCGGAGCTGGCGGGGTAGGGAGTTGAGTGGGGCGGGCGGCACCGGACGAGGTTATCGAGCGGTTGTGGCCATAATTGGCGGATTTTACCTAGGTGGATCAGGGTTTCACGGGGGCGATGGACCCGAGAGGTCGGTCTGAGGACTCGAAACAGGGCCGAGAAGTGGCCAAGCAGAAAAATAACTGGTCCCAAAAAAGCCCCAGAAACTTTTTAAGTCTCTGGGGCCAAAGTGGCTGCCCGGGTAGGGGTCGAACCTACGACCAAGTGATTAACAGTCACCTGCTCTGCCACTGAGCTACCAGGCAAGAACCTCGAAGGAGGAGGATTGAAGAACAATATCTCGGAGCGGGTTGTCAATGCTCGTTTTGAGTTTTCCGGCGCATTCCCAAAGTTTTGTTTGCCATCTCACGGAGCATGGGGTGTCTTCGGGCTCTTTTCTAATACGCCTGCCTTCAATTCCGGAGGAACAGGGGGAACGAAGCTATGAGCAAACAACAACTGATCCTCAACGTCACGGCCCGTCCGCAAACCGGTCGTTCTGCCTCGCGCCGCGTGCGCAAGGCCAACCAAATCCCTGCTATCGTCTACGGTAAGCACACCAACCCGGAGGCGCTCTCGGTTGACGCTCCTGAGTTCGTGCGCCTGCTCAAGTCCCTCGCCGGTCGTGCGCTCCTCATCGAGCTCAACCGCAAGGACAGCACCGCAAAGGCCCTCACTTTCCTCCAAGAGGTGCAGCGCGATCCGATCACCGACAAGTACCTTCATCTCGACCTTCAAGAAGTGAAGGCCGACGAGAAGCTCGAAATCCGCGTGCCCCTGCTCATCACCGGCGAGTCCTTCGGCGTGACCAAGCAGAACGGCGTGTTGGAAATCGGTGCCCACGCCCTGCGCGTGCGCTGCTTCCCCAAGGACCTGCCTCCGGTCATCGAGGTGGACGTCACCGAGCTGAAGGTTGGCGAGACCCTTAAGGTCGGCACCCTCAAGCCCATCGCGGGCGTCGAGTTCCTTGATGTCAAGGG
>JBILBW010000127.1:0-7313 GCA_044353465.1 Rariglobus sp. | reverse complement strand
GAGGAAACGGATGGGTGTCACAGAGCCTAGCCGGACGCAGCGCGGCAGCGCGAAGATGGCCTATCCAGCAGGATTGGCCCCAACGGGGGCTGACTGAGGCGGGTGCCCCTGTGGGCGGCCGAAGGAACAACGCCGACACAGAGAGCACCGAGTTCGATCCGCAGCAGCAGGAAAAATCGTTAATATCAATACGCGGAAGGAGTAAGTAACCCAGACGGAAGGGAGTTCGAATGCTTCAGAACCAACGAAGTCTATGAGGTCTTCATGTCTTCAAACTCTGTGTCGGCGCTCCGGCTCGGCTTGTGATACACTCCGGCGGTCTGTTTTTCTACCTCGCAATCCACCGGAAACGTCGAGGAGCCCATACTCGCCCACTGGACTCATCGTACCACTAACGCCTTCATGGAAGGCCTTAATAGCGTGTTCTCGGCGGTGAAGCGTAAGGCCCGTGGCTTCCGTTCTGTCGATAACCTCATTGCCATGCTCTACTTCACGGCAGGTCGCCTCAACCTCCCCGCTACCCACTGAAACTGTCGAAGAACCTAGTTTTGGCACTTAAGCATTTTATTTTAAATGATATGCCACCTATCAAGGCCCCGCTCATACCACGTTTTTTTAGCAGCCATTTTTAGGTCGATGCCCGCCAAGAGCATGGTTAACGCCTCCGGGGTGAGGGAGCGTTTATCCCGTTGCCTCCCCGTGGGCAACTGAACCGACCTTGCTCCAAGCGCTTGGCCAAAACCCACGCGCGCGTGCCGTCCCAGTAGAGTATTTTGAGCCGGTGACGGCTTTTGTTGGTGAAAACAAACAGCGCACCTTGGCGCGGATCCTCCTTGATCCGGTCTTCGGCCGGGGAGTCCACAGTCCGTTAAACTGTTTGCGCATGTCCACCGGCTCGGTTGCCAGGTAGACTTTAAGTGCCGGAGGAAAGCCGAGTATGGTGGTTTGGCCCGGCTTAACGCTTTGACCAGCGCCGCTATAGCTAGCGCGTCGGTCCCGTGCACGACCAAATTATGGGGCAGCGTCACGCTGAGTGCGCCGGGTGCGGCAGGTTCACTTCGGCAAATTGCACCTGCTGTTGCGTGCGAATCGGATCACGTGGGCGTAGTGGCACTGCGGCACGCTCGCGCCGCCCCTGTACCCACGAGGCAAATGTCGGATAATTAACCCCTGCACGACGCGCAAAGGCGGCCTGTGTCAGCCCGCTTTGCTCGTACTCATTTAGCAACTCCTCGCGCCGTTCCTTCGGCGTAATTCGCCTCCCCTTCGTGTCCCGCTTGGTTTCGTCCACCACCAAATCTGCTGTGATCATTTTCATCCAGCCACTTTATCCCAACACCGCCCTCAGCGGTAGTGGGTCTCCGGCCGGACTTTTACTCTTGATCCATCTCTGCACCTGTTGATGCGCCGCAGCCCAGGGTGTAGAATCATACGGTATCAATCTCCCTGGGATCCCTGTGTAAACGATCCACCTCAGCGCATTAAACAACTCTTTGGACGGGTGGTTACGCTGACTCGTAGCCTGCTTCATCAACGATATATAAGGGGCCACGAAACCCCACTCCTCGTTACTCACATCAGTCTGGTAACTTCGTCTTGGTTCGGTTTTCTCCCTCAATTCTATACCTCTTTGAGTTCATGACAGGCTCTAGGGATTGCTGTGTTTGCCGCGGGAAGAGAAAACCACCAGGGCGGGCCGCCAGCCGAATGATGCAGGCGTGATGGCCTGCTCGAATCATTGGCCGGAGACTCTGACCCGAAAGAACATCTTAGTAGGACTGCTCGTGGCAGGGGGAAAGGGTACGATGACGGCTTCGATTTGATTGTCTTGGGCGATCACCGTCGGAGTGCCGGTGCTGACGATCCACGTCGTTAGGTCATCGCTGAATTCTACGGTGTAAGTGAGCCCGACCGAGGCGGCGTCCTTGCGGCGAGCGTAGAGCGCGAAGAGGGAAACACCATCAAGCCCGTTCGGCACCTGATGCACCGTGGGGGTACCGTGCGTGAGGAGTACTCCTGCGTTCACTTGGATGGCCGCAGCCACCGCCGAGGTCAAATTGGTGCCAAAGGCCCATTCTTGGATGTTCTTTAACCCGTCGGCGTCGGTATCCCCATTCGGATCGAGGTCCGCGCCGCTCAGGCCGAGTCCGAAGGCCCAATCTTGATAGGGTGTCCTACGGGTGGTGGCAATGAGGTAGGTCTTGGTCGTCACGGCGTCCTGCGCGGTCACGCGCACCTCGACGGTGTTGGCGCCTACGCTGAGGGTGAGCGGACCGCTCTGCGCTCCCGAAGCAACGGCTGCATAGGAACCCCCATTTACGCGGACCTCAATCGTTGCGTTAGCGTTCGTCGCGACTGGAGTGACAGTCATGGTGGCGGTGGTGCTAGCCACGCTGTGGGTGTAATTCGGGGTTCCGTTGGAAAACGCCGGAGCGAGCGTGCCGCTGCTCGGGGTGAGGCCGGCCAGGCTCGCGTCGGTGCTTGCAACAACCTCGAAGTTATTGCTGACGCCCGTGTGCCCGGCGCCATCGTCGGCAAGCAGATTTACAGAGGCTGCTAGTTGCGTGACCGCGATCGCGCCAGTCCAGGTGCCGCCGGTGAAACTCCCCGTCACCGACGGGCTGGTGGGGATCGACCGTTCCATCTGCAGCTGCAAGTTCGGCAGGATCGTGCTCGTCGCGGGTGCAGGATTTATCGTTCCCGACCATGTCAGTGGATTTCCGTACCCGCTGTCAGTGTAATAATGGATCGTCCGCGTCGTGTTCGCCGTGGTGAAGGTGACGCCCCCTTCGGTGGTGTATGAACTATTGTTGAAGCTGAAATCCACCATCAGATTGCTTACCCCATCGTAGACAAAGGGTTTCGTGAGCGTGAAGGTAGTCAGGCCGGTGGCGCTGATGGTCTGGTTTGCCTGATAAACCGTAGTCCAGCCCGTGCTTTCCCATTCAGCTGATGTATAACTCGCAAGTGAGGTGTGCTTAATCCGGATGGTCCAGTTTTTCATCGTCTGTCCCGGTAGCGCGGTGACGTTGAGCGACAGTCCTTTGATCGTCCCGGCGGCCCCGATTTCGCTTTGCAGGTAGATGACCTGTGAACGCTGGTCGTGGTAGTAGGTATTAATAGGCAACTTTGTCGTTGTTGCTGTGCCGGTGCCCACCACCCGGGGGGGGGCCTGCACCACGAAATTAAGCGCGGCGGTACCAGTGAAGCTGGTGACGGTGTTATTGCCCGCATCCATCGCCGTAACCGTGGCGATTATCGGTACATTCACCGGACGTGACGCGGGCTGCGTAGTCCAGGCAAAGTGATGCAACGGCCCGGCGCCCACGTTAAATGCAGTGCTTGCTCCGGTGTGCCCGGCACCGTCGCTGACGGTCAGCACCACGTTCGAGTCGAAGGTGTTTACCGTCACGTTCCCCGTCCAGCTCCCGGCGGTGAATGCGCCTGTGGTCGCGGGGGTGATGGAGTCCAGTCCTCCTGCACCGCTGGCGGAAAGTGCTGCGGAGGCCGTGTAACTGGTGATGGTCACATTGTTCACATCCTTGGCCATGATCGTAACCGGGAACGGTACGCCGCGCGTCTGCGTCGAGGACACGGTGACGAAGCTAAAGTGGTCAACGTCATCATCCAGCACGGTCGTCGTCCCAGATGCACTTGTGAACCCGGTGGCCGTAGCGGAAATCAGCGCAGCCGCGCTGCCATCGGTCAGCGTGTTGTTCACGGTGGTGAGCGTAAAGGTCGCTGACGTCTTTCCCGCCGCGAGGTTTACCGTCGGTGGTACGTTCAGCCGCGATGGGGTGTTGGAGAAAAGCGAAACCACCAGCGCAGTCGGCAGCGGTCCCGAAATACTGACCGTGCCTGTTCCTGTCGCCCCTTCGGTGAGAGTGTCCATAACGGAGACCGATAGGGCCGATACTTCGTTATCTAGGACTGCGATCAAGGCGGTGCCGTCGTTCCATCCCTGAACATGCGCGGTGAGCGTCGCTGTTTGCGTCCCGTCGATTGAGAGGTCGTCCACGACCCTAATCGTAAACGGAGCCGAGGTCTGGCCTGCGGGAATCACCACCCCGACGGGAACCTGCAGCGCCGTGGGGTCGCTGCAACTCAGCCCCACCGTTACTGGTACGGTGAGAGCAGTGCTGATCGTCACCATTCCCTGGACGGTGCCCACGCCTTCGGTGGCACTTGGGGGCGCCGTGACCCTGAGCGTCGCGCTGCCATCATTGTCCTGCACCGAAATGGCTCCTGCCGCCGAACTCAATCCGTCAGCAGTCGCGGTGATGATGGCCGTTTGAGTCCCATCCATGATCGAGTCATCCGTGATCGTCACATCGAACGTAGCGCTCAACTGCCCGGCCAGAATCGTCACTGAAGCCGGGACCGTCACTTCGCCTGTGTTTAGGGAGGTAAGCGTCACGACTACGTCCGTTCCCTGCACGGCGGGAAGGGTTACCACGCCTTGTCCGACCAGCACGCCGTTGCCCTCGGTGGCAACTTCGGGCAACGCTAAGCGAAACGGTAGGTTCACGCTAGAGCCATAGTCACTGAAATTGCTGCCGACAAAGTTCGCCGGCACGCCCAGGCCCTGCGACAAACCAATCAGCCCGCCTGGATTGCTGATGCCCAAGCAGGTGATGCAAACCCGCCCGTCGAAGAACAGCTCGATTTGAAAGCTGTTCGGGCCGCTGCCGCTGAAGGGCAGGACGTTCTGGTAGGTCACCGCGATGCGATCTGCGAGCTGCTTCCAGGTAACCGATCCGCCACTGCGGGTTGGATCTAGGTCATCGAACAACGCCGCGATTCGGGGTTGGTTGAAGTGGCTCTGCAGCGATTCCGTCCATGTGTAATCCCCGGTATTAAAGGTCACGTAGCCTTTGGTGCTTACATAAAACGTGGGGTAGATCGTTCCGTAGAGCTTCACCGTCGCACCTTCTTTTGGCGTCACTTGCGCAAAACTGTCGGGGGTCAGCACCAGAGGCACCCCACCGGTCGGGTCGGTCGGAAATACAGATACCGCAGCGGTGCGCTGCACGCCGTAGAAGCTGGACGAGCCGTTCGGTGTGAACAGCCAGCTTTGATTTTGGGTGTCATTCGCCGAGGAAAAGAGTTCGGTGAAATAATCCACCCCCGTGCCGACGGTGAGGTTTATTTGGCGAGAGAATTTTACGGACCGGGTGGTGTTGGTGAACAGGATCGTCCCGCTGTGGCTGCCGCTCTCCAGTGCGGCGGCGGCGGAGTTAATCGCCATCGTAACGGTTGTAGTCGCACCGGGAGCAAGTGTGCCTCCTGCAGGGGCGACACTCATCCAGCGGACTTGGGCTGCGGCGGTCCACGAAAGCGGGTCCGTTGTAGAGGTGTTGGTCAGCGTGTAGGTCTGGATGGCAGGGGTGAACGGCCCTCCCACCGTCCCGGTCGCGGCTAGGGCCTTTGAGGGTGTTACCACCATCACGTCGGGCAAATCGAAGGACTCCACCACGCCGGTAGTGGTGCTGCTTGCTGGGGCAATCGCCTCCGCGCCCATTCCTCGTTTAGCGAAGGCCGCCCATAGCAGAGGGGAATCGGTGCCGCCCGTGCTCACGAGGTCGGCCTTGATGATCGCATCGCGGGCTTGGAGCAGGTTCGGATTTGCCGGGCTCAGCTTCATCCCGTCCGTCACCAACTGCAGGATTTTTTGGTTGCCCGCTGCGCCGCCATATTTGGCGATCAAATTGGCCCGGCACTCCCATAGTGTCACACACCACACCTCGCCCACATTGTGGACCGCAGAAGGGTTGCCGTTTGAAGTGGTGAATCGTGGGCTTAGCGGGACCCCCGTGTGAGGGCTGGCCTGGGTTGGATCGATGTCGCGAAAGGTGAGCGGGTTTTTCGCCATGTCCGTCGAATACGGATAGCGCCGGATGCCGAAATAATAGTTGCTCGTCATCCCCCAGAGGTCCCGGGTCGCATAAGAACCACCGGGATAGACCGCGTTCGGGTCGGAGGTCGGGTCGGCCAGCAGCGCAAGGCCGTAGAAATCCGACCAGCCTTCACCTATGCCTCGCGTTGCCAGGGCGCTGATTCCCACCCCGCCGCCGACCAGGCGGTTGCTCAGGCCGTGGACGTATTCGTGGGTCACAATCACCGCATCGAAATCCCCGTCCCGATCCGGCGTAGGACCCGTAAAAATGTACATTTGCATGCGCGGGGAACTGCCGTCGGCCGGGGTGGACATGTTGGCGTTGTCTGTGCCCAAGCCATCCTGCGCGTCGGCTTGGACGGAATCATTGCCCAGGCCGCCACGCCCAAAATTGTCTACCTGGAAATTGCCCGCGCTTTCGGTGAAGCCGAGGCTGTAAAGCTGATCGTGGATCCAGTTGTTGAGGTAAAACAGCTGCACCACTGAGGCTTCCTTATAGGTGCTCGGTTCCTGGGTGAGGTCGAGTGGGAAATCAAACACTCGCGTGCCCGAGGTCGGTCGTGGGAGGTCGGCGGCGTTGTCCGCATCCGTGTCGGTGTGTGCGTCCACATTGTTGCCGAGGGTTTCGAAGACCCCGTCGTTGATCCACCCGTTCGGGGAGGCCGTGGGGTTGACCGATTGCAGCGTCACCAATTGGCGCGGCACCTCGGCGGCCTGCGCGCCGCTGGGCGTAGGGGTGCCCGGCAACATCGGGTTGGGGCTTTCGAAGGGCTTTTTCGTCGTCGCGTCGGCGTGCACGCGGAAGGAGGCATCGCTCAAGTCGTTGGTGAGCGAAGTGCGCAGGAGCACGTCACCGGTCACCGCATCCACCAGGACGCGGAACATAGCGCGCTGCTCGAGGCTCATCAGGGTTACGTCCCAGGTCAGTTTCGCCGAGTCCGCGCTCATTGGCAGCCACGCCAGTTGAGCGAGGGTGTCGGAAATTTGCGGGGCGGCAAAGCGCTGGCGGCGCTCAGCCCCCTCGGGCGGCGACGTCTCGCGGGCCTGCTCCGGTGCGACCGAGTCCCCCAGGTTGGCGGCCGCGAGAGACACCGCTTTGCGAGCGTTCACCGGTGGCTGCGCTGCCAAAGCCGCGCGTTGCGTCGCGGCCAGGCCCGTCGCAGCCGGTGCATCGCTCAGGAAATGGCTGCCCAAGGTCACAAGTGCACCGTCGCGGGTGAGGTTCGCCTTGAGCACCGTGTTGTAAACCGGGATTCCGTCCACCTGCTGCTGCCACACCACCGTTCGCATGCCATTGTGCGTAGTCACATCCTCGCGGGTCACCCGGCTGTCGGCGAGGGCGCTAGCGTTATGGCCGAAGAGCTCGGCATGTTCCTGGACAAACCCGCGCACCGGGGCGTACACGTCGCCCGGCTGC